>JAGQUR010000070.1 GCA_020438395.1 Solirubrobacterales bacterium | reverse complement strand
GGCCGTGGGCCATGCCCGGCCAGGGCAGCCCCGGATCGAGGGTCTGGGCCACATGGGCCGCGGCTGCGATGCCGACTGGACCGTCGAGCGCGCTGGACAGATAGGTAGGCAGATGGCCGCCCAGTCCCGCATCGAGGCCCCCGATCTTGCTGAGCTTCACGGTCACAGCGGCGCAGGCGTCCTCGAGCCGTGCGTCGGCGGCCTCGGAGGCATCGTTTACGGATTCGTCGGCGACGAGGGGGATGGATGTGCCGCGACTCAGCTCCGCCAGTTCGGACAGTCCCGTGACGGGTTCCTCGACGAGCTCCACTCCGATCGGTTCCAGTTCACCGAGCAGGGAGAGGGCTTCGCCTCCCCAGGTGCCGTTCGCGTCAATTCGTATGGCGACCTCGGGGCCGAGAGCCGAGCGAACCGCCGAAGCCAGCCCGGTCGCCTCCGCGGGACCGGCCTTGAGCTTGAAGACCCTGAAGCCGTCGGCGGCCCAGTGCTCGCATTGACCGACTACATCCGCGGTTTCGCCGGCGGTGATGGTCGCGTTGCATTCGAGGGTTCGAGGTACCGCGGCAGGGTCCAGGTACTGCCAGAGCGGTATCTGCTCCCGCTTGGCGACCAGGTCGGCCACCGCCATGCTCACGGCGCAACGGGCCGGGGACGAGTTCGGGAACCGGGACGGCTCGTTGCTCCAGTCTTCGAGCTCATCGAGCACCCGCTCGAGCCCGTCCCCACCCCGCAGGGTCATGGGCACGCCTTCACCCAGGCCGGTGATGCCGTTCTCGTCGCGAATGCGCAGAAGCACCGATTCCCGGCGTTGCAGAACCCCGGTGGCCGTGACATACGGCTGGCGGAAGCTCAGCGCGAAGGGAATCACCTCGACGCTGAGCAGTCCGATCTCCATTTCAGGCCCCGAGTACCAGTCCGATCGCGGTGAGCAGCGAGGTGGCTCCGAGCAGCGCCCCGGTTCCGGCGAGCGCCTTGTTCAGCGACGGGCCGTCGGTACGACCGGTTACCGCGGCAATCGGGTCGCGGGCCATCGGGATCGCGATCAGTCCGATCAGTGCGAGCCACGGGCCGTCATTCAGGACGATGGTCAGACCAAGCACGAAGAAGGCCGCCAGAACCAGGAAAACGTAAAGGCGCCGCGTCTTTTCGCGGCCGAGGCGGACGGCCAGGGTGTTCTTTTCCGCCCGCCGGTCCGAATCGATGTCGCGCACGTTGTTGACGACCAGGATCGCGGTCGAGAGCAGACCGACCGTCACCGAAAGGCCGAAGGGCAGCCAGGCGAGCTCTTCCAGCTGGACGTAATAGGAACCGTTGACGGCGACAAGGCCAAAAAAGACAAAGACGAAGACTTCGCCGAGTCCGGCGTAGCCATACGGCCTCGGGCCGCCGGTGTACAGGAAACCGGCTGCGATAGAAACAATTCCGACCACGAGAATGACCCAGCCGGCAAGCCAGGCCAGGTAGAGACCCAGGAGTGCGGCAAGCCCGAAGGCGATCCAGGTTGCGGTCAGCACCCGCTTCGGGGTGATCAGCCCCGCCGATGTCACCCTGACCGGACCGAGACGGTCGGCCGAATCCGCTCCGCGCCGGGCGTCCGAGTAGTCGTTGGCCAGGTTGGTCCCGATCTGGATCAGGATGCTGGCGACCAGCGCCGCCAGGAAGCCGAGCACCCTGGGGAAGTCATCCGCCGCGTAAATCGCGGCGGCGGTGCCGACGAAGACCGGTGCGACCGCGGCAGGGAGGGTACGCGGCCGCGCCGCGTTCAGCCAGATCCTCACGGACGTTTCGGGAACTTGTCGAAGTCCGGCTTGCGGCCCTGCTGGAAAGCGTTTCGGCCCTCCTGGCCTTCCTCCGACATGTAGAAGAGCAGCGTGGCGTCATGGGAGAGCTGCTGAAGGCCGGTCAGCCCGTCCTCCTCGGCGTTGAAGCTGGACTTGAGCAGCCGCAGCGAGAGGGGGGAGAGGTGGAGCATCTCGCGACACCAGGCAACCGTCTCCTTCTCGAGATCGTCGACCGGCACTACCGCGTTGACCAGGCCCATGTCAAGGGCTTCCTCCGCCGTGTAGTGACGGCAAAGGAACCAGAATTCCTTGGCTTTCTTGATGCCGATGTTGCGGGCCAGCAGGCTGGCGCCGAAGCCGCCGTCGAAGCTGCCGACCCGGGGGCCGGTCTGGCCGAAGCGGGCATTGTCCCCGGCGATCGTCATGTCGCAGACCAGATGAAGGATGTGACCGCCGCCGATTGCGTAGCCGGCAACCATGGCGATCACCGGCTTCGGGGTGCGTCTGATCTGCACGTGGAGGTCCCCGACGTCCAGTCGGCCCACCCCCTGCTTCGCGACGCTGTCATCACCGATGTATCCGTCGTCACCCCGGATCCGCTGGTCGCCACCCGAGCAGAAAGCCTCTTTCCCGGCGCCGGTGAAGATGATGGCCCCGACCTCGGTGTCGTCCCGGGCCTTTTCGAAGGCATCACGCAGTTCCGCCAGACACTGGGGGCGGAAGGCATTGCGCACTTCCGGGCGGTTGATCGTGATCTTCGCGATGCCCTCGGCCTTCTCGTAGAGGATGTCGGAGTAATCTCCGGCCGACCGCCACTCGATCGGCTCGTAAAGCGTCTCTTCCGGGGGCGCGTTTCGGTGTCTTTCGGGCAAGTCCGGTACTCCGTTCGTCAGGCTGCCGCCGTGGAGGCGGCGGATCGCAAGAATTGAGGGACCCACGATAAACGAGGTCAATTGAAACTCGACAACTGGCTGGCCCAGAGAGCGCAGAGCTGCCCCGACCGCACCGCCCTGATCGCGGACGGCGAGTCGATGACCTACGCGGAACTCGAGGAGGAAGCCGTCCACGCCGCACGCCGCCTCGCTGCCTGGGGAGTGCGCCGGGGAGCCACGGTCGCGATGAACATGGGACCGGGCCGCGACAAGGTGGTCCTCGTTCACGCCCTGATGAAGACCGGTGCGGTGCTGCTGCCGATCAGCCCGAAGCTGTCACCGGAGGAAAGGGCCAGGGCGATCGAGTCCTGCGGCGTCTCGGTCGACCTCGACGATCCCGGCAAGCTCACCCAGACCGAGGCGGATATGCCCCTGCTCGGCGAGCACGACATGGCCGACCCGCACTGCCGGATCCTCACCAGCGGCTCCAGCGGCACCCCGCATACGGTGACGCTGTCGTATGGCAACCATCTCTTCAGCGCGATGGGGTCGGCCTTCAACATCGGGGTGGACCCCTCCGATCGATGGCTCTGTGCGCTCCCGATGAGCCATATCTCCGGTCTCTCGATCGTAATGCGCTCGGTGATCTACGGAACGGCGATGGTGCTCCAGGATCGTTTCGAGCCAGCCGCGGTCGCCGACGCGATCGAGCGGGACGGAGCCAACGTGATCTCGCTGGTTTCCACCATGCTGCTGCGGCTGCTCGAGGAAGGGGTCGACCTCACCGCTCCCCGGGCAATCCTGGTCGGTGGAGGACCGGTGCCGCAGAGCGCGCTGTCCGAGGCTCTCGACCGGGGCGCCCGGGTGATCCAGACCTACGGGCTGACCGAAACCTGCTCCCAGGTGACGACCCTCGAAGTGGCCGAAGCGCGTCGCAAGGTCGGATCGGTGGGGAGGCCCCTGCTGACCTCGCATCTGCGTATCCAGGGCGGCGAGATCCTCGTCCAGGGTCCGACCGTTTCGGCCGGCGCACTCGATGCCGACGGCTGGCTGCACACCGGTGACGTCGGCCGGATCGACGAGGACGGTTTTCTCTACGTCCAGGGACGCACGGACGAAATGATCATCACCGGCGGCGAGAACGTGATCCCGGCCGAGGTCGAGGACGTGCTGGTCCAGCACCCGGAGATCGTCGAAGCGGCGGTGGTCGGCCGCCCCGATCCGGAATGGCAGCAGGCCGTCACGGCCGTCGTCGTGGCGCGAGACGGAGTCGAGGTCGAACTCGATGAAGTGCGAAGCCATTGCGAGGGCAAACTCGCCCCGTACAAGATCCCCAAGGCGGTCGAGGTGGTAACCGAGCTGCCCAGGACCCCGTCGGGCAAGCTCCACCGTGCGGCCCTGCTCAAATAGCATCACCGTATGACCACCCAAGACATCTTCTACGACAAGGACGGCGATCTCTCGAAGCTCGAGGGCAAGACCGTCGCCATCCTCGGTTTCGGTTCCCAGGGCCACGCACATGCCCTGAATCTCAAGGACTCGGGTGTCAATGTGGTGGTCGGCCTGCGTGAGGGCTCGGCCAGTCGTGAACAGGCTGCCGCCGCGGGCCTCGAGGTTCTGTCCGTCGCCGATGCAGCCAGCAAGGGCGACATCGTGATGATCCTTCTGCCGGACGAAAAGCAGGCGGAGATCTGGGAGAACGAGATCAGTGACGGGATCGCCGAAGGCAACCTGCTCATGTTCGCCCACGGTTTCGCCATTCGCTTCGACCAGATCGTGCCCCCGGCCGGCGTCGACGTCGGCATGGTCGCCCCCAAGGGCCCCGGCCACATGGTCCGTCGCCAGTTCGAGGAAGGCTCGGGCGTGCCCTGCCTGATGGCCGTCGAGCAGGACGCGACCGGCAACGCTCACGACCTCGTCCTCGCCTACGCGATCGGGATCGGTGGCGGCCGCGCCGGGATCATCGAAACGACCTTCAAGGACGAATGTGAAACCGACCTCTTCGGTGAGCAGGCGGTCCTCTGTGGCGGTGCCACCGAACTGGTCCGGGCCGGATTCGACACCCTGGTCGAAGCCGGTTACGACCCCCGTCTCGCTTACTTCGAGTGCCTCCATGAACTCAAGCTGATCGTCGACCTCATGTACGAGAAGGGCATTCAGGGCATGCGGTACTCGATCTCGAACACCGCCGAGTACGGCGACCTGACCCGGGGCAAGCGGGTGATCGGTGAAGAATCAAGGGCTGCCATGAAGGAAATTCTCGGCGAGATCCAGTCGGGCGAGTTCGCGAAGGAATTCATCGGCGAGAACAAGGCCGGCAACGAGAACTTCGACCGCATGCGCCAGGAAGGCAAGGACCACGAGGTCGAGATCGTGGGCGCCCAACTCCGCGACATGATGCCCTGGATCGACACCGAGTTCTAGGTCCAACCGGGGTTTTTCCGGTCATTTACAGGAAAACGCCCGTTTAGCGGGTAGGTTCTTGGTGGCCCCGATCCCCGGGGGAAGACCAACAAGGAGTCCTGATGACTGACACACCAACTCCCACGCCTGGCGACGAAGAAGAAGTCGTCGTTGCCGAGGTGAGTGAGACCGTCGTCGTCGCGGGTGATTACCCGGTTGACGTGGACGCACAGCTTCTGCCTGAGTATGCGCGGTTCATGCCGCTGATCAAGTGGCTGATCCTGGTGCCGCACTACATCTGTCTGTTCTTCCTCGCGATCGGCGCCATTTTCGTCGTCTTCATCGCGTTCTTTGCCACCCTGTTCACGGCGAAGTACCCGGAAGGCATGTGGAACTACATGTACGGGTTCCAGCGCTGGGCAGTCAGGGTCATGGCGTACCACTTCCTGATCACTGACAAGTACCCGCCGTTCACCCTCGAGGAAACGCCTGAGGACACGATCCAGCTCAAGGCGGTATACCCGGAAAGAGTCTCGCGCTGGCGGCCCCTGTTCGCCTGGCTGATCGTAATCCCGTACGCGATCGTCGCCTCGCTGATCTTCCTGGTCGCCGAGATCTGCGCGTTCTTCGCCTTCTTCACGATCATCTTCACCAAGAAGATCCCCGAAGGCCTGTTCAACGTGATTCGCAACGGCTTCACCTGGAACGTTCGCTCCAACTTCTACTCGTACTGGATGTCCACTGAGTACCCGCCCTTCGAGTGGGACGAGGACTGAGTCTCCCGCTGCCCCGGCAGCATCCAGCCTGACCGAAAGGGCGGCCCATCGGGGCCGCCCTTTCTCATTGTCGGGATGACCTGCAACGAAAACGGGCGGCTTGATAGCCGCCCGTTTCTGACGCTCGGGACCCTGCGGACCCTGGAATGGCCCGTTGGGCTTCCTGGCTACTCGGCCGGAGGCGGAGGGGCCTGGCCTTCCGATGTCGGGGCGGGATCCAGCGGGGCCGGATCGTTGCCCGGGAGGGCGGCGCCTGCCGGGGGATCAACCTCGACCGGGGTCTCGTCGCCGACCGGCGGGTACTCGTCCCGCATCAGCAGCATGTACGAGGTCGCCCTGGTGGTCCAGCCCATCAGGTAGGCAATCGCGTTGTGAATCGCAGCCGGCTGATAGCCACGGAAGACGATCGTCAGCCAGGAGATCGCGGCGATCGCATACATCGCGTAGCTCATCGCGTAACTGAGGATCAGCAGCGGGATGATGAGGATCAGGCGGAAGAAGTCCTTGAGACGGCTCTGCCTTGCGGCCGGAGGAGCGAACCTGACCCGGATCGGATACGACTCGTCGTCACTGATGCCGAACGGAGGCCAGGCGTCGGTCTGTAGATACATGAAACCGTTGACTCTTTCGGAAAAGCGGAGGATGCCCCCGACGAAGTTGTACATCCCCTGCGGGTACCGCCCGACGAACAGAATCGCGAACCAGGCGATGAAGACCACCACGGCCTGTGCGATCAGGTAGATGTAGGCCACGATCAACCATGGGATCACGACGATGATCCGGAAGAAGGTGGTCAGCCGGTTGCGTTCTCGCAGATAGTCGGCTTCGTATGTGACTGGGTACAAGTTTCTCTCCTTGGGTTCGGGGGAAATGGACGAACTTCCCCTGAGACTAACCGGCCTCCCGGACCCCGTAAAGCTGCGCCCGGCAAGCGGCGGCTTGAGGCGGGGAGATGCCGATCCCTGCGACTCAATATCCTCACCCGAGATGACGAATTTCGCCAATATTCCGGATGACCTGAAGCCCGCCGACGGCCGCTTCGGCTNNGCCGCCGTTGGTCACCAGCACCTGGGCGGGCTCCACCTGGAGGCCGCTGTCGCGGGCCGTCTTGGTGGCGATCGCCTCCTTCAGCTCGGGCAGGCCACCCGCCGGGCTGTAGCGGTGGTTCTTGGGGTCACGGCAGGCGGCGACGGCCGCCTCCACGATGTGGTCGGGGGTCGGGAAGTCCGGCTCGCCGGCCCCGAAGCCGATGACGGGCTCGCCCGCGGCCTTGAGCGCCTTGGCCTTGGCGTCCACGGCCAGCGTGGCCGAGGGAGCGATGGCGGCGATGCGGTCCGAGATGCGTGAGCCCATGCGCGCCATCGTTGCACGCCCCCCGGCCGCCCCGGAACCCCGTTGCCGCCGTGTTGGCTTTCGGTGGTCGTGGCGTGGGCTGCGAGGATGGGGCCATGACCGGGACCCCTGCGATCACCATCCCCGCCGACCTCCTCCCCGCCGACGGCCGCTTCGGCTGCGGCCCCTCGAAGGTGCGGCCCGATGCCCTCGAGTCACTGGCCGGGCGGTCCGATCTGATGGGTACGTCACATCGGCAGAAGCCGGTCAAGGATCTCGTCGGTCGGGTGCGGAGTGGCCTCGGAGATCTCTTTTCGCTTCCCGATGGCTACGAGATTGCCCTGGGCAATGGTGGTACCACGGCGTTCTGGGACGCAGCGGCCGCCTGGCTCGTCCGCGACCGGGCACTTCACCTGGTCTACGGCGAGTTCTCCCGTAAGTTCTCACAGGTCACGGCAGGTGCCCCGTTTCTGTCTGACCCCGTGCTGATCGAGGCCGAACCGGGTGGTGCCCCCGCCCCGGAGGCCCGTGAGGGCGTCGACGTGATCGGCTGGGCCCACAACGAGACTTCGACCGGGGTCATGGTTCCCGTAGAGCGCCCTGCGGACACCGGCGAAGCTCTGGTACTCATCGACGCGACTTCCGGAGCCGGCGGCCTGCCCGTCGACATCGAGGAATCCGACGTCTATTACTTTGCGCCGCAGAAATCTTTCGGTTCCGACGGCGGTCTCTGGCTGGCCGCGCTCAGTCCCGCGGCGATATCGAGGATCGAGGAACTCGACGGATCGTCCGACCGGTGGCAGCCGCCGTTTCTGTCCCTCAAGACGGCCCTCGACAACTCCCGCAAGAACCAGACCTACAACACGCCCGCGCTCGCGACCCTGTATCTGCTTGCCGAGCAGCTCGACTGGATGCTCGCCGGCGGTGGACTCGATTTCTGCGTCGAGCGGACCCGCGCTTCGTCGTCGCACCTGTACGGGTGGGCCGAGGCCAGTGATTTCGCAACCCCCTTCGTCACCGATCCTGCCCAGCGCTCACTCGTGGTCGGAACGATTGACTTCGACGAGTCGATCGACGCCGCCGCCGTCGCGGCGACGCTGCGCGCGAACGGCATCGTCGATGTCGAGCCCTACCGCAAGCTCGGCCGCAACCAGCTGCGGATCGCAATGTTCCCGGCGGTCGACCCCTCCGACATCGAGGCGCTCACGGCCTGTGTCGACTGGGTGATCGCAAACGCCGGGGTCACCGCGTGAAAGTTTTCACTTACGCCGGTTCAACCGAGCCGGACAACCAGGAGGTTCCATTTTGAGCGACAGGCCCAAGGTACTCGTCAAGGAGAAGATCGCCGACAGCGGCGTCGAGCAGCTGAAGGAGAACTTCGACGTTGAAATCGGCGTCGACATGGACGACACCGAACTGGCCGAAAGGATCGGCGAGTTCGACGCGATCCTGATCCGCTCGGCGACGAAGATGACGCCGGAGCTGATCGGGAAGGCCGACAACATGAAGGTGATCGGCCGGGCCGGCACCGGCGTCGACAACGTCGACAT
>JAGQUR010000069.1 GCA_020438395.1 Solirubrobacterales bacterium | reverse complement strand
CCGATGGTCGACTACGCCGGCATGAGCCGCAACGTACGCGCCTTCATGTCGCTGTTTCACTGCACCAAACCGGTGATCTGCAAGGTCCACGGATTCTGCGTGGCCGGGGGCACCGACCTCGCGCTCTGCAGCGATCTTCTGGTGATCGCCGACGACGCCAAGATCGGTTACCCACCGGCCCGGGTCTGGGGGTCGCCGACCACTTCGCTCTGGGCGTACCGGCTGGGCGCCCAGCAGGCGAAGCGGTTGCTCTTCACGGGCGACAGCCTGAACGGGAAGGAGGCCGTCGCCACCGGTCTCGCCATCGAATCCCATCCGGCCGAAGAACTCGACAGCGCGGTTGACGACCTGGCCGGCCGCATCGCCATGATGCCTCTGAACCAGCTTCAGATGATGAAGCTGCTGGTCAACCAGTCGATCTACGCGCAGGGCCTCCACCAGACGCAGCTGATCGGCACGGTCTTTGACGGCATCACCCGCCACACACCTGAGGGGTACGCCTTCCAGCAGCGGGCAGCCGAAGCGGGCTTCAAGCAGGCCGTCCGCGAAAGGGACGATCCCTTCGGCGATTTCGGCCTGAAGCCGGACCCCGGCTAGCGGGCCAGCGCGACCACGACGATGGTCGCTATTCCGAGCACCAGGCCGCCGGCAGCGAGGAACTTCCCGCCTGCCGGCACCGATGATCTCTCGACATGATGTTCGGCCGAAAGCTTGCCGCGCTGTACGCCGAAGAAGATCAGGCCGAGCCCGAAGGTGCAGTAGCCGACACCCAGCACTTCATAGGGCCAGGCAAGGACGCTTGAGTCGAGCAGGGGAACGACTCTGGCCAGTCCGATGCCCACCGCGATCGAAGCCAGTCCGGTACGCACCCACGCCAGCTGGGTGCGCTCACCGGCAAGGGTGGTGCGGGCAGCCGCAAGGCTTGTCCGAGCCTCGTCGTTTTCCTCACTGGTCGGCATGGGCCAATGCTATTCCTGATGCCCGGAGTCCCCTGTCCCGGAAATTTGCTGAATGAATTTGTGGCTTGGCAAAGCCAAAACTGGGAGCGGTTCGAAGAATCTTCCGATCTCTGCGTAAGTAATCGGCTGCTCGCTCGTTGACCCCATAGAAGCGCCAAACAAACCAACTTCTCATGGAGACAACAATGAACAACGCAATCACCCGCATCAAGCAGCTCCGTCCCGCCACCCTGATCGCAATGCTGGCCCTCTTCGTCGCAATCGGCGGTACCGCGACGGCCGCTTCCGGCCTGATCAACGGCAAGAAGCTCAAGAACAACACCGTGGCCGGCAAGAAGCTCAAGAACCGGACCATCACCAAGAAGAAGCTCGCGCCGGCAACGGTGAAGGCCCTGAAGGGCAATCAGGGGCTGCCCGGCAAGGACGGAATCGTCTCGCCGACCTTCAAGGAGTTCAGTTCGATCAACATTCCCGCCAACCTCGAGCTCGGGATCGGATCGGTCAACGTTCCGGCCGGCAGGTACATGATCACGGCCACTGTCCAGGTGACGTCGAATGCGACCAACAACGTCAGCTGCGGCGTCGCGACCAACAACGGCGGTGGTTCCCAGTCCTCGGTGTTCGACCCGGACGGCGGCGGTCGCACGGCCCTCCCGATTCAGCTGGTCACCGACACCGACACGGTCACGCAGGTCTCGATCGGCTGCCACAGCGGCAACCAGGTCACCGGCGCCTCAGGCAACGTGATCGTCACCCCGGTCCAGTAGCACCCGACACAGCCGCGGTCCGGCCGGACCGACTCGGTGATGCCGTCCCTCCGGGGGCGGCATCACCCGTTTCGTCAGGCGCAAGTTCTCGCGACGACAATGTTAGGTTCGTCCCCATGGACCTGCCGCGGATGGAACACGTCAGCATCGTCGTGCGGGACCTCGGGGCGGCGATCGAGTTCCTCGAGGAACTCGGATTCGAGAGTCAGGGGCGGGCTTCGGTCGAAGGCGACTGGGTCGGCCGCATCATCGGCCTGGAAGGCGTCCACAGCGACATCGCGATGATGGACACGCCGGACGGCAAGGGGAGGGTGGAGCTGGTCGAATTCCACTCACCCGAAGCGATTGAAGGCAACGCAGGCGCCTCGGCCAACGCCCTCGGTCTCCGGCATCTGGCGATAGAAGTCGACGATTTGAAGGAGACCCTCGAACGGCTGAAACCCCACGGCGCCGAGCTGATCGGCCAGATCGAGAACTACCAGGACACCTACCTGCTCTGTTATGTGCGCGGACCCGAGGGAGCGATCTTCGAGCTGATCGAGTCGATCGGCTGACCCGTTTCAGTCTTCCTGCCAATGAAGGATTTCGAGGGCTGCCGAAACTTCGAATGATGACTCTGCGAGAGGCAGGGGCAAGAACTCGTCGGCCTTGGCGATCCGGGCCAGGATCGTGTTGCGGTGGGCGAACAGCGCTTCGGCCGTCCTGGTCGCGTTCGACTGGTTCCTGAGATAGGTGCGAACCGTATCCTTCAGGTTCATCGGGGCACCAGCGAGTTCGCCGAGGGTTTCGTCGACGAAGCGCGCCGCCCGCCGTTCATCGTGGGTGAGCAGGGCCACGACCTTCATCGCGTCGTAGCGGGCGATTTCGAGATCGGTGCCGAGCCGGAGGACCAGACGCTGAACCTCCGAGGCGTCGGCGTGGCTTTGCCTGAAACCCTCAACGCCCTGCAGGGGCGTTCCGAGCGCGAATCTGAATTCGCCGCCATCCTCGAGTTCCGCCTCGATTTCGGCGAGTTCGCGGGTCGGCTTGACCCAAGCCCAGAGCGCGGCGCTGGTCGCATGGACGGTCAGGGCATTACCCGCTCCGGCGGCACGCTTCAGCCTTTCCGCCGCTGCCTCCAGCCCCTCAGGGTCATCGTTTCGCTCGCTCCAGATCACGGCGGCGAGATGGGTCCCGTCGAAGCCGTAGTTGAGGCGGGATGCCGCGTACTCGAGGTCTATCGGATTCTCCTCGAGAACCAGCACCACCATTTCGAGCCGCTCGGCGCCGGTCTGGTTGAACTCCTCCCGCTGCTGCTGGATCCTCTCCGCGCTCACCATCATGGTCGCATCGACGTAGGCGAAGATCGACCGGGCCGAGATTTCGAGCAGTTCGCGCAGCTCGTCCAGGTCATCCGTCTCTTCGAAGGCTGCTTCCATCCACTTCTGCCAGGTGATGTTCTGGCCGGCCCGATAGGGCTCCAGAGCGTTGGTGTCGAGTCCCCGACGAACCAGATCCCGGGTTAGCGCCGTGATCTCGGAACCGGAGTAGGGGGGAACCTCGCATCCGGGTTCCCGCAGGTTCGCCTCGGCCCATTGGAGTAGCGTCGCCTGATTCACCCGCCGGTAGGTACGCAGGAGAACCGGGTCACTGCCAGACCCGGCTACCTCGGGGGGAATGCTCGCCTCGTTGATCGACTGGAAGAGTTCGTCGGGGTCTTCGAGCAGGCGGTTCACGCAAAGGCGGATCAGTTCGGCGATGCGTTCGGAGGGCTTCGGCCAGGACATGCGTGAAGGCTACCCATGAGTGGGCGAAAAACACGAAAGACGAACGGTCAGGTGCGCAATTTGCCACAGCGATGTGCATTTCGCACAAACAGAGGCGAAAGTCTGGAACTTCCAACCTTGAGTTAGTGCAGGCGCACGAGGAACATTTCCGTATCCGGCGATCTACCCGAAGGACCCGAAATGGATCTCGAAGCCAGCAGGCATGATGAACTCGACGTTCTGATCATCGGTGCCGGCGTATCCGGCATCGGCGCCGCCTACCACCTTCAGAAGGAACAGCCCGGCAAGAGCTTCGCCATTCTCGAGGCCCGCAATGACCTCGGTGGCACCTGGGATCTCTTCCGCTACCCCGGGATCCGTTCGGACTCCGACCTTTACACCTTCGGCTACGAGTTCAAGCCCTGGACCGATGACAAGGCGATCGCGGACGGACCGGCGATCAAGGCCTATGTCAAGGAAACCGCCGAGGAGAACGGGATCGACCGGAAGATCCGATATGGCCACAAGGTTCAGCGAGCCGAGTGGTCATCCGAGGATGCCCGCTGGACCCTGACGGTCGAACTCGCGGACACGGGGGAGACCTTCGAGATGAAGGCGAAGTGGATCTTCGCCGCAACCGGCTACTACCGATACGACGAGGGTTACATGCCGCATTTCGAGGGGATCGCCGACTACGAAGGGCAGATCATCCATCCCCAGCACTGGCCGGAGGACCTCGACGTGTCCGGCAAGCGGGTCGTGATCATCGGCAGCGGAGCAACCGCGGTCACCCTGCTGCCGGAACTCGCCAAAGAGGCCGAGCACGTGACCATGCTGCAACGCTCGCCCACCTACATCCTGCCGGTCCCCGAGAAAGACCGGGTCGCCCTGTTGCTCCGCCGCGTTCTTGGCGAGACCCGGGCCTACCGGATCATCCGCCGCAAACACATCCTCCGGCAGAAGGCCTTCTACCAGTTCTGCCAGCGCTTCCCGAAGACCGCCAGGGCCTTCATCCGGCGGGTCAACACGAAGGAGCTCGAGGGCTCGGACTGCGATGTCGATGTCCACTTCAATCCCACCTACGACCCCTGGGACCAGCGCCTTTGCGCGGTACCGGACGGCGACCTCTACGAGGCGCTCAAGAACGGCTCTTCCTCGGTGGTCACCGACCGGATCGAAACCTTCACTCCGAACGGACTGAAGCTCGAATCAGGCAGTGAACTGGAAGCCGACATCGTGATCACCGCGACCGGACTGAACGTCCAGCTCTTCGGTGGCATCAAGGTCGAGATCGACGGAGAGACCCTCGATGCCCCGAGCACCGTGGCCTACAAGGGCATGATGCTGAGCGACGTGCCGAACCTGGTCTTCGCGATCGGTTACACCAACTCCTCGTGGACCCTGAAGGTGGATCTGGTCTGCCAGTACTTCTGCCGGCTGCTCGGGTACATGGACGAGGGCCATTTCGACTCGGCTGTGGCGAGAGTCAGCGACCCGGACATGGACCGGGTCCCGCTGCTTGACTTCCCGGCTGGATACGTTCTCCGGGCTCTTGACGAACTGCCACGGCAGGGCACGAAAGAGCCCTGGTACCTGGCCCAGAGTTACTACAAGGATTCACGCTTCCTGCGGCATGGCGATGTCGCCGACGAGTACATGGATTTCCGACGCATCGAGCACAAGTCGGAAGCCAGGGAGGAGGTCCCGGCTTGAGCAGGATCAGAGGAAAGGTCTGCGTTGTCACCGGCGCGGGGTCCGGCATCGGCCGGGCCCTGGCCGTCGAACTGGCGAAGCGGGGAGCGAAGGCGGTCGCGATCAGCGACATCAAGGCAGATTCGGTCGAACGGACCGCTGAACTGATCGGCCGCGGCACCGAAATCCACACGGCGACTCTCGACGTGAGCGACCGGGAAGCCTTCGCCGCCTACGCGGAGGAGATCGCCGGTCATTTCGGGGTCGTTCACCAGGTCTACAACAACGCCGGCGTCGCCGACGATGATCCGGTCGACGTCTTCGGCTACGAGCGCTACGAACGGATCCTCGACGTGAACCTGTGGGGAGTGATCCACGGAACCAAGGAGTTCCTTCCGCACCTGATCGCCTCCGGTGACGGGCACATCACGAACATTTCCAGTCTCAACGGCATCATGGCCCAGCAGGGACTCAGTGCCTATTGCGCCAGCAAGTTCGCGGTGCGCGGCTTCACCGAATCGGTCGCCTTCGACCTGGAGGAGGAGGGCTACCCGGTCAGGACCACGGTGGTCCATCCGGGCGGGATCAAGACGGGAATCGCGGATTCAGCACTCGAATGGGCGAAGGACACCGGAGTACCGGTCACCGCGGAGAAGGAAGCACGGACCAGGCTCTACAACGAGAAGCTGCTGAAGATGGATCCGGCCCGGGCAGCGGAGATCATCGCCGACGGGGTGGAAAGCAACAACCCGCGCGTGCTTGTCGGCAACGACGCCAAATTGCTGGATGCCCTGGTGCGACTGATGCCTCGGCGATGGCCGAAGGTTTTCGGGCTGCTCCAGAGGCAGATCGAGAAAGAACTGGAAACACCGGCCGTCGAGACGGCCCCTGAATCAGAACTGGTGCACCGATGAACAACCCGACCAAGACATCCATGCCGCCCGGCCCCGGGACTCCGGGGAGGCTGAATCAGGCCCTGTTCCTGCTTGCCCGGAACCGCCTCTTCCGCCGCTGGCACGACCAGTACGGGGACATCTACTTCCTCGATATAGCCGGCTTCGGACCGTCGGTCGTGATCCGGGGCGCCGAACTCCACCGAAAGGTGTTCACCGCCAAGGACAATGTGCTCCACGCCGGTGACAACGCTCTCGGCAGGCTCCTGGGGGACGGCTCGATCTTCTCGATGGACGAGGAGCAGCACCTGGCCGAGCGCCGCAAGCTGCTGCCACCGTTCCACGGAGAGCGGATGCGCTCGTACGAGAAGCTGGTCGAGGACGAAGCCAACCGCGAGATGGACACGTGGCCGCTCGATGAGCCCTTCCCGACCCAGAAGTCCTTCAACATGATCACCCTGCGGATCATTCTCCGCGCGGTCTTCGGCGCCGAAGGCAGGGAGTTGTCGGAACTTGAAGAGATCATCCCCCCGATGACCCGCTACGGCCAGATGAAGGTGGCTTCCGATCTGCTGATGCGCGACTACGGCAGGTACAGCCCTGGCCACCGCTGGGAAAGCCTGACCGCAAGGTTCCACGAAATCATCCGGGTCCTGATCGAGAAGCACCTGGCCGATCCGGACCTCGATGAGCGGATTGACATTCTCGCCCTGATGCTGAACAGCGACCTCGAGCAGGGACATGAAATTGACTTCCGGGCAACCGGGGAAGAGCTCATGACGATCCTGCTCGCCGGCCACGAAACCACCGCGTCCTCCCTGGCCTGGACCATCGAGCGGCTGACCCGTCACCCGGAGGTGCTGGATCGTCTCACCGCCGAGGCCCGGACCGATGAGAACGACTACAGGCTGGCCGTGATCAACGAGGTCCTGAGGATCCGGCCGGTGATCGGCGGAACCGGCCGCTCCGTTTTCAGGGAGGACTTCGAACTTGATGGCTGGACGCTTCCGGCCGGCACCCGGATCATCTGCAACATCCGCGACACGAACCTGGATCCCGAGGTGTACCCCGAGGCCGACCGTTTCAACCCCGAGCGCTATCTCGGCAAGAAGCCCGACACCTACTCCTGGATTCCCTTCGGCGGCGGTATGCGCCGCTGCATCGGTGCGTCCTTCGCCCAGTTCGAGATGGACATCGTCCTGCGCACGCTGCTTCGCCGCTTCGACCTCGCCACCACGAGCAGGCCGCCGGAGCGGGAAAAGTTCAAGGGACTCGCCTACGCACCGGCAGAAGGGGCCGTGGCAATGGTCAGGAAGGCGCAACCGAAGGTGGAGGAACTGCGCCCGGCGGACCTGGTCGGGACCGAATCCGGTCAGGCCTGACCTGCTCACCTGACAAGTGAAGGCAGGGGACGAACCCGACGAGCAGGCGATCGCCGACGCATACGTCTACCTGCTCGCCCGTATGCTGGTGATCCGGCAGGAGGGGATCGACGCGTCCGAGGAGGGCTTCGCCTACAACAAGGTGAAGTACAACCCGCTGGGTTCGGCCGAATTCGTGAACCCGAACCTCGATGTCGCCTATCTCGAGTGCTGGATCGCCGTCGACGATGACTCGGTCGTGCTGCTGACCGTTCCGGAAATACAGGACCGCTACTACACCGCGCAGATCCTGGACGAATGGGGCGAGGTCATCATCAACATCAACGAGCGCCGCACCCCGTCCCGGTCTCACGGAACCTTCGCCCTGACCAGGCCCGGCTCCAGCCCTTCGATTCCAGAGGGGGCGACCCGGATCGACCTTCACGGCTCGAAGGCGAAGCTGCTCGCCAGGGTCGAGTTGAAGGACGACCCCGACGAGGCGCTGCGACTCCAGCGGGAGTTCACCGTTGAGTCGCTGGGCGAGGTTTCGGTGGCACCACCGCCTTCGATTCCGGACTTCGAAAACGCATCGCTCCTCGGAGTCGAAATCTTCGAGACGGTCGACGAGGTCCTCGAAAGCGCGATCGACGTGGCTCCCGGCGCGGCCGAAGCGCAGGTCGGGGTCCGGTCGGTCGCCTCCTTCGTTGCCGCGAGTGAGGACAACCGGTCGGAGGTCGAAGCTCTGCTGCGCGACAAGATCGTTCCCGGCTTCCTCGGTTCCATCTTCACCGAGACCACACCGCTGGTCAACGGCTGGGTGGGCGGCATCGAGACCGGCAACTACGGCAGCGACTACCTGAAGAGAACGGTTCTTGATCTGGCCGGCATCTGGGCCAACACCAGCGCGGAAGTCGTCTATTTCGCCTCGACGATGGAGGCAGACGGTACCCCGCTGGACGGTTCGTCGAGCTACCTGCTTCATTTCCCCGGAGAGAAGTTGCCGGAAGCGGTGGTCGACGGTTACTGGTCGATCATCCTGGTCGGCCTGCCCGACCTGCGGGTGGTTCCAAACGAAATGGAGCGCTACAACTTCAACAGCCATTCCGATCTCGCCATGGAGCCCGACGGATCGCTGAAGATCGGGATCGGTCCGACGCCGGTCGATGGTGTCCCCGAGTCCAACTGGCTGCCATCACCCCGGGACAAGTCGTACTCGCTGACCATCCGCCTCTACGTTCCCAGGGAGTCCGTGTTCGACCGGGGCTGGGTCCCGCCTGCCGTAGTCAGGATTTCCCGGTCCTCCTGATCGGCTCAGGAGGGGAGAGGGGCCCCGAGCAATGCCGCTGCGGCACCGGCGGCCGCTCCGGCAAGGATCACCGGGACCACGGCGACCCGGAGGAGCAGAAGTGCCAGGGCGCCAAGGGCCAGCAGGACCGCTTGCCACGGCTCGGCCAGGGCGAGTGCCAGCGGCACGGCCACGCCGAGGATCGCCCCGATCGCGGCCGGTCCCGCTCCGTCGAGGAACGCTCTCGGTGAGGGATCGGTACGGAGCCGGTCGAAGCGTTTCGCCCCCAGACCGATGAACCAGAAGGAGGGGGCGAAGGCGACTATCGCGGCGACGATCGCTCCGGTCAGACCGTGGGCGGCGTACCCGACCACGGAAACGGTCTGAACGACCGGCCCCGGGGTCGCCTGGCCGAGGGCGACCGCGTTCAGGAACTCGCCGGAGGTCATCCAGTGGTAGTGGTCCACCGCGTCGGCCTGCATCATCGGGATGATCACGAAGCCGCCGCCGTAGGAGAGTGCCCCGACCTTGAAGGCGGTCCAGCAGAGCGCCGCCAGGCCTCCCGTCGCCCCAACCGCTGCGAGAAGCGGCAAGGGAGCAAGTCCTTGGGGGCCGTCGCCCCGCCCAAAGCGCATCCAGTTGGGCAACTGCCGACGGGAGACCATCTCGATCACTCCGCAGGCGAGCAGCACCAACACCACCCAGGTCCCGAGGAAAATCGTCGTCAGGGCGCCGGCCGCGACGTAACCGATCCATCGCTGCCGGGAATTCTCGCCCGCGCGTTTCCAGCTGCCGGGGATCAAACCAGCCGCGGCCTGGACCGCCACGGCCGGCACCACGGCCCCGGCGCCGGCTCCCAGACCGACCACCCAGTCGGGTGGGGATCCGAGGAAGACAGCCGCCAGGGCAATGATCAGGACCAGGCCGGGGAGGATGAAGGCGAGGCCCCCGGCCAGCGCACCGGCCAGCCCGCGAAGTGTCCAGGCGCAGTAGATCGCGAGCTGGGTGGAAGCGGGACCCGGGAGCAGGTTGGTCACCGCGATCGCGTGCTCGAACTCGTCCTCGTCGATCCAGCGTTCCCGCTCGACGCAGAGCTCCCGGAACAGGGCGATGTGAGCCGGGGGCCCGCCGAACCCGACACAACCGATCCGACCCCATTCCCGAAGGACCCTCCGGATCGGGAGATCCCCGGAATCGCCCTCGGACGCGACCGGTCGGGACTCGTTCATCTTTGCTTCACCGTCGGGCAAAGATACCTCCGCGGTCCGGTGAATTTGTTACCGACCCTGGACCCGTGAAGGACCCGGGCCGGCCCCTTCAGGGACGGTCGCTGGAGGGGTCGATCAGGAACTTGGATCCGGTTCCGCGTTTGGCGCTGGCGACCAGGTTTTCCGGATCGAGAACTTCCCCGAGGCCGATCGTCTTCGCGTACGAGGAAGCGAAGGTCGTGGTCAGCTCGGAAACGACCCGCTCGCGCATCCTTCCGATCGCCTCGCCGCCGAGTCGTCCCAGAGCGTCGGTGAGGAGGTAACCGCCGACCGCCCAGCGCATGCCGAAGCTCCGCTGGATCACGGTCGGGCCAAAGTCGAGGGAACCGTAGATGTAGACCTGCTTGTGGGTCGCCGACCCGTAGGGCGTCCATTGCTCTGCCGGAGGCATGCTGCGCTCCATGGCGACCAGGATGTCGCTGGCCAGACTGCCGCCACCGACCGCGTCGAAGGCGAGCGTGGCCCCGGTCGCCGATACGGCCTCGGCGAGCCGCTCGGTGAAATCGGGAAGGGAGGAGTCGATGACGTGCTCGGCCCCGAGATCGGCGAGCGTCGCGCTCTGCTCGGCGCTTCGCACGATGTTGACGAGTCCGACCCCGTCGTCCCCGCAGATCTTGACCAACATCTGTCCCAGGTTGGAAGCCGCCGCCGTATGAACCAGGGCGCTGTGACCTTCGGCCCGCATCGTCTCGACCATCGAGAGCGCGGTCATCGGGTTGATGAAGAGCGCGGCTCCGGCTGCCGCGGGCGTCCCTTCGGGCAGCGGGATCACAGCAGCGGCATCGACCAGCCGGTAGTCCGACCACATCGCACCACCGACCATGGAGACGGTTCTGCCGACCAGCTCGGAGGCATCGGGCCCGGCAGCGACAATCGTCCCGGCTCCTTCGTTGCCGACCGGCAGGGGCTTGTCGAGCCGGTCCCGCATGATCGGCATGGCCTGCGGCAGCACCTCGCCGTCGAGTCCGCCGCCGTCGGCGGAAACGAGCGTCGAAGCGTCGGTCGTTCCGAGAAGGACTCCGAGGTCGGAGGGATTGATCGGGGTCGCTTCCACGGAAACGAGCACCTGCGACCCGGTCGGGTCATCCATCGATTCCTCGATCAGCCGAAGCTCCAGGGCTCCATCGGCATTTACGGTCGACCGCAGACTACGTCCGGTTATGGGCATGACCGCCATTCTTACGACCTGAGGCCCGTCTGTCGACCGTGAAGCGATCCGAAAGTGGCACCGAGGCGTCAGTCGATCCAGCCGGGGGTGATGACTGAAAGCCCGGAGTCCCTCGCGGCGTCGTTCAGTTTCTCGTCGTAGCTCACGAACCCGTGCAGACTTTCCTCGATCTCGATGGCCGTAGCCAGCTGGATTGCATCCAGGCCCCGTAGCGCCCCCGGTTTGATCGACATCGACCGTGCCCTGATTGACTCGGTCAAGGGGAGAATCACGAAACTCTGAAGACGTTCCTTTGCGATCTCGCGCAGGTCTTTAGAAATCCGACTTGCTGCCCTCACACACTCGATTTCGGAGATGAAGCTGGTTGTCAGCACGGCATCGGTCGAGTCGATCATCTCCAGCAGTTCAGGACTCTCGACTTCGTCGACAATCAACTTCACAATCGCTGAAGAATCCATGTAGAGGGGGTCCTTCAACACGGTCAGATTCTCTCTTCCCGTTCTGCGTCCAGGGCTCGGCTGTAGGCATCTGGTTCAGACCCGTCTGGCAGCTTCACCGGCGGCCGCGACCTCAACGTCTGGCGAATGTCGCCTTCGGCCGGCCGGGCACCAGGAATGGCGAGTATCCGTCTCAGGCCCGGACTCATCGGAGTCTCCTGCCGGAGTGAGGCAGCGCCACGAATCGCCAATTCCCGGAGGAGCGAGGCGTCGCTCCGGCTCTTGATCCGGGTCTCCGCCCAACGAAGAGCTTCGGCGAGCTCAGGGTCCTCGACCACAGCGATTCTGCGGTACTTCGACGGCATGAACTGAGTGTAACACTGATGTGTGACACTAAATGCCGGGGCGGGTTGGTGTTCGCGTGTGCGTAGGCTTGTTTCATGAACGGCTCCCTCCAGGCAACGGACATCCTTGACTTCGGGGACCCGGGGGTCGAGCGGCTGGTCACGGAGCGTGGCTGGCGGGAGCTGGGGGAGAGCGAGCGGATCGGCGCCGTCTACGATTTCGTTCGGGACGAGATCCGCTTTGGCTACAACAACTCCGACCGATTGCCGGCATCCCGGGTTCTGGCCGACGGCTACGGGCAGTGCAACACGAAAACGAACCTGCTGATGGCGCTGCTCAGGTCGGTCGGGATTCCTTGCCGCTTTCATGGTGCGACGATCCACAAAGAGCTTCAGAAGGGCGTTGTGGATGGATTCTTCTACCGGCTGGCACCAGAGAACATCGTCCACAGCTGGGCCGAGGTGCAGTACGAGGGGAGGGAGGTCAGCCTCGAGGGCGTCATCCTGGATCACGAATACCTTCAGGGCCTGCGCAGCACGATTGCCCCTGACGGTGGCCCGTTCACCGGATATGCCGTCGGCACCGAGGACATCGCCGATCCCCCGATCCAGTGGCGTGGCTCCGACACCGCGATCCAGGCGACCGGAGTCAACAATGACTACGGGACATTTGACGACCCTGATTCCTTCTATGCCGAACACGGGGCTAACCTCAGCGGTGTGAAAACCGTGCTGTTCCGCACCCTTGTCCGCCACGTAATGAACCGCAAGGTGGAGTCCATCCGCGCCGGCGCGCCGCAGGAACGTGGTGCCGACCGTCAGGCAAACAAGGTTCACTCTGCCTCGTGAGTGCCTATCGAATTTCCGACCTGATCTCCGACGCTGCGTCGCTGGTCAGGCGCCGTTCGTCGGTCCGGGCCGTCTGGTTGAAGAAGCGGATCGACCCCAACCTGAGAGAGCAGGTCCTGGTCGCCGTGGCCGAGGCTGTCGGATGCCGGATATGCAGCTTCGCGCACCGGGAAGTGATCCTGGATTCAGGCGGGTCGGTTCATGCGCTGGCCGACTTCGAGGGTGAAGAAGACAAGGACGACCGCACCTTCACGGCGGTCGTGTGGGCTCAATCCCTGGTCGAGAACGACTTCCAGGGGACCTCACCCGCCGTCGATCGCGAGTTTCGGGACCGGTTCAACGACCACGAGCGTTACGACCTCGAGACGGTCGCGACCACGATGAAGCTCGCCAGTTCATGCGGCTACGAGGCGGACGGCCTGGTGGCTCGGCTGAGAGGCAAACCGAGGCCGGACAGCGAGCTCGGAAACGAGATCATCATGGCTTCGCTCTATTTCCCGCCAGCAATAGTCGGCGGCGGGCTTCTCATGGCC
The DNA here is from genome assembly GCA_020438395.1 of Solirubrobacterales bacterium. Classification (GTDB taxonomy): domain Bacteria; phylum Actinomycetota; class Thermoleophilia; order Solirubrobacterales; family 70-9; genus 67-14. The sequence continues at coordinate 14,493 of JAGQUR010000069.1, read as the reverse complement.
AAACGACGGGAAGTGAAGGGCGTGCTTCGCGACTTCCGGTCCTTCTCGAAGCGTTTCGACCACCGCTGACGTTTCACAGCCCGTTCCACAGGTCCGTCTATGGCGTTCCGCACCATCAATTCCTCGGACTTGGCTAAATGAGGCTGTCCGTCCCCCCGTTTTTCGGTCCATTTCATACCGGCCGGAGTTGCGAACCTTTGGGGTAGGATCAGTTCGACGGGAGACTGGAAATGAATTCACCCGCAATGAAACTGGCCCTGGCTGTGGGTATCGCCCTGTTGACATTTGCGCCTTCGCAGGCGAACGCGGCCGCCACCGGATCCATCTCGGGGACGATCCAGGGTGACCCCACCGGTTACATCTGCGCAAGGGATGTGTGGGTGTTCGACTCCGCGGGAAACCGGGTGGCCGGCATCAACGGCCAGATGACTGGTTGGGACTGGGACGACTACAAGATCGGCGGGCTCGAACCGGGTGAGTATCGGCTCAGCTTCGACCAGTACTGCATTGACCGTCCCGGTCCGACGCCACCGGGGGGTCCCAGCTCGTACGTCGGCGAGTATTTCAATGACAGCCCGGACCTCAAGGGTGCGACCCCCGTCAAGGTGGTTGAAGGGACTGAAACGACCGGCGTCGACGTGTTCCTCGGTCTGGGCAACCCCATCGAATGGGAAACCACCGACGACCCTTCGAATGCCGAACCGGAACCAGCCAGGCCCGAAGCCCGGATCAGCCTGGTGAAGGTCATGGGCCCGACCACGGCCAGGAAGGACCATTTGACCACGCAGAGGGTCAAGATCACGAACTCCGGTGGCAGGGCAGCGAAGCGAGTGCGGCTCAAGGTCAAGGGCCGCGGGATCAACTATCGCACTCCCGTTGGATCGATCCGGGCAGGCGCCACGAAGACCATCAAGGTTAAGCTGATGCCCGGCAAGTCAGGGAAGACGAAAGTGAAGTTCAAGGTGAAGTCGTCGAACGCCGGAACCATGAGCGTCGAACGCAAGATCTTCGTCAAGTAGATCCGGGCGCCGCTACCGAAGTTCCACGGTCCCGCAGTCGTCTAGATGCCGTTTCACTCTCATCTGGCTCAACCAGGCCGTTTTCCGCCCTATGCTCGATAATGTGTCTTATGTCAACTTGGACAGAGGACCTTGAAGCCGTGTACTGCCGCCGACCTGGCAAGGGTCCTGTCGTAGCAGGCGAAACTCGAGCAGGCGGGCTCTGCCTCCCTTGCGGCGATCGCACTCGAGAGCTGGATCGCATCGAGTGCCGTCAGGTCGTGAACGGGAACCAGCATCGCCGCTGTTCGCAGTAGCTCCCCGGTCAACGGCAAAGCAACCAGGTTCGTTGCGCCTGTCGACTCGGGCATGAGGTCAAACTGGAACCTCCGGATGAGTTGTTCGGATTCAGATGCGTCGAGATCGCCAAGCCTTGACTTCTTCCAGATGGCTGAGGTTCCCTCTACCCGACACATGGCCGACACGATCAGCACCGGGAATTCACGCATCTCGGCGGAGCCTTCCTCCTCGAGATAGAGCTTCATGACCGCCGACGTGTCGGCAAAGATCACCGGCGTCTCTCTTCCAGGACCAGATCCGTGAGGGAAGTTCCCCTGCTGGCCTTTGCCCGGATCCGCTTCAGTTCCTCCTGGCTCGGAGGTTCGATGGCAGGCTCGTCGACCCACTCCTCAAGCAGGCCGGCCCTACGAAGCCGTTCCCGGACCCGCTCGGCTTCTGAACCACCAAATTCAGGGTCGCTCACTGACCTGAGTATGCAAGTGATGTAGCCGTTGACGCTGAGCTTCTTTGCCTTCGCATCAGACTTGATGTCTTCCGCCAGTTCATCCGGAATTCGAAGCGATATCTGGGCCATGCTTTCATGCTAGCAATCGTGATTGAAGGCGTCAACGCGCGGACGCTTCAGGTAGAGGGCCTCTGCGTTGTCTCGGAGAACTGCCTCGAGGTCGGCTGATCCGAGAACCTCTCCGAATAGCTCAAGGTCAGAGCCCCTGAACGGACGATCGGCCCGGGTCGATGGCAGATCGGTTCCGAACATCAGCGCTGTCGGATCGACGTTGGCGATCTCCCGGATTGCGACAGATGGGTCCATGTCGATCCTTCCGAAGCCTGATGCCTTGACCTTCACCCCTGACTCGACCAGCCGAAGCAGATCTCCGAAACCCTCCCGCTCAAGGCCGAAGTGGTCGACGCATGCGACGGGAAGCGCCGCAATCCGATCGAACAGACCCTTCAGGTCCCTCCCTTCGACGTAGAGCTCGCTGTGCCAGCCGGCGAGGTAATACACACGGCGTGCCAGACGAACCATGTCGGCCAGTTCGGCCGAGCCGCCACGGCGAAGGTTGAACCTCACCGCTCGCACCCCCGCCCGGTCAAGTTCGAGTATCTCCCCATCCGCGATTTCGGCGGGAACCTGGGTCACTCCCACGAACGAGTTCCCGAGCTTTTCGAGGGCGTCGACCAGATAGCCCTGGTCGAAGCCCTGGAAGGAGCCGGAAACGACAGCGCCGCCGGTGACGTTCAGTCCGGCCGTTCGTTCCAGATAGTCGTCAACCGTGAACGGGTCCGGAAGGAAACCATCGTTTGCCCGAATCGGATGGTTCGGATCGATGACATGAAAGTGAGCATCGAAGATCCCTGGATCCCGTTGGTCAATCAGGCCCGATGGGTCGCCGCTCATGGAATCCGACTCTACCCGGGGCCTCATCGCCACCGATGACCGGCCGGAGAACGGAACCCGGTCACTTGCTCATGTGACTCCTGACTTAGCATGGGTGCCGAGGCGGACCCGGGAGCCGCAATCAACGAGGAGGAGAGCCATGCAGACTGTGAATACCGTCACCGGTGAGATCGCGGCCGACGAACTCGGCCTGACGCTGATCCACGAGCATTTCTATTCATCCGACGAAGCCGTCTCCGTTCAGTGGCCCCACGTGCGCGATCGGCAACAGGAACACGATCTGGCGGTTGAATCCGCCGAGGCGGTGAAGGGCCACGGTGTAAGGACCGTGGTCGAACCCACGGCCATGCTGCTCGGTCGCGACGTTCAGGCCAGCCGGCAGTTGGCGGAGGAAACCGGCCTCCAGATCGTTCTCTGTACCGGGATCTACACCTACGACTATCTCCCCCAGTTCCTGCTCAACCGCGATGCCGACTACATCGCTTCACTTTTCGTCCATGACATCGAGCAGGGAATCCAGGACACCGGAGTGAAGGCCGCATTCATCAAATGCGCCGCCGACGAGCCGGGCGTCACACCCAACATCGAGAAGATCCACCGCGCAGCCGCCAGGGCAAGCGTCCAGACCGGTGCGCCGATCATGGCCCACAGCCGCCCCGCCTCGGGAACCGGTCCGAAGCAGGTCGAGATCTTCCTTGAAGAAGGCGTCCCGGCCGAGCGGATCCAGATCGCCCACACCGGCGACACCGACGACCTCGATTACATCGAGAGCCTGCTCGCACAGGGCGTCTACATCGGCATGGACCGCTACGGACTCGATCTCTTCCTCCCCACCGCCCAGCGCAACGCGACCGTCACCGAACTGCTGAATCGCGGCTACGCGGAACGCATGTTCCTCTCCCAGGATTTCGACATCCCGATCGCCAATGGCCTCGACTGGTACCCGCCGGAAATACTCGAGCAACTCCAGGCCGCCGGCGCCGCCACGGACTGGAGCATGACCTTCATCTTCGAGCAGGTCATCCCGGCGCTCAAGGAAGCCGGCATGACCGACGATCAACTCGACACGATGCTGGTCGAAAATCCGAAGCGCTGGCTGACCGCTCCCTGAGCCGGGCCTCTCCGGGTACGGAGCCGGCCGAAGGTGCCGATCGGGCCGCTAGGCGTCCCCGTTGAGTTCAGCGGCGGCGCGAATCAGGTCCTTGAAGGCTTCCTCGTCGATCTCTTCTCCCTCGCTGAAGTCGATCGCCCGCCTGGTGTTACCGCCGAGGCTAGAGTTGAACAGCCCCTCCGGGTCTTCGAGACTGGCTCCCTTGGCGAAGGTGGTCTTGACGACCTTCTTGTAGGCCTCGCCGGTGCAGATGATCCCGTCCTTCGACCAGACCGGATTCCGCCACTTCCACTCCTCGACCACGTCGGGCACCGCCTCGATGATCAGCTCCCGAATCCGTTCAAGGGTCTCGCCGCGCCAGTCGTCGAGCTCGGCGATTCGCTGGTCGATCATCAGTGAAGGGTCTTCGCTCATCGCTTGCGACTCTATCCGGAATCCCGTGATTTGCCGTTGCCTTCGGCCTCCGCTTCGCTGCTAGGGTCGCTCCTGCATGAGCTTGAGCCCCCACGTCGCCTCCCTGACCAGCGCCAGAGCACTGATTGACGGTGAGTCGGGGTCCCTGCGGGCGGTCACTGCAATGGATCTCCCCATCCTCGGAGGGATCTCGATCAAGCGGCTGCTGCTCTCCCCCGGTTCGATCCGCGAGCCCCACTGGCATGCGAACGCGCATGAGCTGACTTACTGCCTGCGAGGGGATCTGCTGGTCTCGGTGCTCGATGACGCCGACGGATTCTCCTCGTTCCGGATCTCGGCCGGAGAGATGTTCTTCATCCGGAGCGGCTCCCTGCACCACATCGAGAACCTCGGTGACGACGAGGCCGAGTTGATCATCGCCTTCAGCCACGAGAATCCGGAGGACTTCTCGCTGCATGCCGCCTTCGGAGCGATGACCGACGCAGTGCTGGGCAACACCTACGACCTTCCAGCCGGCGAGTTCGCGGCCATCTCCCGTGACACGAACCCGGTCTACATCGTGGCCCGGGAAGGAAAGGCGACCGTCCCGGAAGGCATCGACTTCGAGGATCCGCACAAGTTCGCGGTCGAAGCGCAGTCTCCCCCGATCGACTCTCCGGCCGGCAGCGCCCGGCTCGCCAGGAAACAGTTCTGGCCGGCGCTCGAAGGCCTCTCCATGTATTCGCTCCGGGTAACACCGGAGGGCATGCGGGAACCGCACTGGCACCCGGTGACCGGAGAACTGGGTTACGTGGTCAGCGGCCAGGCGAGGATGACCGTGATGGACCCCGACGGAACCACTGACACCTACGGGCTCACCGCCGGCGACGTCTATTTCATCCCGCCCGCCTACCCCCATCACATCGAGGACACCGGGGACGACCCGTTCCATTTCCTCGTCTTCTTCGACCGCTCGACGCCGGAGGACATCGGCTACCGGGCCTCGGCCACCGCCTATTCGAGGGAAGTGCTGGCCGCGACTCTCGGGGTCGCTCCCGCCGACTTGCCGAAGCTGCCATTCACGCCCGAAGACCCGCTGATCGTCGACCGAACCAACCCCCGGGACCCCTGAAGGAGAAATGGGACTGCTCACACGAAATAGACCACGACCCCTGGCCGGCCAGACCGTGGCGATCACCGGTGCTGCCTCCGGCATCGGCCGGGCACTGGCGATCCGGCTTTCCGGAATGGGCTGCCCGGTGGCGATCGCCGACAAGAACGAGGAAGGGCTGGCCGAGACCGAGACGATGATTCAGGGACCGGTCCTGACCAAGGGCCTCGACGTCAAGGACCGGGCGGCCCAGTTCGTCTTCGCCAGCGAGGTGAAGGACTGGGCGCCAGCCCCGATCGGAGCGGTTTTCAACAATGCCGGCGTTGCCCTTTCGACGACGGTCGCGGAGTCCTCTCCCGAGGACGAGGAATGGCTGCTCCAGATCAACTTCGAGGGCGTGGTCAACGGCACCCACGCCTTCCTTCCGATCCTGCTCGACCAGGGATTCGGGGCGATCGTCAACACCTCCAGCGTCTTCGGCCTGGCCGGCGTCCGCGGCCAGAGCGCCTACTGCGCCTCGAAGTTCGCGGTGCGAGGCTTCACCGAGGCTCTCAGGCAGGAGCTGGCCGGTACCGGGCTCAGGGCGATCACCATCCACCCCGGTGGTGTCAAGACCGGAATCGCGAGGAGCGCCCGGGTCCACATGGACCCGACCGGAAGGGGCCGCTCGCCAGAGACCATGGCCAGCGACTTCGAGGCAATCGCCAGGACCACTCCAGAGAAGGCCGCGGAAATCATCCAGCAGGGTGTCGATTCGGGAAAGGTGCGCATCCTGGTCGGGCCCGACGCCTACATCTTCGATCTGGCCACCCGGATCAGCCCCAGCGGCTACCACCACGTGATCAACGCCCTGGAGCGGTACGTCCACTCCAAGATCGAGAGAACCTGACCCGAAATCCGGGCTGATCAGCCCGCTTCGGATGGCGCCGGTTCGGCCTTCGCGGGATCACCGTTCCGGTCACGCACCTTGAGCAGCAGGGCGGTGCCGAGCAGGCCGCTGATGATCGAGCCGAGGAAGATCCCGACCTTCGCTTCGTCGAGCAGCAGCGCGTCGTTGAAGGCGAGGTCGGTGATGAACAGCGAAACCGTGAAGCCGATCCCGCCGAGGGCCCCCACCCCCCAGACCTGGGCCTTCTTCATGCCCTCGGGAAGGGTGCCGGAGCTGAACCGCAAGGCAAGCAGTGTCGTGATCGAAATGCCCAGGACCTTGCCGACGACCAGTCCGGCGATCACTGCCCAGGTGAGATCGCTGCCGAGCGCATCTCCGAGCACCCCGCCCCTCAGGTCGATTCCGGCGTTGGCCAGAGCGAACAGGGGCACGACGAGGAAGGCGCTGACCGGGTGGAGCGCATGCTCGAGCTTCGTGTTGATGTCCCGGCCCTGGAACGGCCGGACCGGAACCAGCAGGCCGAGCACCACCCCGGCGATGGTCGCGTGAATGCCCGACTCGTAGGTCCCCAGCCAGACCAGCGCCGCCAGGGGAACGTAAGGCCAGATTCGCCAGATGCCGAGTTTCTGGAAGCCGATCACCGCCAGGACACCCCCCAGAGCGAGGAGCGCCCAGCCGATCGAGAAACCGTCCCCGTAAAAGAGGGCGATGATCAGGATCGCGACGATGTCATCGACGATCGCGATGGTCAGCAGGAAGACCCTGACCCCGTTCGAGACGCGCTTGCCGAGCAGCGCAAGGATCCCGACCGCGAAGGCGATGTCGGTGGCGGCGGGAATCGCCCAACCGTCTGCGGCCGCGCCCCCGCCCGCGATCAGGGTGAAGATGATCGCCGGCAGCGCCACCCCGCCCAGGGCGGCCAGGACCGGCACCGCCGCGTCCCTGTGATTCTGAAGCTCGCCCGAGACCAGCTCACGCTTGATCTCGACCCCCACTACGAAGAAGAAGACCGCCATCAGGAGATCGTTGATCCAGTGCTGCAGATCGAGTTTGATGTCGATCGCGCCGAGATCGACGTTCAGGTATGAGCCCCAGAAGCTGAAGTAGGAATCGCTCCACGGTGAGTTGGCCCAGACCAGGGCAGCAATCGCCGCGGCGAGCAGGATGACCCCGCCGAGCACCTCGTCGTCGAGGAAGTCGGTGAGCGGATCGATGACTCTGTGTTTGAGAATCCGTTTCACAAGTCGGCTTTCAGGCAGGGATTGAAACTGCCGACCAGTCTTCCCGGCTCACCGGAACCGAGGCTATCAACCGTTCTGGTCGCGGAGCCGTCCTCCTCCGGGAGTAGCTTGCCCTCCGTGGAAGGGAGCTTCGGGTGCTCAGACTGAGGGTCGACGTTCTCCAGAGCGAACGGGAACAACTGGTCGAGGAGCTGATCTGCCTGGACGGGGTTCGCCGAATTACCTCCGACCCGGAGCTGCATGGCGGTCAGTTCATGATCTCGGCCGACGTCGAGCCCGCGGCGGCGGACAACGTGCTCGACGTCCTTCACGGTCTCGACCTTCACCACGACGACTACGTGCTGGTCCGCGAAGAAGTACTCACCCGCGGCGTGAATCCGGGTGGCCTTACTGCGAGCGGTGGATATTCCTGGGTGGAGATTCTCGGCGAGGCCCGCGCCAATGCCCGTCCGGTCGCCCGTTATTTCCTGCTGATGGCGGTGGCCGGATGGATCGCCGGCCTCGGTGTGATCCAGTCCAGCACGATCCTCATCGTCGGCGCGATGGCGGTGAGTCCCGACCTGATGCCGATCTGCTCGACCTGTGTGGGCATCGTCGGACGGAGAATGAGGCTTGCCGGCAGCTCCTTCCTGACCCTGGTTCTCGGGGTCGGGACGGTGATGCTGGTGGCGTGCATTGTGACTCTGGCCCTCCAACTGTTCGGCATCCTCGACGGCAACTTCGACGTAAGGGAAGTCGAGCTGCAGGGCTTGGCCGAGGCTGACTACACAACCGGGTTGATCGCCCTCGGAGCCGGGGTCGCCGCGATGCTCTCCTTCGAAACGCGGGGGCAGAGCGCGGTCGGCGTCGCAATCTCGGTGACCACCGTTCCGGCAGCTGCGTTCTTCGGGGCCGCGATCGCGCTCGGGGAGATCACCCAGGCCTGGGGCGCGCTTCTCGTGCTCGGGATCAACCTCGTGCTGCTGGTGATCGGCGGTTCGATAACTCTCTTTTGCCAGCGCCAGTTCACCCCGGTCCACAGAAAGTGAACTCAGCCGATACGTGATTTCCATCACATTACCCGCATATAAATTTATATCCGGGTAACTTATTGGGAGATGTCCTCCCCCACGCGCACCAGGCTCTCCCGTGAAGACCGCATGGAGCAGACGCTCGACACGGCCCACTCGCTGTTCGCCGAGCGGGGATATGCAGCGGTCACCATGGACGAGATTGCCACCGCGGTCGGCGTGACCAAGCCGCTGATCTACAACTATTTCGGGAACAAGGAGAGCCTCTACATCGCCTGCATGGAGCGCTCGGGAGATGCCCTGGTCGAAGCGATTTCCACTGCGGTGGCCGGGTCCGAGGATCCGTCGGGCGCCTTTGAATCCGGTGTCCGGGCCTTCTTCTCCTTTCTCGACACCGATCGCGCCGCCTGGGCGGTGCTCTTCGACGAAACCCTTCCCCACGGCGGCGAAGTTATCGAGCGGGTTTCCGTTTACAGGCGCCAGCTGCTCGACTTCGTCTCCGCCTCCACCCTCGCCCGCATGCCGGAGAAGGCACGGCGGAGCAAGGCCGTAAGGAGCGAAGTCGAGGCCGTTTCCACCGCGATCATCGGTGCGGCGGAATCCCTGGCGCGCTGGTGGCTTGCCACCGAATCGATGTCGGCCTCCGACGTCGCCGAACTTCTCATTTCCACGGTGGAGCCGGGCCTGCTGGCCCGCACCGCCCCCTCCCAACCCGCAGTAACCGAAGGAGACCCCTCCGCATGAAGAAAAAGACCCGCAAGGTTGCCGTAGTCGGCGCCAACCGGATCCCGTTCGCGAGGTCGAACGGGACCTACACCCATGCCTCGAACCAGGACATGCTGACCGCCGCCCTCGACGGCCTGATCGACCGTTTCGCCCTCGACGGCGAGCGCCTCGGCGAGGTGGCCGGCGGCGCGGTGCTGAAGCACTCCCGGGACCGGGACCTGACCCGCGAAAGCGTGCTCGGCACCCGTCTTGCGGCAGAGACCCCGGCCTATGACGTTCAGCAGGCCTGCGGCACCGGCCTCGAGACCACCATCCTGGTCGCCAACAAGATCGCCCTCGGTCAGATCGACGCGGGGATAGCCTGCGGCGCCGATACGACGTCCGATGCCCCGATCTCGCTGAACGAGGAGCTTCGCGAGACCCTCCTCGAAGCCAACCGGCAGACGACGACTCTCGGACGGATCAGGGCGCTGACCAACGTCCGGCCCGGCCATCTGGTTCCCAGCATTCCCCGCAACGAGGAGCCCCGAACCGGGCTTTCCATGGGCGAGCACTGCGCGATCATGGCGAAGGACTGGGACATCGTCCGGACCGAGCAGGATCAACTCGCCGTCGACAGCCACCACCGCCTCGCCGCCGCCTACGAGCGGGGTTTCTTCGAGGACCTGATCACTCCGTACCTCGGCCTGAGGCAGGACCAGAACCTTCGGCCCGATTCCTCCCTGGAGAAGCTGTCGAAGCTGAAACCGGTATTCGGCGGCCCCGAGGGCACGATGACCGCCGCCAACTCCACTCCCCTCTCGGATGGCGCGTCGGCCGTTCTGCTGGCCTCGGAAGACTGGGCGAAGGAACGCGGCCTGCCGATCCTCGCCTATGTCGAGGAAGCCCAGACTGCCGCCGTCGACCACGTCCACAAGCGCGAAGGCCTCCTGATGGCACCCGCCTACGCGATGTCGGAAATGCTCGGACGGACCGGACTGGGCCTCCAGGCCTTCGACTACTACGAGATTCACGAGGCCTTCGCCGCACAGGTGCTCTGCACCCTCAAGGCCTGGGAGAGCGACGATTTCTGCCGCGAGAAACTGGGCCGAAGCGAAGCGATGGGCCCGATCGACCGCTCGAAGCTCAACGTGAACGGCGGCTCGCTGGCGGCCGCCCACCCCTTCGCGGCGACCGGCGGCCGGATCGTCGGCGCCCTCGCCAAGCAACTCCATGAAGACGGCAAGGGCCGGGGTGTGATCAGCATCTGCGCCGCCGGCGGCCAGGGCGTCGTGGCAATCCTCGAAGCGCCTGGAGGCAACAAGTGAGCGATACCTACACACAGATCGTCAACGCGCCGGTCCTCTCGAACCTGGCCAGTTCGCTGGGCCTGCCGCAGCCGGTCGAACTGGACCGATTCGGCCCGGGCCAGCCGGTGATCAAGGGTCCGGTACTGACCAGTGGCGCCCCTGAGGGCCGCCTGCGTCCCGCGATCAGCGCGATCCTCGATTCGATCGGTGCCGAACGGGCCGGCCTCGAAGGCCCGGCCAAGGCCCTGGTCTTCGACGCGACCGGCATCGCCGACTCGACCCAGCTGGTCGAACTTCAGCGCTTCTTCTATCCGGCGGTCCCGCGACTGTCACGGAGCGGCCGGGCGATCGTCCTGGGTTCGCCACCCCGGTCGACCGGCGGCGTCCGCGCCCACACCGCCCAGCGGGCACTCGAAGGGTTCGTCCGCTCGCTCGGCAAGGAGATCGGCGGCCGCGGCTCGACCGCGCAACTAGTGCAGGTCGAACCGGGAGCCGAAGGAGAGCTCGAGTCGACCTTGCGTTATCTCCTCTCCCCCCGCTCTGCCTTCGTCTCGGGACAGGTGATCCGTGTAGGCGTTCCGGTCACCAGCCGGCCCGACATCAACTGGGATCTTCCGCTTGCCGGGCTCACCGCCCTGGTCACAGGTGCCTCGCGCGGGATCGGTGAATCGATCGCCGCCACTCTCGCCCGGGACGGAGCAACCGTGGTCGGCCTTGACATCCCCGCCGCCGGCGCCCAGCTGGACGAAGTGACCTCCCGGATCGGCGGGCGCTCGCTGGCCCTGGACATCACCAGTCCGGAGGCACCGGACGCGATCGCCCGGGATCTCGGCGACGGTATCGACGTGATCGTCCACAACGCCGGCGTGACGCTTGACCGGACCATCGCCAAGATGCCGGAAGATCGCTGGAGCAAGCTGATGGAGATCAACCTCTCCAGCGAGGAGCGGATCAACGACGCGATACTCGCCGCCGACCTGCTTAGCCAAAACGGACGGATCGTCTGCGTCTCCTCGATGTCGGGGATCGCCGGCAACTCCGGCCAGACCAACTACGCAGCCTCGAAGGCCGGGGTGATCGGCATGGTCGAGGCGATGGCGCCCGACCTGGCTCATCGCGGAGCCACCATCAACGCGGTCGCGCCAGGGTTCATCGAGACGCAGATGACCGCGGCGATGCCTTTCGGCCCGCGCGAGGTCGGCCGTCGCCTCAACAGCCTGTCCCAGGGTGGCAGGCCGGTGGACGTCGCCGAGACGATCGCCTGGTTCGCCAGCCCGGCCTCGACCGGCGTCAACGGAAACGTGGTCCGGGTCTGCGGACAGAACCTGCTTGGTGCCTGATGAGCACACTCGACTCCTCCCCCTCGATCCTTCCCCTTTACGTGAAGGCTGCCCTGCCGCTCCTGCCGGGTGCGTCGTCGCTGCCTTTCGTGCCTGGCGGGGGCGGCGAAATCCCGTCGGGTCTCGAACTCGAACTCAAGGGTGTCCGGCCGGAGCGGGACCGGGTCGCCGACTATGCGAAGGTCTGCGGTTTCCGTCTCCGGGAAGAGCTGCCGCCCACCTTCCCCCACATCCTGGCCTTCCCGCTTCACATGGCAGTCATGAGTGACGGCAGGTTCCCCTTCGGGGCAGTCGGCCTGGTTCACATCGAGAACACGATCACCCGGCATCGGCCGGTCACCTTCGAAGATGCCCAGGACATCCGGGTCGGGGTGAGCCGGCTGAAGGCCCATCCGAAGGGACAGAGCTTCTCCCTGCTCACCGAGGTCGGTGTCGAGGGCGAGACCGTCTGGACCGAAACCAGCACCATGCTCCGCCGGGGAAAGACATTCGGCGAGGAACAGGCCGAACCCGCACCCTTTCCCACGCTGGGGGCGGAAACCCCGGCCAGTGCCACCTGGAGGCTCTCGGGCGATCTCGGACGCCGGTATGGAGCGGTCTCCGGCGACCGCAACCCGATCCACATGCATGCGCTGACCGCCCGCCCCCTCGGTTTCGATTCGGCCATCGCGCACGGCATGTGGACGCTCGCCCGTTCCCTTGCCCAGCTGGAAAACCGTCTTCCGGACTCCTTCACCGTCGCGGCACGCTTCCGCCGGCCGATCCACCTGCCCGGCCGGGTGGGGTTCGCATCGGGTGACGAAGGCGAGCGAACCCTCTTCTCCGTCCGCGACGCGGGCGACGGAACCCCTCACCTCGACGGAACCATCGACCCCCTCCCGACCGACACCGCGAAAGCGAGCGTTTGAAATGAGCAGCAACAACGGCCAGGGACTGGCCGACAAGACCATGGGCAGCAGCCTCCGGGCCCTGAACTGGATTGCCGGATCGACGATCCTCGACCGTCTGGGAATCCGCAGCCAGTTCGAGCGAACCGTCTTCCAGGGCACCAAGCACGGCATGCGTGCCGCCACCAGCGCTGGCCGCACGTTCAGGAAGGCCTCCACTCTCGGCAAGCCCGCCCGGCAGAACAGCGGTTCGGCATCCGGTCTCTTCGACCTGACCCCGGACGATGAGCAGCAGATGTTCATCGAGGCGGGTCGCGCATTCGCCGCCGACCAGCTCCGGCCGGCCGCCGCTGAAGCCGACGGGCAGAAGGCGACGCCGCAGGAGGTGCTCGACCAGGCCAGCGAGATCGGCGTCAACACGCTCGGAGTCCCGGAGGAATTCGACGGCGTGCTCACCGAGCAGTCGGCAACGACCTGGACCCTGATGGCCGAAGCGCTCGCCCACGGGGACATGGGCATCGCCTACGCTGCCCTGGCCCCGGGAGCGGTGGCGACCGCGATCGGACGCTGGGGTGACCCCGACCAGCAGGCGACCTACCTGCCGGCCTTCACCGGCGAGGAGCCGCCCGCCGCGGCCCTGGCCCTGCTGGAGCCCAGGGCACTCTTTGACCCGTTCACCCTCGACACGACCGCAATCCCCGCTGCGGACGGAAGCTGGATTCTGAGCGGAGTCAAATCGCTCATCGCCAGGCCGGGCGACTGCGAACTCTTCGTCGTCGCTGCAGCCACCGGCGACGGCCAGCCTGCCCTGTTCATTGTCGAGTCGGGTGCCGAGGGACTCGGCACCGAGCCGGAGCCGGCGATGGGTTTGCGGGCAGCCTCCACCGGCCGTCTGGTCCTCGAAAAGGTGAGGGTCCCCGAGGGCGCGGTGATCGGCGATGAAACCGACCGCTCCCGCATCTATGCGGATTGCGTCGCCGGATCCCGCGTCGCCTGGGCTGCGATGTCGACCGGAACGTCACAAGCCGTGCTCGACTACGTGATCCCCTACGTGAACGAGAGAAAGGCCTTCGGGGAACCGGTCTCAAACCGCCAGAGCGTCGCCTTCAGCGTTTCCGACATTGCGATCGAGACCGGCGGGATGCGACTCGCAAACTGGCGGGCCGCGAGCCGGTCCGACCGAGGCGATTCCTTCCACCGCGAGGCCGCGCTGGCCCGCAGGCTGGCCGCAGCGAAGGGCATGGACATCGGTTCGGCCGGAGTCCAGCTGCTCGGCGGCCACGGATACGTCAAGGAGCACCCGGTCGAGCGCTGGTATCGCGACCTCCGCGCAGCGGGCGTGATGGAGGGCGCCCTGCTCGCCTGAGCTCTCAGGCCAAGCGAAAGGAACAGATGATCTATCTCGAAACACCGAAGAAGTTCCGACCCCTGGTCACCCAGGCAAACCACGTCGCCCGGGAGATATTCCGTCCGATCTCGCGCAAGTACGACGAGGCCGAACACGAGTACCCGAAGGAACTGGATGTCCTTGCCTCCCTGATCGAAGGGATGAACGAGGGCTCCGGAATGGCGGCTGGTGCCGCCGGTGTCCGCGGCGAGGAAGACGGGTCCCGCGAAGGCAACCGCAACGGCTCCAACCTGAGCACCGTGCTCGGCATCATCGAGCTCTGCTGGGGTGACGTCGGCCTGCTGCTGGCGATGCCCGGCCAGGGCCTCGGCAACTCGGCGATCGCCTCGGTCGCCAGTGAAGAGCAGCTCGAGCAATACGGTGGCAAGTGGGCGGCGATGGCGATCACCGA
>JAGQUR010000068.1 GCA_020438395.1 Solirubrobacterales bacterium | reverse complement strand
GTCGATCTCCAAGGACGGCGGCCGCTCCACCTACCGCGGACTGCTCGAAGTTGCCGACGGCGCCACCGGCACCCGCTCGAAGGTGGTCTGCGACGCGCTGCTCCTCGACGAGAAGAGCCAGTCCGACACCTACCCGACGATCCGGATCGGCGAGTCCGATGCCGATATGGGCCACGAGGCCACCGTCTCCAAGGTCGGCGACGACATGCTCTTCTACCTCCAGAGCCGCGGGCTCTCCGAAGAGGAAGCCTCGAAGATGATCGTCAACGGCTTCATCGAGCCGGTCACCAAGGAACTCCCGATGGAGTACGCAGTCGAGCTGAACCGCCTGATCGAGCTGCAGATGGAGGGTTCAATTGGCTAGCGCCGAACTCGCCGTTGAGGCCCCGGCCTGGCTCGCCGAAAGGCGTGAGAAGGGTGCCGCCCTCATCGAGAAGATCGAACTCCCCCATGCCAAGACCAAGGGCTGGGAATTCACCGACATCAGCCGCCTGGATCTCGACTCTTACGAGAACTCCCCGGCCGACGTCACGATCAGCGGCGGTGGCGAAGATGTTGTCGTCCTGCCCCTGAACGAGGCCCTGACCTCACACTCCGATCTGCTCTCGGAGAAGCTCGGTTCGCTGGTTTCGACCGACGATCCATTCGTTGCCCGCAACGAGGCGGCGCTCAACGACGGCGTCGTCGTCTACGTGCCGAAGAACGTCGAGTGCGAGGAGCCGATCAAGGTCGACCTCAGGCTCGACTCAGACGACGCCGCGGTCAACTGGCGCACCCTGGTCGTGCTAGAGGAAGGCGCGAAGGCCGAGGTCTGGGAGCACTACGGTTCCTCCTCCGATGAAACCGACGCGCTGCTCAACACCGTTGTCGAGCTGATCGTCGGACCGGCCGCTAACCTCCACTTCGTCTCCACTCAGGACCTCTCCGAGAACGCCTGGCTTTTCTCGACCCAGCGTGGAGAAGTCCAGCGCGACGGATCGCTCGACTGGGCCACCCTCGGCTTCGGCGGCGGTGGCGGCAAGGTTCGTATGACCACCAACCTGGCCGGCCCCGGATCGGACGCCAAGGTCACCGGCGGATACGCGGGCGGCAACTCCCAGCACATCGACTACGACACGCTGCAGGAGCACGCCGCCGAGCACACCACTTCCGATCTCGCATTCCGCGGGGTTCTGGCCGACAAGTCGACGGCGGTCTGGCGCGGCATGATCAAGGTCGACGAAGGCGCCCAGCAGACCGACGCCTTCCAGGAATGCCGCAACATGCTGCTCTCCACCGACGCGCATGCAGATGCGATCCCCGGACTCGAGATCCTCGCCGACGACGTCGCCTGCACCCACGCGGCGGCGATCGCCCAGGTCGACAAGGACCAGCTCTTCTACCTGGAGAGCCGCGGACTCAACGAGGAAACCTCACGCACGCTCGTGGTCGAAGGCTTCCTTCAGTCGCTGGTCGAGCGCCTTGGTGAAGGTCCGGTCCGCGACCAGATCGCCGATCGACTCGAAACCCGGCTCGCAGAAATTCTCTGACATCCCAGTATCTGACTTCCGGATCCGGGAGCCGAGAAACTGCATCTCGCAAAATGATGCTGTCTGCCGAGATCACCACCGTCCTCTTTGACATGGACGGGGTGCTGATCGATTCCTCGGCGGCGGTCAGGGCCGGATACAGCGCCTGGGCCGAGGCGAACGGTTTCGACGCGGGCGAGGTGATGGCGGTCGTGCACGGCCGCCGGACCATCGAGGTCGTCCTGGAGTTTGGGTTCAGCGGCGACCCCGAGGGCGAAGCCGACCGGCTGGAAAGGCTGATCGCCGAACGGGCCGTAGCTGACAACGCGATCGAACCGGCCTGTGACCTGTACCGGCTGCTTGACCCCGAGCGAGTCGCCGTGGCGACCTCAGCCCGCCGCGAGACCGCCCTGAGCAACCTGCGGGTGCTGGGGCTCGATCACCCGAAGGTGCTGGTGACAGGGCAGGATGTGGAATCCGGCAAGCCTTCCCCGGACCCCTACCTGTTGGCCGCAAGGGAGATCGGTGCCGAACCGCGGCAATGCGTTGTGGTCGAGGACGCTCCGGCCGGAATCGAAGCGGCACGATCCGCCGGCTGCCATGTGGTCGCCCTGACCACCACTCATGACGCCGGCGAACTCCGGGGGGCCGACCTGGTCGTAGCCCCCGCCGGGTTGCGGGGGCTCCTTGCCGGGCTCCTGCCCTCTACTTGACCTTGCCGACCCGCTTCAGGGTCATCTTCGTGACCGATTCACCGGCGGTGCTGTTCACATAGACCTTGACCGGCAGTTTCTTGAGGCCCTTGCGACCCTTGAAGAGCTTGCGGGCCGGACCGGTCAGATTGATCGACACCATCTTGGACTTGCCGGCGGCGACGGTCACTCCGCCCTTGGTCCCGATCAGGACATCCTTCCCGCGAGCCTTCTTCTTCTTGGGAGCGCCCTGGATCATGATCCGTGACTTGGGGCAGGAGCTGGCACTCGCCGGGCACTTGATCTTGACCTTCACCTGCTTGCCCTTGGCCTTGGCCGGACCGATCACCTTCAGCTTCGCCACCGTCGGGACCGGTTCCGGGCCCGGCCGGCTCGCGACCCAGTCGGCCATCGTCTGCGAACTGCCGTAACCGGGGGCCAGATCGACCAGGCTTCGGTCATCCGGCAGGACCTTCGCTGCCGGCTGCTTGACCAGGCCGCCGAGGGCGCCGGGGCTCTCGATCACCGGCAGCCGGAAGACCAGATCGTGGACCGTGATCTGCTGCTGCATGTCGGACGGGCGTCCGTAGTTCGCGAGGTTCAGCGGCGAGGTTGGTGTGCTCGCATCCTTCGGCAAGAGCTCCAGCCGGGCGATGTGGCCCTCCTTGAAGGTCCAGGCGCCGGGATGGAGCTGGAACACCTGGTAGCCGCTCGCGTTGGGTCGGTAGAGCTGGCGGGCCACCAGCTGCTTGGTGTTGTCGGGAGCCACATCGACCAGCCGGGCGGCGATCTCCGATTCCCTGCCGCCACCCTCGAGGTCCGCGATGACGGTCGGCGAGCCGAGGAGCGTGAAGCCCCCGGCCGGAGCCGGGGCGGACTCGTAATTGGCCGTCCCCGGTTCCTCCGCGCCGCTCGGGCTCGCGCAGGGAGTGTTGGCGATCACGCCGTAGTCCGCAGCTACGTCGCTGCTGCCCCCATCCGGTTCAATCGTCTGATCGGTGGTGCCGCCCTCGACCGTGATCTCTCCCGGGGCCAGATCGGCCCACTTGTCCGCCGTGTAGGGACCGGCCGACGGTTCCGAGTTCGGGCAGACCTCGGTGTAGGCGACAACATTGTTGTCGGGCTTGGAACCTACTCCCCCGAGGTAGTAATCGATCCACTTGTCCTGGAGGTTGAAGAAGGCGATCCCATCCGCCGCCTTGTTCTGGGCCCGCTGGTGGCCGATGTCGGCCGCAAATAGTCCGATGTCGGCGTTCGGGTACTGGTCGAGAGTCCGGTTGATGTACCTGAGGGCCTCGTCGACACCGAAAATGTCATCCGTGAAGCCCATGGCCATCAGGATCGGTGCCGGCTCCACGCTGTGGTCGATGTAGTAGGACGAGTGGTAGGTGGTGATCTCGCTGAGCATTGCGCTGTAGGCCAGATCACCCTGGTACGGCTCGCCCTGATCCATCATCTGCCGCCACCCGGTCATGTCCGCCTGGGGATAGGTTCCAACCGGCGCGTATCTCCCGACCGCGTTGCCCGAGAGATACAGACCGTTGATGATCGAAGACTTCATGATCCCGATGTGCTCGGGGTCGTAAGGGTTCTCGCGGAGGTAATCCAGAACCCTGCCGTTCGGGGAGAGCGAATAGGCAAGGTCCGTCCATGGAGCGAGGGGCGTCGCCACGGTCAGGCTCATGGGCGTGCCGCCCGGGCTCTTCCAGGGCACCAGGAAGCCGTTCGGCAGCATCGTGCGGTCCTTGAGAGCTGCCAGCGCCATCGACATGCCGCCACCGTAGGAACCACCGGTCGCAGCGATCTTTGCCGGGTCGATCCAGCCCTCGTCGGCCAGTTCCCCGGCGAAGTACTGGGCGTCACGCACCTCGTAGCGGTCGTCCAGCATGTGGATGTACTGGGCTTCACATCCGTCAGGATCAGCTGCGACCGAGGCGACGCTGCCGCAGGACTCGGCCATGCCGCGATCGCTCATCGTGAAGGCCGCGTAACCCTTGTCGGTGTAGTGCTTCATCTGGGTGAAGGGGAGCTTGCTCTGGCCGTAGCCGTGGAACATCATCACCAGCGGGTAAGGGCCAGCGCCGAAGGTGCCGGGATCGGGCAGGGCGACGTTCACGTCGATCGGAGTGCCGTCCCAGGTTTCCGCGGTGCTTCGCGGGCTGATGCTGCCGCACTCAAAGGAGTTGTCTCCGGCCACGCTGCAACTGATTCCGAGCGGGTCCGGCAGGACCGAAGCCGAAGCGACCCCAACCCAGAAGCTTGCCGCGACGGTGGCCGCAATCAGTACAGAAAACCTTCTCAACATCTCTCCTCCTTCGGTGCCTGCCCTGGCAGGCCACTCCATGACCTTCGGACTTCCGGCAGGTCTGCCCCTCAGCACCCCCGCCCGTTCCTCTTATACCACGGAGAGACGAACTTATCTACCAATCTGAAGATAAGTTGACAGGCTCATTGACCTGAAGTCACTGCGCCACTCCGACCGCATACGCTGCCGGAATGCCAGCGGTCCTGCTCGCGCTCCTCTCCAGCTTCGCCTATGGCGTTTCCGACTATCTGGCCGGTCTGAAGACCCGGTTCCTGCCGCTGGTCACGGTGCTGATGGTTTCCCACGCCGTGGCCCTGGCCGCAATCACCGCGACCCTGGCGGTGGCGGTTGGCGATATGCCCGATGCGAAGTATTTCGAGTACGGAATCCTGGCCGGAATCACCGAGGCAGTCGGACTGGCCGCGCTCTACTACGGACTGGCAGTGGGCAAGATGAGCGTCGTCGCGGCCGTCGCAGCAACCGCCCCGATCGTTCCCGTGGTCGCAACTGTCATTACCGGTGACGCCCCCAACGCGGTCCAGTGGTTCGGGATCGTGATCGCCATTGCCGGGGTGAGCATGCTTGCCCTCGACAGTCCGGAGGAAAACGATCCCCACGCCCTGAGGAAACCTTCGGTCAGCATCGTCTTCGGGTTGATCACCGCCCTCGGGCTGGGCGGTTTCCTGCTCGCGATGAATCACGCGGCGGAAGGGAGCGTCCAGTGGGCCCTGATCAGCGCCCGCGTCACGACCGTCGCGATCTTCGCCCTCGCCTTTCTCGTGACCCGTCCCGAGGGCGACCTGAAAATCCGCGACTGGGGAATGCTCGCCCTGATCGGCCTGATGCTCCTCGTCGCCGACTCGTTCTACGCGGTCGCTTCGGTCAAGGGTGTGCTGAGCGTGGCTGCCGTGCTCAGTTCGCTCTACCCCGTGGTGACCATCCTGCTCGCCCGCTTCCATCTCGGCGAACGGCTCACCCGCGGCCAGATCGCCGGTATTGCGGTCGTACTGGTCGGCGCAGCCGCGCTCTCGATTGGCTGAGCGTCCCGCGAATAGATCCAATCCCCGGGAATCGTTCGCATGGAACGAAATGTTGGGTCTCCTTCCGTTCGGTCGCCGCGTAATGGAATTGAAAGAACTGCGGCCTAGCTTCGGGCCATGCGCAAGACGATCGCAGTACTACTTGTCCTGTTCGCCTCGGTCTTTGCCGTCGCCTGCGGAAGTGATTCCTCTGATGACAGCAGCGGCCAGGAGGCGACGAGTTCCACCCAACCCGTCTCGGATGACTCAATGAAGTCCGATGACGATGCGATGAAGGAAGACGACGCCATGAAGGAAGATGGCGACGCGATGAAGTCGGACGGCGAGGCCATGAAGGACGATTCCGATTCGATGAAGTCCGATGGCAACGCCATGAAGGAAGACGGCGATTCAATGAAAGCCGACGGCGACGCCATGAAGAACGAGGGCTAAGCGGCGACTTCAGGTCGCAGCGTGAATCGCATCACGGTGCCGGATCCGGTTGATTCAAACCAGATCCGGCCGCCGTGCGCCTCGACGATCGCCCGGGAAACGGCCAAACCAAGCCCGGAGCCCTCGCTCGAACGCGAGACGTCGAGCCCGCCCCGATAGAACGGCTCGAACACGTGGGGAGCATCGTCTTCGGCGATCCCCATGCCGCTGTCTTCGACCTCGACCTCGACCTGGCCATCGAGCTGGCGGGCCCGCACGGTCACACTGCCGTCGGCCGGCGTGTGGCGGATCGCGTTCTGGATCAAGTTGAACAGCACTCGCTGCACCTTCTCCGGGTTGGCCTTCGCCGCAACCTCGCCGCCCTGGATTTCGGTCAGGACCCTGACACCGCGGGCCTCACCCTGCACCCTCATCGCGTCGACCGTCTCGGTCAGCAGCGGCACGATGTCGATCTGGCCCATCACCCAGTTGATGTCCCCGGCCTCGATCCTCGACAGCTCGAAGAGGTCGTCGACGAGGTCGCCCAGCATCTGGACCTGCAGCCGGAGTTCCGACAGGTAGCGCTCGCGGGTTTCCCCGGTGGCCACTCCGTCGGCGATCGCCTCGGTCATCAGTCGCAGGGAGGCGATCGGGGTACGAAGGTCATGCGAGACCGCGGCGACCAGGTTGCGCCGGGCCAGTTCCGCCTCGTCGCGGCGCTTCTCTTCCTCCGCCAGGCGAATGGTCATCGCGTCGATGTCGGCCGCGATCTCCCCAAGTTCATCCGACCCGACCGGCAGGAGCCCGGTTTCCCGGTCACCCTCGCCGATCCGCTGGAGGCCGGACCGGATCTGGTCAACGTCATCGGCGATCCCGGCGTGAAGTACCTGGCCGACCCGCAGTGCGACCAGGCCGATCACTGCCGCCATCAGAGAAATCACCACCGCATCGTGATCGGAGAGGAACATGCGGTCGGCACCGATCCAGACGGTGACCAGGATCGAAGCGACCACGAGCCCGATCGCCACGGCCAGCTGCCGGCTGATGTTCCCGATGCGTGACCGGTGTCGCGCGGCCCAGTGGGCGATCGCCAGCACGATGACCGCCACCGGAGCGACCAGATAGAAGGTCGTGACCGCCGCTTCGGTGCCGTAGATCAGCCCGACCGCGAACGAACCGGCCGCCGACACCAGGATCCCGATTGAGAGCGATCTGATCATGGCCGGAACCTGTAGCCGATCCCCCAGACCGTCTCGATCAGGTCCGGTCCGTCTTCTTCTCCGAGCTTTGCCCTCAGCCGGCGCACATGCACCGTGACGGTGCCGGTGTCCTCGAAGTTCTCACTCTCCCAGACCTTCTCCATCAACTGGTCGCGGGAGAAAGCCTGGCCGGGGCGGGCGGCAAGGAAGGCGAGCAGGTCGAACTCGAGCTGGGTGAGCTGTACTTCCTCGCCGGAGCGGGTGACGATCCGGCTGGCCGGGTCGATCAGCAGCTCACCGATCTCGATCGGGGTCGACCCGTCGTCAACCGGGCCCCTTCCGCGACGGAGCACGGCCTGGACCCGGGCCACCAGTTCGGCCGGGGAAAACGGCTTCACCACATAGTCGTCGGCTCCCCGCCGGAGGCCGACCAGCCGGTCGGACTCCTCCGACTTCGAGGTGAGGAGGATGACCGCCACATCGAGCTTCTCCACCTCGGTGAGGATCCGCATCACCTCGAGACCGTTGATCTCGGGCAGCATGAGATCGAGCACGATCAGGTCCGGGGGGTCTTTCAGGGCAGCGGCAATCGCCTCCGGTCCGTCGGCGGCCGAGGTCACCTCGAAGCCTGCACGCTTCAGGTACCCGGAGACCACTTCGACGATGGTCGGCTCGTCGTCGACGACCATGACCGTCTGTCTGGTGACGCTCTCCATCGGGGCAATATTCCCACCCCGAGGTGCCGTCGGCTCAACCAAACGTAAAGGCATAGCCCTGAACCCCCGGGTCGAAGTCGAGTTTCATCACGTGTCGGCTCACGTTTGGCAAAGCGGCGAGGCTGTAAAGGCGCTGGTTCGTGACCTCGACGCTGCCGTCTTTCACGTCGGATCCGGCCATGTTCGCCGGGATCGGCTTTCCGTCCAGTTCCACCTTCACCTGGCGGGGATGTCCCGGTGAGCTCAACACGAGATAGACCTTCTTCGCGTTGAAGTTGAGATCGAGCGCGCCACCGTCGGCAACCGCCTTGTCGTACCCGATCCGCCACTTGCCGCTATAGCCAAGGGAGTCCGGGACGAGGTTGGGGGTTCCTCCGTAGTCGTGGAGTCCCGGCTGGATGAACCCGTTGACGAAGCGGTCGGCCCGGCCGGCGCCGAGATAGCTCTCCGGGGTGGTGACGCCCGCCGAGGGCTGCTCGCCCTTCGCGCCTGACATGCCCTTGCCGGGATTGTGGCCAGCCTCGGCGAGCAGCTCCCTGATCGACTGCTCGGTTTCGTCGTAGCCACCTTCGCCGAAATGGGTGTGGCGGATCCGGCCTCTGGAGTCGATCAGGTACTCGGCCGGCCAGTACTGGTTGCCGTAGGCATCCCAGGTGCCGTAGTCGTTGTCCTGGGCGACGGGGTACTTGATCCCGGCCCTGGAGATCGCGTCCGAAACGTTGCCCGCGTCCCGTTCGAAGGGAAACTCGGGGGTGTGGACGCCGACGATGGTCAGCCCCTTCTTGCGGTACTTCTCGTCCCAGGCCTTCAGGTACGGCTGGGTCCGGATGCAGTTGATGCAGGTGTAGGTCCAGAAGTCGACCAGCACGACCCGGCCCTTCAGCCCGGCCAGGGTCAGGGGCTTGTCGCCCGGTGTGTTGAACCATTGCTGGTTGTCGGTGAAGTCGGGGGCCTTGGCGATCACCGGGAGGTCTGACTCCGGGTTCTTGCTCTCGTCGGCGGCGCTCACCTTCGCGGCCAGCTTCGCGCCCTGCTCGGTGCCGCTGTTTCGCACCTTCGCCAGGGCATCCTGGGCTTCGCTGCTTGATTCCAGTCCCTTGGTCGGGTTGACCAGGAATGCGGGCAGGTCGGAGGCGATCGCGTTCTGGAACTTGAGGTCCAGGTTGGCGAACATGCCGATCCCGAAGAGGATCATCACCGCGCCCATCGCAGCCTGGATCTGGGGGACCTTCTTCTTCAGGGGATCGATCGCCTTGCGACCCCCGAGCATGAGCAGGTAGAGGACCATGGCCGAGCCGAGGCCGTAGCTGAGCGCGACCAGGAGCCGGCCGGCGGTGAACGACTGCGATGCCGACACGGTGATCACTCCGGCCAGGATCGGACCGGCACAGGGGGCGTAGACCAGACCCAGGCTCGCTCCGATCGCCGTTCCGGACCAGAAGCCCTCGCCGTTCGTCCTCGGTCCGAAGCTTCCGACCATGCGGCTGATCCGTCCCTCGATCCAGGCCGAAAGCGACGGGACCATGAGGGTGATGCCGAAGAAGATCAGCACCGCGATCGCAAAGTCGCGGATGATCTCGTCCGGTAGTCCGAGCGCGTCGATCACGTAGACGAGCGCGACCGTGGCGAAGGTGAATGAGACCGTGAGTCCGGTGATGATTCCGAGCGGCCGCTTTCGTCCCCCGGTCGATCCGGCGGAGAGGGCGACCGGCAGGACCGGCAGTACACAGGGGGAAACGGCAGTGGCAGCACCGGCGATGAAACCGAAGAGGATGAGCAATGGCATGCCGACAGAATCCTCTGCCTTCATTACGAATCAATGAACTGCAGGACCCCAACTTGTAATACGAACGATCGTATGCTATCTATTCTCTTCAGACCGGTCCGACGTGGACCGGCGAAGGCAATCCGAAGGGAACGTCATGCGCATCAGGAGACTTGGCTGGGCAGGAATCGAAGTCGAATCCGGGGACGAAAGCGTGGTGGTCGATCACGTGCTCGGATGGGAATCAATCGAGCCTTTCATCGGTCCACCCCTCACCCCGCTGATTGAACCGGAAGCCTCCGGTCGAAGCCTCGGGGCCTTTGTCACCCACCTCCACACCGACCATACGGATGCCTGCGCGATTTCGAGAGCCCTTGCCGAAGGCGGATCGCTTCACCGGCCACCGGTGATGGAAGGTGAGCCCCTGGAAACCGGCGGCGTGGCGGTGGCCGAAACCGAGCTCGCCGAGGCATCGATCGATCAGGTGCTGATGGATGAATGGGAGACCGTTGAAGTGGGACCGTTCGTCGCGACAGCGGTGCCGGCCGTCGACGGGTTCGGCGACCCGCAGATCTCCTGGGTGATCGAGGCTGACGGCAAGCGGATCCTGCATGCCGGCGACACCATCTTTCACGGCTCCTGGTGGCTGATCCAGATGCGCTTCGGTCCCTTCGACGCCGCCTTCCTCCCGGTCAACGGTGCGATCACCTCCTTCCCCCACCGGCAACCGTCCAGCGGACTCGAGGCCTCGCTCAGCCCGGAGCAGGCGGTCGCCGCCGCCCGGATCCTCGGCGCGAAGAGGCTCATCCCGATCCACTACGACGGGATCCACGAGCCACCGGTCTACGAGCAGACCGAAGACATTCTCGAGCGCCTCGGAGCCGCCGCGGAGGAAAGCGGGGATCTGGACCTGGTGGTGATGGCCGAAGGCGCCACCCTCGATCTATAGTCAGCCCGTGAGCCCACGAAGGTCCAGAGCCGAAGCTGAGAGCACCCACGACTCGATCGTGCGGGAGGCTGCGGAAGGCGCATCCGAGATCGGGCTGGAGGGCATCTCGATCGGTTCTCTGGCAACCCGGATCGGCATGAGCAAGGCCGGGGTGGCCGGCCATTTCTCCAGCAAGCAGGGACTCCAGCTCGAAGTCGTCGAGTACGGAGCCAGGGACTTCACCGAGAAGAACTGGCTGCCGAACGCCGACCTGAAGCCGGGCCGGGAAAGACTGCTCGGCTGCCTCGACACCTGGTACTCGTACTCGGCCGGCAGCCCCTTCCGGGGCGGCTGCCTGATGACTTCGATCTCAACCGAATTCGACGGCCGGCCCGGTCCGGTCCGGGAGGCGATCGTGAAGTCCTGGGGCCGCTGGACGGCGGTACTTCGTAACGACCTCGACATCGCGATCGAAAACGGGGAACTCTCGCCCCCGCTCGGGCCCGCCGACACCGTAACCGCGATCGAATCGCTGGCCGGCGGAGTGAACCAGCAGACCCAGCTCTACGGAAGCAGGAACCCCGACAAGACAGCCAGCGCCGCCGCCCGCGTCCTTCTCGGGCTTGTATAGCCCGCCCGCGACGAAGTTCCGTCTACTGGTTGGAGACCGAGAGCAGGAACAGGCCGAAGCAGGTGAAGGCCACCATTACGGCGAGCATCCAGTACTGGGAGCGGGCGGCGACCCGGTAGTCCTTCCAGATCGTGATCGCCTTGTCGTGGGCGAGCACGAGGCCGGCGACGTGACCACAGACCAGGGCCCCGACCTGGACGTACCAGACCACCTGGTTGGAGATTGCGTTGTAGTCCACCCCGTAGCCGGCGGTGCCGAAAAGGTCGGTCGTGCCGGTTCCGAGCGGGTCCGACAGCAGGTAAGTGAACTGGGCCTGCTCCTGAAAGAAGAAGAGGGTGAAGTAATGGGCCAGCAGGTAGGCGAAGGCAATCGGGATCAGGGCATGTCCGAAGGAACGCCACAGGGTCCACCGGTCGGGTGATCCGGGCACCGTGCTCATCCCGCGGACGCCGACCAGATAGACCAGCGCGACGATGGCCACGCTGATCAGCATGAAGATCGACATCGAGATGCGGGTCGACGCGGTCGGGTTGAACCCGAGGTCGGCGCAGCGATCGATCAGCCACTGGATCCCGTTCTTGAACACGCCTTCGGAGGCGCCATCAAAGGTGGTGGTTCCGATCGAGCAGATGACCAGCGCGACCGAGCCGGCGATACCGGCCACCCAGGTCGTCGCCCCGGAAAGGAAGCGCCGGACCCCCAGTTCCCGCCCGCGGACCTGCAGCTTGCCGAGCGACCCGAACATCCCGAAATAGACCGAGAAGGTCTCGCCGTTCCGGAACCAGACCTCGCGTCCGAACAAGGCGACCATCACCAGGGTGTAGACCGAATAGAAGACCGCTGCCTGGGAGACGGCTTCCGGCGTTACGCCGACCGCGACTCCGCTCCCCTCGCCGTAGACCAGCTCCAGCCAGACGAAGAGGAAGAGCCCGACGACCGCAGGCCACCGGCCCAGCTTCTCCGGGTAGGCGAGGTGCGAGGGTGCCCTTCCGGCCAGCTTCCGCCACGCCCAGCCGACCGGGGCCGCGACCGCGTTCCAGGGGTTGAAGGCCGGGAACAGGTTCCCGATCAGAACTCCGAGCAGGGGGAACCCGAGCCAAGCGGTCACGAAGAGCAGGGTCAGGGAGATGTTGCGATCGGGGGCTTCGGTTCCGTCGAAGCCGGCGTAGATCGAGACCCCGAACAGGAAGAGGCCGAAGGCGCCGCAGATCACCCGCACCGGCAGGCTGGTGATCACCCGGCCGAAACCGGGTGCCACCTGATGCCATGAGTCGCTTTCGTAACGGGCCCGGCGCCAGCCCGCGGAAAGAGCGAAAAACGAAACTACGAGGACAATCGAGGCTCCCCATGCGAAGAGCCACGCCGGTATCGGCAGGTCCTGCCCGGCGGACAGGACATGTGCGAGAGGAAGGCTCAGGCCCGCACCTTCTCGACCCCGTCGAGTAGCAGCCAGTTGGCCTTGAATGCCTCGGCGGCCGCTTCGACCAGCTCATCCTCGCTGAAGTCGTTCATGTGACGCTCGATCAGCTTCCTGCCCTCGTCGGCGTGATGTACGTCCATCTCCTCGTGAACCGTGAAGTAGAGGTTCCCGGGGGCATCCTCGATCTCGTAGTGCTCGCCGAGGCCCTCGGTCTTGGTCTTCGAGATCGCCGGCTGACC
>JAGQUR010000190.1 GCA_020438395.1 Solirubrobacterales bacterium | reverse complement strand
CCGGGAAGTTGTTGGTCGCGTGCAGTTGACGGATCGCGTCCTGCCAGCGGCCGTGGTAGACGAGGTCGTTCCAGTCCGGAATCAGGTTGCCGAGCGGGCAGCCGTTGTGGCAGAAGGGAACGCCGCATTCCATGCAGCGGGCACCCTGGTCGGAAAGCTCCTCGTCGGAGCGGCGGACCACGAACTCGCTGTAGTCGCCGACCCGCTCGGTCGCTTCCCTGTACGGGATTCCGGCACGCTCAATCTCGAGAAAACCGCCGAGCTTGCCCATCCTCAGGCCCCCTTGTCCGAGGCGACTCCGGTCGCCGGTTCGCCGATCACGTCAACTTCGTCGGTTTCCGGGCCCTTGCCCGGTTCGCCGGCACCTTCTGCCTCGAGTTCGGCCAGCACGCGCTTGTAATCAGCGGGGAAGACCTTGACGAACTTCGCTGACATCTCGTCCCAGTCGTCGAGAATTCGACGGGCGACCTCCGACCCGGTCCGTTCCAGATGTTCCTGGATCAGGCCGCGGAGCTCGATCCGGTCCTTTTCGTCGGGTTCCTCGAGCTGACTCAGCATGGTCGGGTTGAGCCTGCCGCGGAACTCGTCCTCGTCGTCGAGCACGTAGGCGATACCGCCGCTCATGCCGGCCGCGAAGTTCCGGCCGGTGGGACCGAGCACCACGACCTTGCCACCGGTCATGTACTCGCAGCCATGGTCACCGACGCCTTCGACCACCGCGGTCGCACCCGAGTTCCGGACCGCGAAGCGTTCGCCGCCCTTTCCTCGGAAGAAGGCCCGGCCCTTCGTGGCACCGTAAAGCGAGGTGTTGCCGACGATCACGTTTTCCTCGGGCTGGTAGGCGGCGCCTTCGGGCGGAGAAACGGCGAGGATGCCGCCGGAGAGGCCCTTGCCGCAATAGTCGTTGACTTCGCCGCGGAGCGAAAAGCTCACGCCGGGGGCGAGCCAGCCGCCGAAAGACTGACCGGCTGCGCCGCGGAAATTGACCTTGATCGTGTCCTCGGGGAGCCCCTTCGCTCCCTGGGTGTTGGCGATCGCGTTCGACATGATGCCGCCGACGCAGCGATCCACATTCTTGACGTCCATGTCGAACTCGACCGGGCCGTCACCGTCAATCGCCGACCGGGCGTTCTCAATCAGCTTCCAGTCGAGATTGTCATCGAGCACCGGCTCCTGGGGGCGGGTCCGGTGGCGATCGACCGACGGGTCGATGCCCTCCGGCCAGGCGAGCAGACCCGAAAGGTCGATTCCCTTCGCCTTCCAGTGATCCACCGCGTCATCGGTCTCGAGCAGTTCGATCCGCCCGATCAGCTCATCGACGCTGCGCACGCCGATCCCGGCCATGATCTTCCGGGCCTCTTCGGCGACGAAGAAGAAGTAGTTCACGACATGCTCCGGCTGGCCCTTGAAGCGTTTCCTGAGCTCGGGATCCTGGGTGGCGATTCCGACCGGGCAGGTGTTCAGGTGGCAGGCCCGCATCATGATGCAGCCGGAAGCGATCAGCGGGGCAGTCGAGAAGCCCATCTCGTCAGCCCCGAGGATGGCGGCGACAACGACATCCCGGCCGGTCTTCAGCTGGCCGTCGGTCTGGACCGTGATGCGCGAACGCAGGTCGTTGCGGATCAGCGTCTGCTGGGTCTCGGCGAGGCCGATCTCCCAGGGGATGCCTGCCGACTGGACCGAGGAAAGCGGCGAAGCGCCGGTGCCCCCGTCATGGCCGGCGATGAGAACGTGGTCGGCGTTTGCCTTGGCGACACCGGCGGCGACCGTGCCGACCCCGACTTCGGCGACCAGCTTCACGGAGACCGAGGCCTTCGGGTTCGAGCAGCGAAGGTCATAGATCAGCTGCTTGAGGTCCTCGATCGAGTAGATGTC
>JAGQUR010000067.1:3977-4128 GCA_020438395.1 Solirubrobacterales bacterium | reverse complement strand
CCGGAACCTGGTAGGTGGCGCCACCGACGCGGCGGGAGCGAACCTCGAGGGCCGGGGTGAGCTGCTTGATCGCCTCTTCGAGGGTCTCGACTGCGTCCTCACCTGAACGCTCGCCGACCAGGGCGAGGGCGTCATAGACGATCCGCTCGGC
>JAGQUR010000067.1:0-3905 GCA_020438395.1 Solirubrobacterales bacterium | reverse complement strand
CGGCTGCGGTACTTGGTGTCCGCGTCGAGCGGACGGATGACTGCGGCGTTACGACGGGCCATTAGCTCGCCTTCACTCCGTAGCGGGACCGGGCCTGCTTGCGGTCGGAAACACCGGCCGCGTCGAGGGTGCCGCGAACGACCTTGTAGCGAACGCCCGGCAGGTCCTTCACTCGGCCGCCTCGGATGAGGACGACGGAGTGCTCCTGCAGGTTGTGCCCCTCACCGGGGATGTACGCGGTGACTTCCATGCCGTGGGCGAGACGCACACGGGCGATCTTCCGGAGGGCCGAGTTCGGCTTCTTCGGGGTCACGGTGGCAACACGGGTGCAGACGCCACGACGCTGCGGTGCGGCGACCTTCTTCTTGTTGCCCTGCCCGGACTTGAGACCCGGGGTGGTCACTTTCTTCTTGGGCCGCTTGCGACCCTTGCGTACGAGTTGGTTGGTATTAGGCACGGCGAGGGATACTACACATCCTGTGGAAGCAGTGCCATCTCACCCTTCGGGCGGCCATCCCGCTGCCGGTGCCGAAAAGCGGCCGATCCTGGCGATCGACGTGGACGGCGTGATCAGCCTGTTCGGTTTCGAGTCCCCTCCCCCGCCCGAAGTCGCCCGCTGGGAGCTGATCGACGGGACGCCGCATTGCCTCTCGATCGCAGCCGCGGAGCGGATTCGTCGCCTCGCGGAGCAGTTCGAGCTGGTCTGGGCGACGGGCTGGCAGGATCGGGCGAACGACCGGCTTTCCCTGATCACCGGGATCGGGCCGCTACCGGTCATCGAATTCGACGCCCATCGCGAAACGGGGGCGTCGGCGGGCACGACGGCCGCGCACTGGAAGCTCGGGGCGATCGGCGAGTTCTGCCTGGGACGTTCGCTGGCCTGGATCGACGATTCCTTCGACCAGAGCTGCTTTGACTGGTGCGAGGCCCGGGAGGCGGAGGGCTTCCCGACCCTGCTGGTGCCGACCGAACCGGAAATCGGCTTCGAGGAAGCCCAGGCCGAGGTGGCACGGGAGTGGGCGGCCTCGATTTCACAGCCGAGTTGAGCGCTGGCCCTTTCGGCCGGGGTCCTGGTCATCTACACTAATCCGATGGAGGGCTACTGGCCGATCATGTTCATGCTGGTCGTGCTCAAGGTGCCGGCGATCTTCATGATCTACCTGCTCTATTGGGCGGCGAAGAACGAACCCGAGAACGGGGTCGTCGACGACGGCGAGGACAATGGCGGGGGCCAGAAGCGGCCGAGGCCGAGGCTCCCCCGGGGACCGAGGCGAGGTCCTCACGGCGGCGACGCCCTGAATCCATACTCCCGCCGCAACCGCACCTCGCAACCCGGTTCCGGACACCGGCTGCCAGCCGGCGGCCGACCGGCAGAGCCCGCCCGCGCACGCGAGCGGGAACCGAGCCACTCCTAGCCGGGATCGCTCAGGCGGCCACCGGGCTGCCGGACCGGTCGCGGGAGCGCGACCTTTCCTTTGCGATGGCCCTCATGTAGGGCTCGAAGTCGACTTCCACCGTGTGACGTTTCGACTTGACGAAGCGCCGGCCCATCCTGGCCTGGTCATCGGCTATCTCCCTGTACATCTCGAGTCTGTCCGGCAGCTTCCCCTCGCCACTGACCAGATCGGCGACCCAGTCGCACTGGACCTCGGCCAGGGGCATGATCGCCCCGAGCGGCTGGATCAGCCCGATGAAGTAGAGGCCCTTCTGGTCGGGGGATGCGACGCGCATGAAGAGGTCGACCTTGTTGTCCCTGGCTTCGAAGACCTCCGGGGCCAGGTACGGGAAGGTGATGCGGTAGCCGGTGCAGTAGACGATCACGTCGATCCGTTCGCGGCTGCCGTCTTCGAAGACGACCGAGTCACCGTCGAGCCGCTCGATGTTCGGCTTCACCTTGATGTCTCCGTGGCCGAGCCGGGCGTAGAGATCCTGCGAGACGGTGGGATGCGCGTGGAGCAGCTTGTGGTCCGGCTTGGGAAGCCCGTAGTCGGTTGGCCTGCCGACCGACATGCGGACCATCAGGCTCATGCCGAGACTCTGGACCGCGATCGGCATGCGGGACATGAATCCGGTCGTGTGGTGGTCGGTCGGCTTACTGCCGATGTACTTGGGCACCACCCAGGCTCCGCGCCGCATGGCCAGGAAGGTCGCTTCGGCGTGGCGTGAGGATTCGACCGCGATGTCGGTTGCCGAATTGCCGATGCCGAGCACCAGCACCCTCTTGCCCTCGAAGATTTCCGGTGTGCGGTAGTCATGGGCATGCATCTGCAGCCCCGCGAATGAATCCGAGCCGGGGAAGGCGGGCTCGGGCCAGCGCTTGTCCCAGTGGTGCCCGCTGCAGACCATCACGTCGGTGAAGTGCTCGGTTCCTGTTTCGCCTTCGCGGTTCTTCCAGCTCACGTCCCAGCCCCCGCCTTCGGACGGGACCACCGATTCGACCTCCGTCTGGAAGCGAATCGCGTCCCGCAGTCCGAAGTGATCGGTGAACTGCTCGAAGTAGCTCGTGATCTGGGCGTGATCCGGATAGTCCGGATAGTCCTCCGGCATCGGGAAAGCGTCGTAGGCCATCATCTGGCGGGAGGTGTTGATGTGGAGCGACTTGTAGGCGGCCGAGCGGCCGTTGTCGTTCTCATACCGCCAGAGTCCGCCGACGTCCGATCCGATTTCGAAGCAGACGTGGTCGATTCCCTTTTCCTTGAGGCTGCGCATCGCGGTGATCCCCGAGGATCCGGCTCCGATCACGCAGACTCGCGGCTCCCCTCCGCCACCGGGACCCGTCCCGTTGGTCGCCGCACTTTCAGACACCCCTGCTCCTGAAGCTTCCATGGTGAGAGTGTAGCCCAATACTGACAAGGATTCATGTCAATTTTGGTGGAATCCCGGTCTGCCGGTAACCCCCCAGCACGACTGATCCTGCAAAGAAAAGGGGCGCCCTCAGGCGCCCCTTTTCACGCTTCTGTGCCGGTCCTACTTCTCGGCGCCGGCGTCTATCTCCTGTGAGATCTCATCGAGCTCATCGGCGAAAGATTCACCGAAGCCGTCGGCTCCGTTGGCTCCGTCGCCGTTCTCGACTACGAGATCCTCCTCGAGCAGAACCGCTTCCTCCGCCGGGGCGAAGGGCTCGGTCGGCTCGATGGTCATCGAGCGGTAGTGCTTGAGACCGGTCGCGGCCGGGATCAGCTTGCCGATGATTACGTTCTCCTTGAGGCCGACCAGACGGTCGCGCTTGCCTTCAAGCGCGGCGTCGGTCAGGACCTTGGTGGTCTCCTGGAAGGAGGCCGCCGAGAGGAACGACTTGGTCGCCAGCGAGGCCTTGGTGATGCCGAGGATCTTCTCCTGGGCCTTCGCCGCAGTGCCGCCGTCGGCCTTGACCTGCTTGTTGATCTGCTTGAGGATCTGACGGTCCTCGAGCTGGCCGGGCAGCAGTTCGGTCGATCCCTTGGTCTCGACCTCGACCTTCTTCAGCATCTGGCGAACGATCACCTCGATGTGCTTGTCGTTGATCTCCACGCCCTGGGCCTTGTAGACCCGCTGGACTTCCGCGACCAGGTACTGCTCGACCGCGGTACGGCCACGGATCGAGAGCACGTCGGCCGGGTACAGAGAACCTTCGTTCAGCTGCTCGCCGACTTCGACCTTGTCGCCATCCTTGACGTTGAGCCTGGTCCGGGGCGGGAAGGTGTACGAGCTCTCCTCGCCGCTCCCCTCCAGCACGGTGACCACGACCTGCTTCTCGGTCTGCTCGACCGAGACCTTGCCGGCCACTTCAGCCATCTGGGCGAGGCCCTTCGGCTTGCGCGCCTCGAACAGCTCGACCACTCGGGGCAGACCCTGGGTGATGTCCTGTCCGGCCACACCACCGGTGTGGAAGGTACGCATGGTCAGCTGGGTGCCGGGCTCGCCGA
>JAGQUR010000066.1 GCA_020438395.1 Solirubrobacterales bacterium | reverse complement strand
CGCCAGAACGGGCGGTCGTAGACGGCCTGGACCTTGATCGCGTTGCCCTGCGGGAACCGCTGGATCAGCTGTGCACGGTCGGAGGGGAGGATCGGGTCGTAATCGATGAAGGCGCTCACCGCCGGCGGCACCGCCACGATCACCCGCTTCGCCCGCCAGGTCCCCTTGTCACTGGTGACGTGACAGAGGCCCTTCTCCTGCCGGATCTGCCGGACCGGCGCGTTGAGGACCACGCGGGCCCCGAGCTTCTTCGCCATCCGGATCGAAAGCTGCTGCGAGCCGCCGACGAAACGTGATTCCTGGGCACCGCCGGTGGTCGAGGTCAGGCGAATGAAGCTGCCGGGGGTCGTCTCGTTGCCGGCCGAGGAGATGTAGAAGAGCAGGTGGAGCAGGGAGATGTCCCGCGGTTCGCAGGCCCAGACCGCGTTGGTCGCGAGGTCGGTCAGGAAACGGGCTCCGTCACCGGTCGTGTTGGCCAGCTTGAAGGTCTCGAAGGTCTGGCCGTCGTAGAGGTCCGCGTTCGGGTCCTTCCACGGTTCGGACCGGGAGATGCCGGCCGCCATGCCCTGCAGCTGGAGCACGAAGTTCAGGGTTTCGACCCCGTCCGGATCGGGCGGGATCGGGGAGGTCACGTTGAAGAGGGTGCGGTTGCCGCTTCGCTGGTAGACCGCCTGGCCTTCCCAGTAGGACTTGAAGGTCTTCACCCCGAGCTTGCCGGCCAGCGCTGCGACCTTGTCCTGGGTCGGACCCAGCCACTGCCCGCCCACGTCGAGGGTCACCCCTGCGTGCTTCGGCGAGTAGGTCCGCCCGCCGACCCTTCCCCGGGCCTCGAGGACCTTGACCTTCTTGCCCTTGGCGACCAGGGTGCGGGCGGCCATCAGACCGGCGAGGCCGGCCCCGACCACGACCACGTCCTGAACCGGCTTCTTCTTGCGACGGTTCTTCGCCTCGGCGGCGGCCGGAATCGCTGCCCCTGCCGCGGCGACCGCCCCGGCCTGAACCAGACGGCGACGCGAAATCTTCTCACTCACTCAGAACCTCCCCGGTTGAACTGGCGAAATCCTATTCCAGAAGAGCAACATGCGCCGGTGCCCCTGGAGGTTCCGGAGGGGCGCCCGCTAGGGGCCGAAGCCCGCGTGGATGTGATCCGTGTGATCGGCCAGGGCGAAGGCGGGTCCGGGCCCGTCGACGTCCCAGCCGTAGATGAGCTCGGTCGGCTTGATCCCGTCGGGCAGGGTAGCGAGGATCTTGATCACCTCGGTGCAGGGGCTGTCCGCGGACTGGTCGGTGCAGGGCACGCCGTTGACGGCGGCGATGTCCATGGCCCGGCCGTAGTAGTGGTTCGAGACGTTGCCGGAAGCGGTCATCTGGCTGTGATCGGAGCGCAGGGCGCTGATCAGCAGGCTGTACTTCTGGGTGAGGATCGCGAGCAGGTTGATCACCCGCTGGTCGATCAGTCCGTTCTGGATGTCCTCCTGGGCGGCGGGGTTGAGGACCTGCAGGTTGTCCCAGTTGATCTCGGTGGAGTTGGTCGGCACTGGATAGGCGATGTTCCAGTCGGTCTTCACCGCCTGGCAGTCACCGGCGATCCGCCCGGCGTCCTGGACCGCAGCTTCGACGTACCAGGTGGCGTGATTGTGTTCGAAGAGTCCTTCTTCCAGGGTCGGCTGCGACCAGAGCAGGCGGGCGAAGGTGGCGATGCCGTCCCAGGGCTCGTCCCGCTCGACGTAACCGTCGCCGTCCCCATCGACCCCGTACTTCTTCCATTCTTCACGGGAGAGGCCCATCGGTCCGGTGTCCTTGAGCTGTTGCGGGGTCATGCCGCGTCCGTAGTCGGATTCGAGCCGGGCCACGGCGGCGAGGACCCAGATTCCGCGCTTGCCGAGCCCGTACCGGGAAGCGGCATCCTCGAAGCCCCGCATGTAGTAGTTGGGGATCTCGAGTACTCGTGCGTCGGAGGCCTGGCAGATGTAGTTCTTGAGCTGTTCCTCGGTCTGGACCGTGTCGCCCAGGGACCCGTAGCAGGCGGCCTTGTCGAGCACGTCCTGGACGTACCAGTCGGCGTGGTTGTAGGCGTAGATCGCGTCGTACCAGTCGGTCGGGGCTCCGGCGGCCTGCAGGTAGCGGGCAGCGGCGTGGATTGCGTCGTGCGGGTTGTACGGGTCGGTCTTGCCGTCACCGTCACCGTCGGTCGCGTACATGTCCCAGGTCGAGGGCATGAACTGCATCCAGCCGATCGCCCCGGCCGAGGAGGTGACCTCGTTCAGTCGGCCGAAGTCGGTTTCGATCGAGTTGATCGCGGCCAGGATCTGCGGGCCGCGTTCACCGAGCCCGTATTTCTTGGACGCTTCGACGTAGATCGGGATCAGGTTGCGGGGCGGTCCGGCGCTGCCGTCGCAGGCTGCCACCGGTGTCGAATCACCGGAAAGGCCGAAGGAGGGATCGACCGTGATCTTGGCCGAGAGCGGCGAGTCGGCGCCGGGGATGATGTCGGCTGCCGCGCCGGTGATGTCGTTCTTCGGGTTCGCAGTCTGGTTGCCGTTGTTCTTTCCCTGGTTCCCGGTCGAGTTCCCGGAGCTGTCGTTCTTGCTCTGGTTCCCGTCGTTCTTTCCGGAGTTACCCTGGTTCTTGCCTCCGTTACCCGAGTTGCCATTGCCGTCGTTCTTGCCGCTGTTTCCGGAACCGGTTGTTCCGGTGGAGCCGGTGGTGCCCGTCGATCCCGTAGAACCGGTGGACCCGGTGGGGCCGATCGGTCCGACTCCGGCAGTCGTCGCCGGCTCGTCGTTGATCGGCGTCGCGCTTTCGGCGCTCGCTGCATGGCCGGTGGCGAGCAGGGCTCCGACCGAGATCGTCGCCAGGGCTGTTCTGAACCTCCCCATGCTTCTTTGTTACCCCCGGACCTCGCTGACCAGCCATCCCTTGCCCTTCTTGCGGATCAGGGTGAGCCGGAGTTCCGAGGCTGCGCCGGAGCGCATCAGAGAGACACTGGCCTCGAGCTTGTCGCCGGTCTTCTTGCCGGCAACGACGTTGACTACGGTGGCCTTCGGGATCTGGCCGGTCGAGGGGAGCTTCGGCGGGTTCTGCCTGAGCTCCTTGGCCAGTTCAGGGGTGGCGGTGGCGGAGAATTTCTTTGCCGCGCCCTTGCCGCCGATCTCGTAGCTGACGAAGGTGGTGGCGAAGCTGTGGGCGACCTTCAGCGGCGGTGACTTGGGTACGGGCGCAGGACGAACAACGGTGCCGGGGAGCTTCTGCGTCGAACCGGAGGACTTGGCGGCGGCCGACTTCTTCTTGCTCGAAGCGGTGAAGCTGGGAACCACACCCTGGAGGGTGTCGTCGGCGTTACCCGAGTTCGGGGTGGTGTCCTCGACGGTGGTCGGAGCGGTCGTCGGGGTCGGGGTCGAAGGCACGACGGTCTCGGCCGGGATCGCCGTGGTGGCCACAACCGGGTCGCTGCCGTTGTCCTTGGACTGGTTGTAGAAGTACACCGCGGCGGCGATCGCACCGGCGGTGACGGCAACCATCAGGGTGGCTCCGATGTAGGCGAGCGGGCTGCGGTAGCGGAAGGCGTTGGTGAAGCGTCGGAAGGAATCGCCGATCGGCCAGAGAAGGTGTTTCTCCAGGAACCAGCCGAGTCTCCGGACAGGCCAGCTCAGCCTGCCGGGAGGCTTCCCGTAGTCCTGCCAATTTTCGTTGGTTTCGTGATGCATCGAATCGCGAGCCGTTTTCCGCTTCTGATCTGGATCTCCCCGTACCCGTTTCGGGCGTCACAGGGTAGTACGGGAACCCGAAAGGGGAAGTAAAGGAGCGGTTAAGCGGGTGCGAAACTGCAGTCAGGCGAACCAGCTTCAAACGCCGGTGGGAAGCCGTTTTCGGCTTCCCACCCAAGCATTCCCGAGCCTCCCCGGGGACTGTTATTTCTTTGTGAAAGCGAGTTCCCCGTCGGATGCGTCGATCAGGACCGAGTCGCCTTCGCTGAATTCGCCTTCGAGGATCTTCAGCGCCAGCTTGTCGACCAGCTGCTTCTGGACCACCCGCTTCAGCGGCCTCGCGCCGTAGGTCGGGTCGTATCCGAGGTTCCCGAGCAGGGTCCTCGCATCGTCGGTCAGTTCGATCTCGATGTCGCGCTCGGCGACCCGCCTGGTCAGGCCCTCGACCTGGATCTCGACGATCCGGCCGATGTCTTCCTTGGACAGGCGATGGAAGATCACGGTGTCATCGATCCGGTTGAGGAACTCGGGCTTGAAGGTCGTTTCCAGGACCTCCATCACCCGCTCGCGGATCCGCTCGTCGACGTTCTCGCCGGCGATCTCCTGGGAGCCGACGTTCGAGGTCATGATCAGAACCGTGTTGGTGAAGCTGACCGTGCGGCCCTGGCCGTCGGTCAGGCGCCCGTCATCCATCAGCTGGAGCAGCGTGTTGAAGACGTCGGGGTGGGCCTTCTCGATCTCGTCGAGCAGCACCACCGAGTACGGCCGCTGTCGCACCGCCTCCGTCAGCGTGCCGCCCTTGCCATAGCCGACATAGCCGGGCTTGGCGCCGACGAGCCCGCTCACGCCCATCT
>JAGQUR010000065.1 GCA_020438395.1 Solirubrobacterales bacterium | reverse complement strand
GGCGAAGTGCCGATGTTGAGCCGGAAATACCCCTGACCGCCGGTGCCGAATCCGGGTCCGCTTGAAACTGCGACGCGGGCCCGGTCGAAAATCTCCGTCGCCGGGTCCGGGCCGAGTCCGAGCGCGGTCGCATCGATCCAGGCCAGGTACCCGGCGGCGGGTTGCCGGTACCTGGCGGCCGGCAGGTACCTGCCCAGCAGCTCGTCGAGATGTTGGCGGTTGAAATCGAGCTGGGCCAGCACCTGATCGAGCCACACATCACCTGATTCGAACGCTGCCTGTGAGGCGATGACCCCCAGATGGCCGGGGTGGGTTGCTCCGGCCGGCAGGCGCGAAACCAGCTTCCTGGCTCTCTCGCCGGCCGTGACGATCACAGCGCAGCTCAGCCCGGCGATATTGAAGGCCTTGGAAGCGGAGGTGACGCAGATGCCGCATTCGCGGGCAGCCGGGGAAACGTCCAGGAAAGGGGTGTGGCTGGCGCCCGGCAGGGTGAGCGGGGCGTGGATCTCGTCGGCAAGGATCCAGGCGTCATGGGCCGCCGCCATGTCGGCGAGTTGCTCGAGTTCCGTTCGTCCCGGCACGGTGCCGGTCGGGTTGTGCGGGCTGCAGAGGATCATCGCCCGGGCCCCTGCTTCGAAGGCCCGGCCGACGGCTTCGAGATCGAGGTTTCCGCTCTCGTCCAGCGGTACCTCGATCAGCTCCCGTCCGGCCTCGGGAATGATCGAGAAGAAGGGGAAATAGACGGGCGGGTTGATGATCACGCCTTCCCGCGGTCCGGCGGCCAGTTCGAGCAGCGCTCGCAGCCCGCCGACCACGTCGCTGGTCGCCGTGACCTGCCCGGGGTCGACCTCCCAGGCGAACCGGCGACGGGCAAAGACGGCGAAGGTCTCCGCGAGACCCGAACCGGAGGGGTTTGAGTAGCCGGTGTCATCGAGCTCGATTGCCTCGACCAGAGCCTTCTTCACCGGATCGGCCAGCGGGAAGTCCATTTCGGCCACGAAGGCCGGCAGCACATCGGCCGGCCAGTAGGTCCACTTGGCCGACCGGCGGCGGCGCAGGCGCTCGAGCGGGATGTCGGTGAGGTTGTAGCTTTCGCGGGTCAAATCAGGCGGGCTCTTCGACGGGTTGCCCGGATGCATTTTCCCCGGGCAGCATCAGGCTGATCAGGAACGCGGGCATCGGCAAGACGGCGATCACGACCATCACGGTGTCGAGACTGGTCTGGTCCGCCAGCAACCCGAGTAGCCAGGCGACCAGCCCTCCGAAACCGATCGCCGCCCCCAGGGTGACTCCGGACGCGACGCCGATCCGGTTCGGCAGGTACTCCTGGCCGAGCACCACGGCGATCGAGAAGCTCCCGAAGAGAAAGAACCCGATCAGCGCGACGAGGATGAAAGCGCCGGCTTCGCTAACCGCGAGCAGGGCGAGGATCAGCGGGCCGGCCATGCCGAGGGAAACGGCCAGCACCGGCTTGTTGCCGACCCGGTCGGCCAGACTGCCACCCAGGAGGGTGCCGGCCACGCCAGAGGCGAGCAGCAGGGTCAGGGCGAGGTTGCCGACTGCGTCGGAGGTGCCCATCGTCGTGATCAGAAAGATCGGTACGAAGGCCTGGAGGCCGAAATAGGCGGCGGAACGGAAACCCGCGGCGGTGGCTATTCCCGCGAAAGGCGCCCAGCGGTCCTTCCGCTTGCCTTCGGCTCCGGCTTCGGCTCCGGCGATCGCCGCGAGCCGGAGTGAATCGATTCTGGGCAGTTCCCGCGCGAGCCAGATCGCCCCGACGGCCAGGGGCAACGCGAACCAGGCCAGTCCGGAAAGTCCGAAGGGGACCACCAGTGAGGTGACGATCACCGGCCCGATCGCAAATCCGGCGTTGCCGCCAACCCCGTAGAGGCTCATCGCTGTCGCCCTGCGTCTGGTGCCGGCAACGTAATTCGCGTTGCGCGCACCTTCGGGGTGGTAAGCGCCGACCCCGATTCCGGCAATTCCCACCGCGAGAAGCGTGAGCGCGTGGGAGTGGACGACCCCGACCAGGCCGATTCCCAGGCCGCCGAGCAGGACTCCCCCCGGCAGCAGCCAGGAAATCGAGCGGCGATCGGTGAGGAATCCGAAGACCGGTTGGAGCAGCGAAGAGCAGATCGTCATCACCAGCAGTAGCGACGTCGCTTCGGAGTAGCTGTAACCGCGCCGGGCAATCAGAAAGGGAATCATCGCGGGCACGGCTCCCTGGCAGGCATCGACCATCGCATGCCCCGAGGCAAGCACGCCGATCGAGCGCCGGTCCATGTCGTCGAGGGCCATCTGCTGCGTCGTCACCCGCCAAGCCTGTCAGAAGGACGGCGCCGGACCGACCCGGATCAATGTGACTCGATATCCAGATCACGGTTCACCTGTTCGCAGGGCACGGGAAATTGCGCGGGCGTCGTTGCCCTGCGAGGCCTGCGGGGCCTCTGGTGAACCCGCGGTGCGTCGGGCCCGCCCTTTCTCGCCCGTATGGGAAGAACTCAGGGACGCGTACTTCGCCTGTCCCGGATGCGGGGTCCTGCTCGCCAGGATCTCGGGCCCGGCTGCCCGGCGCCCCTCGGATGTCCTCATCGACCGGTTGCCCGACCCGGAGGGACTGGCGAGAGAAGCCTTCCTGCCGGAGCTTCAGCGGGGGCTGGTCAACTGGATTCTCAGCGAAGAAGAACGCGAGGCCCTGGTCGACCACCTGATTTCCGGTGCGCAACGGGTGGCCGGCACCCTGGGCCTCGCCGAGAGCAAGGGTCTGCGCCTGCCCGGCCGCGAAACGCTGGTGCCGTCGCTGGTCCTGACCGGGCTGGGGAACCCTTGGCTGATCGCCTTCTGTGAGCTTCCCGGCGCTCCGGACCTGCCGCCGCCGGAAACGGTCGGGGAGGTGCTGGACCTCGAAACGGTCGAAGCCGTCATCAGGCTGACCGTGACCGAATCAGACAATCAGGCCAGGGTCACGATGAGCATGACCTTCAGCGACGGGTCTGCTCCCGTGTTGATTGAAGGGGAGCCGATCAGCTTCAGGCGGCGTCGGAGAACTGACCGTTGATCCGCGCCTGTTCGGCGCTCAGGCCGGCCAGGTTGAGCCAGGCCGGGTTGACCATTTCCAGGTCGCGACGGACGGACGGTGCGATCGGCTCGAGGGTGGCTTCGAGGCAGGCGTTGAACTGCCGGGAGAGGTCCTCTTCGCTGTCGGTCTGCTCCAGCTTCTTGAGAAACGAGCGATGCCAGCTCTCCAGGGAATCCGCAGCCCTTTCGAAAATTTCGTCGGGCCCGGGCCGGGCGGCACCGAAATGCGCCAGAAAGACGGTTTCCGCATCAATGTCAGCCAGTCTTTCGATTGAATCGAGCGAGTCATCGAGGCAGAAATCCCAGGGCGGGGTGGAGGGGCGGACCACCCGGCTGCCCGGCAGCTGGACCCCGAGTGCATCCCCGCAGAACAGGGAGGCGGTCGAATGGTCGAGGAAGGACATGTGCGCCGAAGTGTGGCCCGGGGTCGAGATCGCCTCGATCACCCGATCACCCAGATCGATCCGGTCACCGTCCCCGAGCGCGGTGATCCTCGACCGGTCGATCGCGGCGGGAAGGCCGTAGATCTTCTCGACCTTCTCTCCGAAGACCTTTTTCACGTCATGTACGAGGGCTACCGGGTCCGCCAGCTTCCCGGCCGCGCCGGCCGGGGCCGCGATTCTCGCCTTCGGAAACTTTGCGGCGATCACCCCGGCCCCCGCGGCGGCATCGGGATGGATATGGGTGAGCAGGATCAGGTCGACCTTGATCCGGCGGGACTTGAGTGCCTCGATCACCCTCGGGGCGGCGTTGGCTGAGCCCGGGTCGACCAGGGCGGTCTTCGTCCCCTGAATCAGGTAGGAGCAGGTCTTGCCGCTACTGCCGTTCATCATCGGGTCGATCAGGACCGGATCGGTACCGCTGAGCATGGCGGGGGCGGACTGGCTTCCGGAGTCACCGTCAGGTCGCTCGCCGCGGCTGCGGCGTGTGCCAAAGACCTTGGTCGGGACGTGG
>JAGQUR010000064.1 GCA_020438395.1 Solirubrobacterales bacterium | reverse complement strand
TTTGCCCGCCACAAGGACGGGCAAATTGACTCACTTCACCCAACTGGTGGTTGATTCGGGCGGCGTGTTCACACGCCGGGCGAGTTGCTGCGTATTCGCTGCCCTGTAAAGACTCAGGCCAGGCTCAGGTTTCTCCGAGGCTCCGGTTCCAGGATTGCTCATGAAGGCAATCGACCGAAGGAGAAACGTGAGACACCCCGACCTCGAACAAGACGAAGAGAAGACGGAACCGGGTCGTCGCGGACTGGCCAACAAGGGGCGCAAGGTGGCCTGCGTGGCGACCCTGACGGCCGCGGGACTCAGCTTCGGGCTGATCGCCTGCGGCGGATCCGGCGGATCAGAAAGCACCGCGCAGGCCGACCCGACGACCACGGCCCAGGTCGCCCCCGGGACGATCGGGACCACCGGCCAGTCGGGTGCGATGCCCCAGGGCGCGCCTCCCGGTGGGGCAGGCGGCCCGATGGAACTCACCGACAAGCAGCGGAAATGCCTGACCAGACAGGGCATCGACCTGCCGGACGGCTCCGACGATTCGGGGAACGGAAATCAGGGTTCCCCGCCGGATCCGGGTTCGCTGCCGGACCGGGAAGAGATGACCGCTGCCACCGAAGCCTGCGGCATAGACATGCCGGAACCGCCTCCAGGCCAGGGTGACATGTCCCAACCGCCCTCAGGCCAGGCCAGCTGACCCGGTCCCCGGCCGGAACGACGCCCCGCTTTTCGTTACATACGACCGAAAAGCGGGGCCGCCGGGCAGGAGTTCAGGAAATCCGGCCGATCGCCTCGTCGGCCTGGCCGACCAGGAGATCGATCGTCGCCCGGGAGCGCTCGACCACGTCACCGACATCCTCGCCGTACTGGCCGGCGGCGAACCTGGCGAGCACTCCTTCGGCGATGATCGCCAGCTTCCAGAAACCGAGCGCCACGAAGTAGTCGAGCTTCGAGATGTCCCGCCCGGTCGTCTCGGCATAGAGGTTGGCAAGTTCACGCCGGGTGGGGAAGCCCGGCTCGACCGTGGCCGGGGTGATCAACGGGATCTGCTCGTCTCCCGCCTCACGCCAGTAGACCATGAGCAGGCCGAGGTCTGCCAGCGGCTCGCCTATGGTGCAGAGTTCCCAGTCCACCACCGCGGCGACCTCGCCGGTCGGGCTGTAGATGACGTTGTCGAGACGGTAGTCGCCGTGGACCAGGGTGACTGCGGACTGTGGTGGTGCCAGGTCGACCAACCGGCTGTGGACGTCCTCGACCAGCGGCAATTCACGGGTCTTCGATTTCTCCCACTGACCTGACCAACGCTTGAGTTGGCGCTGGACGTATCCGTCATGCCGGCCCAGGTCGCCCAGTCCGACCTCGTTGACGTCGACCGAGTGGATTTTGGCCATCGTCTCGACGAGTCCCTCGCCGAGACGGCGGCGCTGGTCCTCACCGGGGAAAGCCGCCGCCTGCTCCGGCCCGCGGATGACCGGACCTTCGACGAACTCCATGACGTAGAACGGTGCGCCGGTGACTTCGGGGTCTTCGCAGTAGCCGACCACCGGCGGCACCGGAACGCCGGTTCCCGCCAGCGCCGTGACAACCCGGACTTCACGCCCCATGTCATGGGCCGATCCGAGGGTCTTGCCCAGCGGGGGCCGTCTCAGCACCCACCTCGAACCACCCTGGTCGGTGACCAGATAGGTGAGGTTCGACATTCCGCCGTGGATCTTTTCGTAGTCCAGCGGAGGTTCGAGATCGGACACCCGCTCCCGGAACCATTCCTCCAGCGGACCGTGTTCGATGCCATCGGTTTGCGCGTTCATGTTCGTAGAGACTACGAGGGACGCAGCCGGGAGGACGCCAGCTAACCTCTGCCAATGGGATCCGGGGAAGGGAAGCCGAACGACGACGCCGGACTGCTGCGAAGGTCGCTCGACGGAACGCCCGCCGCCGGTGTGATCACCTTCGACCGGCAGGGAACGGTCCTCCAGGCCAGCGGCCCGGCGATCAAGAAGGCCCCATCCCTGCTTCCCGGTGTCGACCTGCGTGAAGAGCTGGAGAAGCTGACGCACGTGGAAATGGTGGA
This sequence comes from Solirubrobacterales bacterium, assembly GCA_020438395.1. Classification (GTDB taxonomy): domain Bacteria; phylum Actinomycetota; class Thermoleophilia; order Solirubrobacterales; family 70-9; genus 67-14. Next base: position 1,688 of record JAGQUR010000064.1, on the reverse strand, counting down.
CCGGCTTCTGATCCGCAGGGAAGTCGCGACCTTTGCCGGCAGGCCCGACGGACCCGAAACCCACTGGATGGTCTGGTCCGACAACACGGAGTACGGCGAGTCGGTGATGACTCTCTGGGACACCGACTGGAACGAGATCATGAACGAACGGCGGGCCGCCTTCACCATGGCTGCCTCACACGAGCTCCGGGGGCCGCTGACCACGCTTCAGGGCTTCGCCGAGATTCTCAACATGGACACCGGCAACATGAGGCCCGAGCAGGCCGAGGCCGCCGCGATAATCGAGAGCACTGCCCGACATCTCGCGATCCTGGTCGAAGACGTCTTCGACCTGAGTCGCAACAGTTTCGGCGAGCTGCGCCTCAACCTCTGCGATATCGATCTCGCCCGCGTGGTCGATGAAGTGTGCTCGATCACCCGGCCAGGCGTTGAGGGCCGGGGCCAGTCGCTGGATGCCGAGATCGACGGTGAGTTGCCCCGGCTCCAGGCTGACGAGGCGCGGGCCAACCAGATGATCACCAACCTGATCAACAACGCCTCGGTCCACAACGCGGAGGGCGTCTCGATCAAGATCCGGGCCTTCGTCGAGGACGGATACGTGGCGGTCGAGGTCGAGGACGACGGCAAAGGTCTCCCGTTCGACGATCCCGAGGAGGCCTTCCGCACCTTTCGCCGGGGCGAGGAATCCACCGCGGGCGACCGCACGGGTTCAGGAATCGGGCTCTCGATAACCAAGCGCCTGATCCAGCTCCATCGCGGAAGGATCGAAGTCGAATCGACCCGCGGAGCCGGAACGAGCTTCACCCTCTGGTTTCCGATCGACCGCGACTCGGCCCTCGATCCCGGCGAACCGGGGCCGGCTTGAGCCGAATCCTGGTCATCGAAGATTCCCCTTCGATCGCGCTTTTGCTCAGGCGCCGCATCGAAATGGAAGGCCACGAGGTCGAGGTCCGGGCCAGTGGGCGGGAAGCTCTCGACCTGATCATGGGCGGACCGCTGCCGGATCTGGTGTTGGCCGACGTGATGATGCCGGGGATGGACGGCATGGAAACCCTCGGGCAAATCAAGCAGTCCCATCCGGGCCTGCCGGTGATTCTGGTCACCGGTCAGCAGATGACCCGGGCCGAAACCGGCCAGGCCGACGCACTGGTCAGCAAGCCGATCGACTTCGAAGCGCTGTTCAGGGAGATCAGCGGACTCGTCCCCGGTTAGCCGGTGTCAGCTGCGGGCGACCTCGACCCTGATCCCGGAACCCTTGAGCCGCGTGCCGTCGAGGAACTCGACGGTCCTTTCGGCCACGTCACCATTCACTTCCACGAAGGAAAACCTTTCCAGCACCCTGACGTCGGCCACCTGCTCGTCCTCCAGTACGGCTCCCTCGCGCAGGGCCCACCGAAGGTCCTCCTCGGTGATTCCGGACCGCGAACCCCTGTTCACGAACAGCTTCACGGCGCCGTCCGGAGTCTCCGGGATGTTCTCTGAAACGGAGTCTTCACGCGACTCCTCCGGCGCGTTCAGCGGCACCTCGACGACCTCGTCGAACTCCTCGACCTCCTCAACCGCCACCGCGGGCTGCTCGTCGAGCGGAGCGGGTGTCTCCCCCCGGCGCCGGCGACGCGGCGGACGGGCGTGTTCGATCCGGTCTTCCGGCTTCTCCCACACCGAGATCGACGCCTTCACGTCCTTCT
>JAGQUR010000189.1 GCA_020438395.1 Solirubrobacterales bacterium | reverse complement strand
AACATCGAGATCAAGAACCTGCCGACCGACAACGACTGGGATCCGACCCTTGCCTACGCGGAAACGATTGCCAACCAGATCAAGAACTCGGGTGTGCCTGCCTCGCAGATGATCATCCAGTCGTTCCTGATGGCCAACCTGACCAGGTTCAAGTCGATCGATCCCGACCCCCAGACCTCGTATCTGACCGTCAACCTGGTCAACGCGACAGCGATCAACGCTGCCCGGACCAACGGGATCGACTGGGTTTCCCCACAGTGGCCGGTCGACCAGGACTTCGTTTCCGACGCCCATCACGCCGGACTCCAGGTCGTGCCCTGGACGGTCGATGACGCGGCCGGTGTCAAGGAAGCGACCGCTCTCGGTGTCGACGCGGTGATCACCAACGATCCGATGATGGCCCGGGTCAACGTGAAGAAGGTCGCCCCGCCGCTGTCGGCGATCCCGAAAGCACCTTCGAACAAGGCGTGCCGGAGCACCTTCGCGCGGGATACGCGCCGACCGGCGAAGGCGATGCTGAAGCGCAAGGTCGCAAAGCGCGGGCCCCGCGTCTTCGCGATGCAGTTCAAGCAGGAAGCCCGCCACATCAAGACCTACGCCAGCTTCCGAAAGAAGATCGAATGCATGATCCGGAAATGGGTCGTCCCCTACAAGGTGAAGGGCCGCCCGAACCTGGTCGCTTTCAACGAGGACGTCGGTCTCATGACCCTGGGGACCGGTTCAAGGGGCGCCTCCGCCCGCGGCGCGTTCGCCAAGCCCTCTTCGGTGACGAGCTGCACGAACGCCGCTCCCCCCTGCCGCGCCATTTACGCCCTGACCCAGGTCACCGCCGCCTACGCAGGCCCCAACAGCGAGTACCTGTCACGGTTCACGATCCCGAACCCGTTCGCCCGTGGCTTCGTCGCCACGACTGACACCGATGCCCGCGGCTGGATGCAGGTCTTCTCGGACATGGCCCGCCGGTACAAGATTTACATCGTCGGGTCGAGCACCCAACCGCAGTTCCGCGAATCACAGGATCCGGCCGAGATCGATCTCTTCCGTGACCCGGATCAACCGAAACCGAAGAGCGTCTATGTCGCGACCGGCCCGCAGGTCTACAACGAGGCGTTCATGTGGGGGCCGAAGCTGGTCACCCAGGAAGGGCCGCGGCCGCTGCGCAACGTCGTCGCGAGCAACCTGAAGGTTCCGCTGACCCCGATCGAGCAGGGCCTAGGCCTGACCGCCGGCCCGACGACCGGCACAGACGCCATCGCCAACCTGAAGCCATACCGGCTGCCGGGCACCAAGGCAAGGGTCGGTTTCGCGACCAGCCTGCCCGCCTTCCAGTTCGGCTACGACTTCGGCAGCCCCGTTTCCGGCGGCGCCCCCTGCGCCGATGTGAGTGTCACCTACATGCGCTGCCTGAGCCACCTCGGCACCAACCTGGTGATGCAGGACGAGGCGAATCCCGGCCAGTGGGCGACCCCGGCCGGTACCACCTGGCAGCCGCTCGAATGGATGAGTTCAACCTGGCGTTCGGTTGCCGATCCCGGAGTGAAGTTCACCTACAACGTGACACCCCACATGGTCGGCAATCTCGGCGACCTGCCTTTCGACGGCCAGACCGCGATCACCCAGCGCGGGCTGATCGGCAAGAAGAAGTGTCACTACGTCGGCGACCGCAAGTTCCTGGCCGGAGACGATCCGGCGTTCAGAAGGTACGCCGGACCGAAGCGCCAGTTCATCACCCTCGCCCCCTGGGTCCGCAAGGACGGCCCGCGGGCGAAACTCCGCAAGACCGGGGCAGCCCTGCTCGCGGCCAGCGGAAAGAAGATGGAGAACCGTTACCTCGAGACAGCGGCAATCGCCGACCTGCCCTTCCCTCCGAAGAAGAAACGCGCCAACTGCATCAGCTGACCGAACGCCGCAGCCACGCAGCACGGTCAGTACACCGCAGCGTGGGGCCCGGCACGGGTGTGCCCGGAAAAGACCGTCGCGCTTCGCGCTCCCCCGAAGGTCTTTTCCGGGCACACCCGCACCGGACCAACCAAGCCGTCGGTCCGGGGTGACGCAGGTTCGTAGCCGCAGCGGCCGCAAACCTTCGGCACCTGGCTCGTGGACCCGGGCTCGGGCGGCCGCGGGTGTTGCCAGGCGTTTCCGGGACTTGAAGCCGCGCATTGAGCTTCACCAGGTTTCAGCGGGTCGTGCACAGGGGCCTCCAGCCGTGCGCTGCCGAGGAGGCAAGCGAAGGCGGTGAAGGGGGCGTACTGGAAGTGGAAGTACGTTCCCGAACCGTCGAGCGACCGACGAAGGTCAGCGTGCGGCTGGTGGTTCCTGGGCGCGTTGCCCGGGACTAGTAGCGGTAGTGGTCCGGCTTGTACGGGCCCTCGACCTTGACGCCGATGTAGGCGGCCTGTTCCGGGCTCAGTTCGGTCAGGTCGGCGCCGACTGCCTGGAGGTGGAGGCGGGCGACCTTCTCGTCGAGAT
>JAGQUR010000009.1 GCA_020438395.1 Solirubrobacterales bacterium | reverse complement strand
ATCCTCCTCGGTTTAGGGAATGGGAGAACCGTAACACCGCTTGCGGATGCCATTTCCGCCGCCTTCGGCGGCAACACCGGACTGCAGGAATCAGCCGAGTTCGATAAGGCGCCGGGCTGACTCGGCGATCCGGTCCGCCTCCGGGGTCCCTTCCGGCAGATCGGCCTCGGCTCCGCTCTGGAAGCGGATTCGCACGAATTCGCGCCGGTGATGGCGCCGCCTGCGCATGAAGGCGGCCGCCTCGTCCGTGTAGGAGCTGACCTTGTCGAGTACCACGCGATGCGGCTTAAGCATCCGCGTTACCTCCGTTTTCGGCTTCAGAAGCGGGATTCAGCCCCGCCGATCGAACGGCGTCCCGAAGTGCCATCCGCATGTCGTAGGAGGTGAGGGAGGCCAGGACGAAGCGACCGGTGACGGCGACCAGGGACAGCCCGGATTCGCTGACCACGAAGGCCTCGCCGCCCTCGCAGGCGATGTGGGCGGAATCGAGTTTCTCGTCTCCGGAACCGGCCTCGACAGCATCGAGAAGGACCGCGGCTTCGCTTGCCCAGGCAGACGAACCCGAGGCGACGGCTACCGGTTCGCGAGCCGCGTCGAAGATTCCGGCAGCCACGAGCTCCGGCTCCAGTTCGGCCAGGTTTTCGAGCACCCTGCCCGCCGCCGAAGCCAGGGCGTTCCCGCCCGATTCGTCACTCTTGCCGGTCACATCCGCCACGGTGTAGCAACATACCGGCCATGTCACTTGCCCAGGCATCCTGGATAACGGTCGTGGCGATCTGCGCCATCGCCACCGCGGTCACGGCCATCGCCGGATATGCCGGTTACGCGGCGACGATCGCGGCCGTGGGTGTCGCCGCCTCGGTGAACCTCCTGCCCCACCACGGCGGCCAGCCGACCGAAGACTGAATCGCCCCGGACCGCCCGGCGGTTCCGGGCCCGGGCGGGCGAGCAAAGACCCTTGGGTATCTACACGTCGGCGAGGTGATCGGCCAGCTGCTGCGCGGCGGCGCCGCGGTGACTGATCGCGTTCTTTTCTTCCGGACTCAGTTCGGCCATGGTCCGCTGATCGTCGGGTCCGGTGGCATCGGGAACGAAGGCGGGGTCATAGCCGAAGCCGCCGTCCCCCCTTGGCTGCCGGACAATCCGGCCCTCGCAGGTGCCGCGGAACAGATGCTCTCCGGAGTCGTCGACCAGGGCGATCACGCAGACGTAGCGTGCGCTGCCGGACTGGTCCCCGCCGTTGGCTGCGGCCAGATCCGACAGGACCTTTCCCAGGTTCTCCCCGTCGGTGGCGCCTTCACCGGCGTAACGGGCCGAATAGACCCCGGGTCGCCCTCCGAGAGCGTCGACTTCCAGGCCGGAATCATCGGCGATCACTGCCTCCCCGGTCGCCTCGCGGGCCGAGCGGGCCTTGATCAGGGCGTTCTCCTCGAAGGTCACTCCGGTCTCCGGCGGCGATTCCACCTCGTCGGGCAATGGACGCAGGCCGGCCGCGGGAAGGATCTCGTCGAGTTCGCGCACCTTGTGCAGGTTGCGGGTGGCGAGGATCAAGCGACCCTTACTCGCCGACTGCGGCCATCTGGAATTCCCGCAGCCTGTCGATGCCCGCTTCGGCCAGAGCCAGCATCTCGTCGAGCGAGGCGCGGGAAAGAGGGGTTCGCTCCGCCGTTGCCTGAACCTCGACCAGGCCACGGTCACCGGTCATCACGACGTTGGCGTCGACCTCGGCCCTGGAGTCCTCCGGGAAGTCAAGGTCGCAAAGTGGCTGGCCATCGACCATGCCGACGCTGACCGCGGCCACGGAGGTGGTCAGGGGCATCCGATCGATCTCGCCGGCTTCGAGCAGGGCCCCGAGCGCCAGACGCAGCGCCACCCAGCCACCCGTAATCGAGGCACAACGGGTTCCCCCGTCGGCTTCGAGCACGTCGCAGTCGACGTAGACGCTGCGCTCACCGAGAGCATCGAAGTCGATCCCGACCCTCAGCGAACGCCCGATCAGACGCTGGATCTCTACCCCGCGGCCGTCCTGCTTGCCCTTGCTGATGTCGCGCTGCTTCCGGTCACCGGTCGAGGCGGGCAACATCGCGTATTCGGAGGTAACCCAGCCCCGCCCACGGCCTTCCATCCACTTCGGAACCCGGTCCTGCACCGAAGCGGTGCAAATGACCCGGGTGCCGCCGCAGGAAATAAGGGCGGACCCGTCGGCGCTGCCGACGAAGCCGGGTTCGATCTTGACGGGACGGAGTTCGGCGGCCGACCGGCCACCGCTGCGGGAAACGGTTTCGCTCATTTGCCCTGAGTCTTCCAGACCGGCTACCGTCGCGGTGAGCATGCACCGGGACGAGCGCGAGTGGATCTGGCCGGACTTCGGCGAACAGGAGCTGATCGATCGGCTGCTCATGCCCGAGCCGGACTTTCACAATCTCTGGCTGAACATGATGGACCAGATGCCTCCCCGCGAGTACAGCGACGAGGTCTTCGAAACCGGGACCGGCTACCCGTGGCCCAGACCGGACGGCTCCTTCATTCTCGGCGAAGGCGAGGGTCGCCTCCTGTCCGAGCTGGAAACGGCAGAACGGGAAGCTCTGCTTGAAGAATTCACCGGTCCCGGAAGCGGCCGGACACCGATGCTGGCGATCGGTTCGAACGCATCCCCGGAAGGGCTCTGGCGGAAGTTCGGCCACTTCGAGGATCCGGCCGACCGGACCCTGCTGGCTGTCGCCGGCCGGATTCACGATTTCGACGTCGCGGCGACCGCGGAACTGGCCCTATACGGAGCCCTTCCGGCCACGATCGTTCCCAGCCAGGGCACGAAGGTCAGTGCGATGGCGGTCTGGCTGACCGACGCCCAGCTGACCCAGCTCGCCTGGGCCGAGATCCCCTACTGGATCGGGCGCCTCGACACCCGCTTCGAGTTCGAACCGGTGGTGGCCGAAGCCGGACAGGAGGGGTTCGATCGCGCGCTCGTCTTCGTGAACCGCTTTGGCGCCTTCGGTCCGCACGGCCATCCGCTCGCCCTGGGGGCGATTCCGGCGGAAGATCGCACGGTTCCGGCGCTAAGCCAGGTCGAGCTGCTTCGGTTGACCGCCGAGTTGACCTACGGCTCCGCGGTGACCGCCGAGCAGTTGGTGAGGCGGGCCTTCGAAAACCCGAACGAGACAGGGGCGGCGGTGACCGGAATCATGCGGTCGAATTCGATCCCCTTCGAATCCGACCGCTGGACCCCTTATCCGGGACCGGGTGGTCGATCACCCGCCGGCTAGCGGAAGGCGATCTTGTCGACCGCCGACTGGATCTTGTCCACGATCAGCTCGGCCAGCTCGGTGCCCTGACGGCCCGAGAACCCCTTCATCGCGGCCACCATGCCGAGCATGAGCAGCGAAACGAGCAGGATCAGGCCGACGTATTCGACCGTGCCCTGACCCGACCTTTCGGCCACCCGCCGCTTGGCCAGATCACCTCTTGACACGACCAGGGCATGTGCGTTTCCCATCGCCTTGTAGATCATCGTTTTCCTCCTCCATCGAGTGGGTTGTTCTGGTCCGGATCGTCCGGCAGAAGATCTGACGGAACAAGACGAGAAGGCAACAATTGACGGAAGCGGGGTTCACCGATGCGCACGTCCGGCGAAAGATCCTTGCCCGGGTTGGTGAAAGCAGCGGGTGCGCGGGATAACCTGCCCGGATGCGGGTTCTGGTCGTTATGAACTTCGGGGCCGATCCGGCCACGCCCCAACGCGGGAGATGGGTCGTTGATCAGGTCGAGGCGCTCCGGGAGGGTGGCCTCGAAGTCGACCTGTTCAGCTTCCGCCCGGGCAAGGACCAGTATCTGCCCGCCACCCGGAAGATCCGCCGGATTCTGCGGCAGGGCGACTACGACCTGGTCCACGCGCACTATGGCCTGGCCGGATGGTGCGCACAGCTGGCCGGGGCCGATCCGCTGGTCGTGACCTTTCACGGGACCGACGTCCGGCACCGGGTCGTCGGCCGCATGTCGCGGGCACTCACCCGGAAGATCGCGCTGGTCGCGGCAGCGTCAAAGGCTCTCTTCGAGGAGGAAGCCGGCCGGCCGGGGCTGCCCCTTCCCGAGGGACGTTCGGCGGTGCTGCCCTGCGGGGCCGATCTGTCCAGGTTCGAGCCGCTGAACCGCAGGGAGTCCCGGACCGAACTCAACCTTGATCCCGGGGAACCGTTTCTCTTCTTCCCGGCCGACCCGGAGAGGCCCGAGAAGAGATTCGACCGCGCGCAGGAGGTAGCCGAACGGGCAGGTTGCACATTGCGGACCGGGGGCGGCATCGATCCCGACCGGATGCCGCTCTGGGTCAATGCCGCCAACGCGGTGCTGGTGACTTCGGATTACGAGGGATTCGGACTCGCCTGCCTTGAAGCACTCGCCTGCGACGTTCCGGTTCTTTCGACTCCGGTCGGTATTGCGCCACACGCATTGCGCGGACTGGACCGGAGCCTCTGCCGGGAGTTCGATCCGGATGCCTGGAGTGATTTCGCTTCCCGACTGGTCTCGGAAGAAGATCCGCGGACCGACGGTCGTCCCCGGGCGGAGGCGCTCTCGGCTCAACGGATGGCTGACAGGGTGGCTCTGGCCTACCGGGATCTGCTTTCCGAAGGACCGTTTGACGCACTTTCGATTTCTGCAAATTCCGGAGGCGCGCGCGTTTCCGGTCGCGACTTAGGTAATGATGGGGTGAGCTGATGAGGAAGGGTGCCCTCAAGAAGAAGCAGAGGCAACTCGAGGAGCTTCATCTCGACCGCCGTGAGGCGCTCGGGGAGCTGGTCCTCGGGATGTACGTCCAGAACAACTGGGACGACGACCTGCTGGCCCGCGGATCGGCCGAGGTGGCAGAGGTCGAGACCGAGCTGAATGAACTGATCGCCGGCAATGAGCCGGAGGGACCTTCGGCCACCGAGAAGGATTTCCCGGTCACCGGCGAGCACCGCCTGCCGACCGGCGAGCACGACTACCCGGCCACCGGCGAGTACACGGCGGAACACGCGGTCCCGGTCACCGGGGAGCACACAGCCGAGCATGCCCTGCCCGAGTCCGCCGAACACGACTACCCGGCGACCGGCGAGTACACGGCCGAGCATGCCCTGCCCGAGTCCGCCGAACACACGGCCGAGCATGCCGTTCCGCCGCCGCAGCCGAAGCTGAGCCGGGCCGAGAAGAAGGCGGCGAAGAAGGAGAAGAAGGAACGCGAGCGCCAGGAGAAGGAGGCGGCCAGGGCCGCCGAGGAGCCGGCCACCCCCGTACCGGCTCCGGCCCCTTCGGCCACCGCTCCTGCCCCCTCCGCCACGGCCCCGACACCTTCGGCCGGCGCGCCCACCCCTTCCGCCACCGCGCCGACCCCTTCCGCTACCGCTCCTGCCCCTTCAGCCAAGACCCCGCCCGTGAGCCCCCCGGCCGCAGCTCCGAAGGCGCCAGCCGAAGCGCCCTCCTCGGAGAAGCCCGCAGAAACACCCGCGGAGAAACCGGCCGAAAAGAAGCCGATCGAAGTTCCCCCGCCCCCGGCCGCCCCCGAGCCCGAGCCGACCGATCCGCTCGACATGCTCGAGAAGGAGATCACCGAGAACGAGGCCAGGGCAAAGACCGCTCTCGAAGCGGCCCGGGCTTCACAGAAGGCCGATGCGCAGACCGAACTGACGGCGATCACCCGCGAGGTCGAGTCCGGGCGAACCGAACTCGACGATTCCCTGAAGAAGGCGGCCGCTGCGATCGCCGCCGCCGAAGAGAAGGCCAGCCAGGCAGAGGCCCGGCTCAAGCGCGAGACCGCCGCAGGCCGTGAAGCCGCTGCCGAATGGGTTCGCGGCCAGGCCGCGGAGATCGAGGCCGACGCCGCCCTCGCCGCCGAGATGAGCGACGAAGGACAGGCCCCGGCGACAAGCGGCGAGCCCGACCCCGTTCTCAGCGCCAGGGTCACTTCGCTGGAAGCCGAACTGGCCGCCGAGAAGGCCGCAAAGGATGAGGCCCTGACCAAGGCCGCAGCCCGGCTCAAGGAAATCGAGGAGAGCGCCCGGCTGGCAGAGGCCCGTGTGGAAGCAGCCGAAACCGCTGCCGACGAGGCCAGGAACAAGGCCGAGGTCCAGGCAGCGGCAGCCCCGGCCGGCGACGGCAAGGCAGCGACCGAGGCCGAAGCCAGGGAAGCCGCCGTCAACTGGCTGCGAGGGCAGATTTCGGCGCTTCGCCAGGAGATAGCCAAGTCCGACGAAGCCGGAAACGATCCGGGAGGCAGCTGATGGGACTCTTCAGTCGAGGCGGACAGACCGGGCGCGAACGCCGTGCCATGCAGGACCACCTCCGCGAGCTCGATGACATGCGCCGGAACAACCTCGGCGATCTCGGCCAGATGACCGTGGAGATGGCCTCCGAGGGGCGCTTCGACCGCAGCCGGCTGTCCCAGCAGGCAGCCGAGGTGGCGAAGATCGACCGGGAAGCTGACCTGATCGCGCGCGGGCTCGAGGAGGGCCTCACCCTCCAGGAGCTGGAAGACCTAGCCCGCGGCGACGGGGCCACTTCCGGCTAGATGCGAACCCGGTACTGACGATTGCCCGCCAGCTCCGAAGAGCGGGACCTCGGGACTTTTGATCTGACGGTAGTCGGCGGTGGTGCCGCCGGGCTCTGGGCCGCGCTCTGCGCCGCCGAGGAAGGTGGATCGGTCTGCCTGGTCTCACGCAAGCCGCTCGCCGAGAGCGCCAGCTTCCATGCCCAGGGCGGGCTGGCGGCGTCGCTCGATCCCTCCGATTCACCCGAACAGCACTTCGAAGACACGATCAACGCCGGTCGCAACCTCTGCCGCGCCTCCGCCGTGAGAGTCCTGGTCGATGAAGCCCCCGGGATCGTCGACGACCTGATCAGGCGGGGAATGAACTTCGACCGGGAAGCGGACGGTTCACTCTCCCTCGCGCTCGAAGGCGGCCACAGCCAGCGTCGGATCATTCACTCCGGAGGCAGCCAGACGGGCCGGGAGATCACCTCCGCCCTCGCCCACATGGTCGCCAGGATGGACCAGGTCACAGTCCTCGAGGAAACCTCGGCGGTTGCCCTGATCAGCTACGGCGACCGCTGCCACGGAGTGATCACCGAAAGGGGCGCCATCACCAGCGCCGCGACCCTGATGGCGAGCGGCGGCGCCGCCGCGCTGTGGCGAAGGACCTCGAATCCATGGGGGGCGATCGGAGCCGGCCCGGTCCTGGCCTCCGCCGCGGGCGCCGAACTGGCCGATCTCGAGTTCTGCCAGTTCCACCCGACCTGCCTCTCAGCCCCTGGCACAGCCTTCGACGGAGCCCTGATCACCGAAGCGATCAGAGGCGAAGGAGCCGCCCTGCTGGATCAGGAAGGCAACCGGTTCACCGACGAGCTGGCACCGCGCGATGACGTGACGGCGGCGATCCTCGCCCAGATCGAAAGGCAGGACGGTCGGGAAGTGCGACTCGATCTCACCGCGATCGATCCAGCCCGTTTCCCCAACGCCTTCGAGTTACTGGAGACCGCCGGATTCGACCCCGCGCGCGAACCAGTCCCGGTTTCACCGGGCGCCCACTACATGATGGGAGGAATCTCGGTGGACCTCGATGGGCGGACTTCCCTCCCCGGTCTCTACGCGGCCGGTGAGTGTGCCTGTACCGGACTTCATGGGGCAAACCGGCTCGCCTCCAACTCGCTGACCGAGTGCTTCGTGTTCGGACGGCGAGCAGCGATCGCCGGCCTGGGCGAGCAACCCTCACCGGCCGTTTCACTCCCCGACTGGCGCTTCGACCCGCCGCAACCCCCCACCAGGGAGGCGGTCTGGAAGTTCGCCGGCCCGCTCCGGAACGCCGAAGGACTCTCCCACCTCGCCGGGGACCCCTATCCCCTGGCCCGCGCGATCGGCGCCGCCGCAGAGGCCCGCGAGGAATCCCGCGGGGGCCATCGCCGCACCGACTTTCGTGAAACCGACCCCGAACTCGACTTCACCCATCTGATCTACCGGCCCGACGGGAGCATCGAGCCCCGCCGCTGGGACTGAAGCCGATGGCGGAAGCCTCCGGACCGCCGCATGAGGCCGACCGGCCGGAAGGGTCCGATCCGGATCCGATCGAAGTCCAGGTGACCGCAGGGGCGATCGCCTCGACCTGCGAGGAGATGGGAGCGGTCCTGATCCGCTCCGCCCATTCGGCGAATATCAAGGAACGGCGGGACTGCTCGGCCGCGATCTTCGACCCCGACGGGGAAATGGTGATGCAGGCCGAGCACATTCCGGTCCACCTCGGTTCGATGCCGGCGTCGGTCCGTGCCGTCGTCGGGAAGCCCCATGTGCCGGGGGTGTCGTGGTTCCTGAATGACCCGTATTCGGGTGGCACCCATCTGCCCGACATAACCGTGGTGACACCTGCTTTCGCCGGCGAGAGGCTGATCGGGTTCGCCGCCAACCGCGCCCACCACGCCGACGTCGGAGGAAGCGTGCCCGGGTCCATGCCGGCCGACTCGACCACGATCGACGACGAGGGAGTGGTCATCCCGCCGCGCATCCTCGATGAGGAATCCATCCTCGAAGTCGTGACCCTGATGCGTCAGCCCGAGCAGCGACGGGCCGACCTGCGGGCCCAGCTCGCGGCCAACCGCGCCGGGGTCGCCCGGCTGGAGGCGATGGCCGCCGACCGGGGCGCAGACGAGCTTGCCGCCGCGATGGGAGACCTGATCACTTACGCCGAGCACCGGACCCGGGCCGAAATCGAGCGAATCCCGGATGGCACCTACAGGGCCGTGGACGTACTCGAAGCGCGGCAGGGGGACATCGAACTCCGGCTCGAAGTCACGGTGGCCGGCAGCGGCGTCCGTTTCGACTTCACCGGCACCTCGGGCCCGGACAGCGGCAACCTGAACTGCCCCCGGTCGGTGACCGAGTCGGCCTGCCTGTTCGCGATCCGGGTGCTGACCGACCCCGACATTCCTTCCAGCTCCGGAGCCTGGCGGCCGGTCGAGATAACGGTGCCGGACGGCTGCCTGCTCAGCGCCCGCTCACCCAGCGCGGTCGTCGCCGGCAACGTGGAGACTTCCTCCCGGGTCGCCGACCTCTGCCTCACCGCCTTCGGGCACGCCCAGGGTCAGGGCACGATGAACAACCTGACCCTCGGCAACGATCACTTCACCTACTACGAAACGCTCGGCGGTGGACAGGCAGCGTCCGGGTACGCCGACGGACCCTCGGCCGTACACGTGGCGATGTCGAACACTCTCAACACGCCGATCGAGGCGATGGAAACCGAGTTCCCGCTCCGGGCCGCGGAATATTCGATTCGCCGCGGCAGCGGCGGAGAGGGAACCAATCGGGGCGGTGACGGCCTGATCCGTGAGATCACCGCGACCGAACCGATGGGCTTCGCGCTACTGACCGAGCGGCGAAGGCATGCGCCGGCGGGCGCAGACGGCGGAGAAGCGGGCCGGATGGGCCGGAACCTGCTGATGCGGAAGGACGGATCCGGCGAGGAACTCGAGCCGAAGGCTTCCGGCCGGCTGGAGCCGGGCGAGGGACTGCGGATCGAGACCCCGGGCGGAGGGGGCTATGGCAAGCCCTGAGGCCGGCGCCATCCTGGGAGTGGATGTCGGTGGCACCTTCACCGATGCAGTCCTGATCTCGGGTGAAGGCATCTTCACCGGCAAGGCGCCTTCAACTCCCGAGGATCAGTCGATCGGGGTGATTGAAGCGGTCCGCCAGGTGATTGAAAAGTCGGGCATCGAGGTCTCCGAGGTGGGTCACTTCGCCCACGGCATGACGGTCGCCACCAATGCGCTGCTCGAATCGAAGGGAGCCGAGACCGCGTTCGTGGCGACCCGGGGGTTCACCGACCTGATCGAGATCGGCCGCCAGGACCGGGCGTCCCTCTACCGGCTCGAGGCCGCCCATCCCCCGCCCCTCGTTCCTCCGGACAGGAGGGTCGGAGCCGACGAGCGTTGCGGCCCGGAAGGGGTGATCAGGGATCTCGAACCCGCCGAGGCAGCACGGGTGGCCGACCAGGTTGCGGAGATGGGAGTCGAATCGGTCGCGGTCTGCCTGCTCCACTCGTACCGTTTTCCCGACCACGAGAAGGAGATCGGGGAAGCCATCCGGCAACGTCTCGGCTCCGGCGTCCACGTCTCCCTTTCCCACGACGTGGTCGGCACCTTCCGCGAATTCGAACGGGCGTCTACCACCGAAATCGACGCTGCCCTCTCTCCGCTGCTGGCCGGCTATCTGGAACGGCTTGCCCGGACCTGTGCCGACGAGGGGCTGCCCGAGCCCGAGATCATGCAGTCGAGCGGAGGCGTGGCGGGCCTGGACGAGGTTTCCGCCCATGCCGCGGTGGCGATCCTTTCCGGTCCGGCCGGCGGGGCGGCAGCGGCAGCGATGGTCTCCCGTCATTCCGGGGAAGAAAATCTGCTCTGTTTCGACATGGGTGGCACCTCCTGCGATGTGTGTGCGGTCGAAGACGGAGCCATCCACGAAGCCGCCTCGAAGAAGATTGCGGGCCGGCCGATCGCACTGCCGATGGTGGACATAGACACGGTGGGTGCCGGAGGCGGTTCAATCGCCTGGCGCGACAGCGGGGGCGCTCTCCGGGTAGGGCCGGAGTCGGCCGGGGCCAGGCCGGGACCCGCCTGTTACGGGCTCGGCGGGACCCGGCCCACGGTGACCGACGCGAATCTCATGCTGGGCAGGCTGGCGGTCGGCGACGAGCTGGCCGGCGGCATCGTCCTCGACGAAGAGCTTGCCGTGAAGGCGATCGGGGAACTGGCCGATCAGCTGGGCGTCTCCGGCGAAGAGTGCGCCGAGGGGATCATCCGGGTGGCCAACTCGGAGATGGTCCGCGCCCTCCGGGTGGTCACCGTCCAGCGCGGCCTGGATCCGCGGCGATTCACCCTGCTCGCCTACGGCGGGGCCGGACCCCTCCACGCGGCGGGCGTCGCCGAGGAACTCGGCATCACCTCGATCCTGATTCCGGTCGCCGGCGGGGTCTTCAGCGCGCTCGGCCTGGCCGCCGCGGACCGGAGACGAGACGAGGTCCAGACCGTGCTCGCGGCCGAGGAGGAACTCGACCACGAGAAGCTGGCAGGCCTGATCGGAGAGGCCGACGAGGCCGGCTGGGACCTCCGCTACCGCGGCCAGTCCTTCGAACTCACGGTCACCGACCATTCCGCCGACCCCGCCAGGCTGCGCGAACTTTTCGAATCCGAGCACGAAGACCGCTACGGGTATTCGGACCCTTCGGCACCGATCGAACTGGTGACGGTCCGTCGCCGCTTCATCGAGGAGGGGCCGGGCTTCTCGGCCGGGCCGCCCCCCGAGGAGGAGCTTGAGGGCCCCGCCCGGGTCGACCTCGGAGAAGCCACCGCATACGTCCCGGCCGGCTGGAGACTGACCGGTTCGGCCGGCGGCCTGCTCCACATGTTTCGTGAACGCTGAGTTCGTGAATGCGGGCTACTACGTAATTTTCGGCACGAGGACTTGAATTTCGCCGATCCGGTCTGTAAAGTGGCAAACCCTTACGGGGCCCGCGGCAGCCAGTCATGCCTCCTCTCGCCCCGTACAGGCTCCCGAAGTACCTGTCCGTAGCAACCTCAACCCCTGACTGAATACCTATGCCAATTGCGTTCAAGGAATGGGCTGTCACCGTGCGAGCCCTCGCCGAAGGCGAACAGCTCCTCACCCTCCGAAAGGGAGGCATCCGTGAGGAGAACAAGCACTTCGAACTCGAGCACGACCGCTTCTTCCTCTACCCCACCTTCGACCATCAGCAAAACGACCTGGTACGTGCCTCCCATCATCCGGAGCTGGACCGTGCCCTCGAGGAGGGCGTCTGGCCCGACGAGGAGCCCCCGGCCCGTGCCCTCCTGCAGGACGGCGGGATCCCCCAGCCCGACCGGGTCCGCATCCGCGCCTGGGCGGAAGTAGCTGAAGACATCACGATCGAGGACCCTCGCATCGTCGATGCTCTGTCCCCCTTCTACATCTGGACCAATGACTACGCGCACAAGCGCCTGAACTGGAAGCCTCGCCATCCGCTGCATCTGGTTCTGCTGCGGGTCCACCGCATCCCGCGCCCGGTGACCGTACGGGTCCGCGAGGAATACCACGGCTGCCGCTCCTGGGTCGAGATCGATCGTGATCTCCCCTTCGAGGGCACCCCGGTCATGTCCGACGAGGAATTCGAGTTCGCGACCAGCGAGATCCGTTCGATCTGCGCCGGCGACCGCGAGCCCGCCCTGGTCTAGGCACCGCCGGTTGTGTTTCATGAGAAGGGCCCGCTTCGGCGGGCCTTTTTCATTGCAATAGGCTGCGCCGGTGACGTGGATCGAAACCACTTCTCTCACCTTCACGGCGCGGCATGAGGATGCCGACCGGACCTATGCCGAGGAACTGCTCGACCGGCTCGAGGACCTCAGCCTGAAGCTTGAAGACCGCTTCGAGGTGGTCCCCGGCGACGTGTCGATCGTGATCCATCCCTCGCCGGTCTGGCTGACCGCCGCTCACCCCTTCCTTCCCTTCGTCCGGTACGCCGCCGCACCGGCCGGCCGCCGGTACCTGGCCGGATGGCCGATGGCGACGGAGGTTCACGTGCTGGGCGAGAAGGCGATGGAGAAGCGGGCTGCTGGCGAAGCCTCCGCCGAGGCACTGCGCGGAACGGCCGAGCGCCTCTACACCCAGATCGTGCTGGCGGCCAACAACGAGCGGATCCCGCCCCCGTGGACGCCGATGCGTTTCTACCGTTACCTGAGCTGGGCCTGGCTGGTCGAGGGCGGCGCCCAGCACTTTGCCCGCCAGGTCGACTACTTTCGCGCAGCCGTGGTCCGGCGACTGCGAGAAGGCAGCCGTCCCAGCTTCCCCCCTTCCCGTCGCGACGCGATCATTCTTGGCGGCACGATCTTCGACCTGCTCGAGGACTATCGCGGCGGCGGAGCCTGCGAACTCCTGATCGGTCGCCTGCGCCGCGACGGTCCGATCGCCAACCTCGAAGTCGCCTTCGACCTCCGGATCAGGGAGGTCGAGGAGATGTGGCGCGACTATCTGAGGGAGCTGGTCAGGCCCCAGCCCGACGCGACCTCGCTGCCCTCTCCCGAGGAGCTGCTCGGTCCGGTCGAGCCGGAGCCCTGAACCTGCCTAGTGGCGCTTCTTTGACTTCTTCTTGATCACCTTCGGCAGGTTCACCTTCTTGACGGTGGTGAACGAGACGCCGGAGGCATCCTTCAGGTTGACGGCGACGCGAGCCTGCTTCGACTTGACCTTTGCTCCGAAGGCGAAGGTCAGCTTCCGCGTACCCGGCTTCAGGGTGAACGTCCTCTTGGCGCTCGAGGTGCCGGCCTTCACCTTCACGGTGGCAGAGATGTCTTCGCCCGACTTCAGAACCACGGTCAGGACGCGCCTGGTCTTGGTCTTGCGCTTGGCCTTGGCCGAAGCGAGGTTGGCGGCGACGTTGCTGGCGCCGAGGGGCTTCTCGTCGCCGGTCAGCTCGTAGGCACCCCATGGCGGGTTGGCGTTGATCACGCGGCCCGGGGCGCAGGTCGCCAGGAAGCTGGCGAAGCGGGTGTCCGGCGACGTGGTGACGATCCGGTAGGTACCGGTCGGAACGGTCGGCCAGACGATGCCGCCGTCGCCCGACGAAGAGGTCCGGGTCTTGTCCGGGATGACCGAGTCGTTGAAGTAGATCGGCCCGTCGATGGCCGGGTACTCGATCGAGGTCGCGCCGGCCACGCCGTGCGGCGTGTTGTTCCAGTAAGTCAGGTAATCGACGCCGCGCACGTCGCGGGCCGAGGAGGTGGTGACGATCGCGCACTGCTCGGGACGGCCGGTCTCGGGGTCCGTGGTAATTCCGAGGATCCCCTTGAGCGCGTTGTATTCCTGATCGCGCGGGGTCTGGAAGTTGGCGTTTTCGATGTCTTCGCCGCGGGTGTGGAAGGTCTGCAGGTCGATGTTGTTCCAGTGGGTGTTGGTCAGGGTGCCCTTGTCGGAACCGTCCTTGTTGTAACGGGGCAGATCGGCCGGACCGCCGGTCTCGATGTAGGGAGTGACGTTGGCGTCGTTCGGGACCGTCAGGACGTAGTCGCCCTGGGCGTCAGTGGTCGCCGAGAGCTTCGGGAACTCGCGGACCTTGATGGTCGCTCCCGGAATCGGCGTGTCCATGTAGTTGAACACGAAGGCCTTGCCGCTGATCTTCACCGTGCTCGCAGCCGATGCGGTCTGCGCTCCGGCCAGCATCATCAGGGCCGCGCCAATCAGGACCAGCGTCCCGGTCAGTCTCCTCAACATTCCTTGCCTGCTTCCTTTCGCCCGGCACACGCCGGATAGGTCTACTGGTTCCAGAAAATACAACAGGTTGGACCAGCGAAAAGTTGCGGCAGGCGCAAAGCAGTCGCGATTGGCAACCGGGACGGCAACGAGCGGCCGGACTAGTTTCCGTCGGGTGCCGTTTCGCCCTGATCGAGTTCGAAGGCACCCCAGGGCGGGTTCGCGTTCACGATCCTTCCCGGCGCACATGTAGCCGTGAAGCTGGCGAATCGTGCGTCCGACGAAACGGTAGTGACCCGGTAGGTACCGGCCGGAACGATCGGCCAGATGATGCCGCCGTCTCCCGAAGTCTCGGTGTGGCTCGTATCGGGGATGACCAGTTCGTTGAAGTAGATCGGTTCGGGCAGGGCCGGTTCCGTCGAGGCCGTGGCGCCGGCGACACCATGCGGCGTGTTCAGCCAGAAGGTGTCGTAGTCGACCCCGCGCACGTTGAGCGCGGAGGCGGTGGTGACGATCACCGACTGCAGGGGCCGTCCGTCATCTCCGGAGGGCACCTGGAGCAGGGCCTTCAGGGCCTCGAATTCCGCATCCGGCGGGGTCTGGAAATTGACGTTCTCCAGATCCTCGCCGCTGGTACGGAAGGTCTGCAGATCGATCTCGTTCCAGTGGCTGTCCACCTCGAAAGGCTCCCCTTCCCGGGGGCGTCTGGTCAGCCTTCCTCCGCCGGTCTCGATGTAAGGAGTGACGAGGGAGTCGTCGGGCACCGCGATCCGGAAGTCCCCCGCCTCGTCCGTGGTTGCCGAAATCTCCGGAAACTCGCGAATACGGATGCTCGCTCCGGAAATCGCCGTGTCCATGTGGCCGAACTCGTAGGCCCGGCCGCTCAGGGTCACAGTGGGCTCTGTCGGTTCCGGCATATCCCGCTCCCGTCAGTGTTCAAGTACGAGCCCGAGGAACTTCTGGGTCCGTTCTTCCTTTGGATTGCCGAGCACGTCGTCCGGCGGGCCCTGCTCGACGATGTAGCCACCATCCATGAAGATCACCCGGTCGGCGACCTCGCGGGCGAAGCCGATCTCATGGGTCACACAGATCATGGTCATGCCGGAATCGGCCAGTTCACGCATCACGTCGAGCACGCCCTTCACGAGTTCCGGGTCGAGCGCACTGGTCACCTCGTCGAAGAGCATGATCTCCGGATCCATGGCCAGAGCCCGGGCGATCGCCACCCGCTGCTGCTGGCCGCCCGAGAGCCGATCCGGATACTCGTCGACCTTCTCGTCGAGGCCGACCTTGCACAACTGGTCAACCGAACGCTTGTCGGCTTCATCCTTCTTGCGGCCCCGCACCCTGACCTGGGCGATCGAGACGTTCTGCTTCGCCGACATGTTCGGGAAGAGATTGAAGGACTGGAACACCATGCCGGTTTCGCGCCGGAGATCATCAAGGTTCTTGGGCTTCCCGCCGTCGAAGACAGTCTCGCCCTTGAGCGCGATGGTGCCACCGGTCGGCAGCTCGAGCAGGTTCAGGCACCGCAACATGGTGCTCTTGCCGGAGCCGCTCGGTCCGAGTACGCAGATGACCTCACCCTTCTTGATGTCGAGGTCGATGTCACGCAGGACTTCGAGGCTTCCGTAGCTCTTCTTCAGGTTCGAGACCGTCATGATGGTCTCGCCCCGGGCGACCTCCCTCTTGAGAGTTGTTACCTCGTCGCTCACGGCATTCCCCTCTGGAATTTCTCCTGCTGTTTCTTGATCTGCCAGTCGACCACGCGGGCGAGCGGGATGGTGACGATCAGGAAGAAGATCGCCCCAAGCGTGTAGCCGGAGGGAACGTAGAACTCCGAGTAGAGGTCCCGGCCCGCCTGGACGGCTTCGACCAGACCGATGACGCTGACCAGGGCGGTGTCCTTCATCAAGGCGATGTAGTCATTGAGCAGCGGCGGAATCACCTTGCGCACCGCCTGCGGGATGATCACGAAGCGCATGGCCTGGCCGTGGGACATGCCCAGGGAGCGGGCCGCCTCGGTTTGCCCCTGGGGCACGGCCTCGATCCCGGCCCGGTAGACCTCGGCCATGTAGGCGCCGTAGGTCAGGGTCAGGGCCATCACGCCGTACCAGAACGGATCGGACTCGCCGAACCATTCGGGGATGCCGATCTCGCGGGGAATGGCCCCCTGCGTCGCCATGGTGGCGAGTCCGCTCGAAAGGAGCAGGATGACCAGCAGCAGCGGGATACCGCGGAAGACATCGATGTAACCGATCACCACAGCACGAACCGGAGCCAGCGCTCTGCCTGGCAGCTGCCGCAGTACGGCCAGGATCAGTCCCCAGACCAGCGCGCAGATGCCGCCTACAAGGGAGAGCTTGATGGTTACCCAGAACCCGTCCAGTACGTACTGGAAGTGGTCCGCCATGAACTGGAAGTTGAAAAAAGTGTCGAAAAAAACGTCCATGGCTTCTTTCAGTCAGCCCCGGCGCGGGTCACGCCGGGAAAGCGAAACAGAGAGGGCGCCCCGCGGGGCGCCCTCTCTGTAAGCGATCCGGAAACTAACCCTGGTCAGTCGTTCCGGTGTCAGCGGCCGCTGTGCCGTCAGTGATGCTGGCTGGCGGCGTCGCGTTGAAGTACTTCTTGAACAGCT
>JAGQUR010000063.1 GCA_020438395.1 Solirubrobacterales bacterium | reverse complement strand
TCCGCCCCGGCCGCTGCCAGCATCACTTCGGTGTGGTCCCGCGTCGCGACCGGCTCGACCACGGTGGTCGGCCCTTCCGCCCTCAGCCCGGCCAGCAAGATGCATGACTTGACCTGGGCCGAAGCGACGGGAAGTTCGTAGGTGATGCCCGTAAGTTGACGCCCGTCGATCCTGATCGGGGGGAACCGCCCGTCGGTGACCTCGATCTCCGCTCCCATTTCGCGCAGCGGAATCGCGATCCGGTCCACCGGGCGCTTGCGGATCGAGGCATCGCCATTCATCCGCCAGAGACCGCCGTCGCAGCCGGCCAGCCAGCCCGGCAGCAGCCGCATCAGGGTTCCCGCGTTGCCGACGTCGATCCGGCCGAGGCTGCGCGGTCCTGACGGGCCGACCCCCTCGATCGTGAACTCCTCCGGCATCGCGTTCAGCGGCTCCGGGTTGACCATCGCGCCCAGGCCGGCAACCGCGCTCAGGGTCGACCGGGTGTCGTCGGAGTCGAGGAAGTTCGTGACCCGGGTCGGGCCGTCGGCGATCGCGCCGATGATCGCGGCCCGGTGAGAGATCGACTTGTCGGCAGGCGGAGTCAAGGAGCCGCGCAGGGCTCCGGAAGGCCGGAAGACGGCCCGTTCGCCGCCGTCGAGGTCGACCTCGTGGCCGCTCATCAAACCGCCGCCCGCTTCACTGGCCGCTCTCGACGAGCGTGACCGAATGGCCGAGACCGGAAATGCAGTCCTGGGCCTTCTCGGCCTCGCCTTCGCCGGCCACCCAGAGCGAGATCGCTCCGCTGCTCATGTCGGGTGCGGGATCCAGGGACATGTCGGTGATGTTGACCCCTGCCCGTCCCAGGGCGAGGGCCAGTTCGGCCAGCACCCCGGGCTGGTTCGGGACCAGCACCCGCAGCTCATGGGTGGCGCCGAGATCGGACTCGGTCGCCGAGAGAGCCGCCCGGTCTTCACCAACCGCCGCCTGCCATTTCTCAATCCGCTCCGGATCGGCCGAGCCGATCACTTCCCGGGCAGTCTCAAGGCCGGCGATTGACTCCTCGATGGCGGCCACAACCGCCTCGTGATTGGTGGCGAAGATCTCGCCCCAGATCGCCGGGTTCGAGCCGGCGACCCTGGTGCCATCACGCAGGCTCGGAGCGAGCGCCCCCAGCCTTTCGGTGCCCGGCCGGCCCTGGGCGGCGAGCTGATTGGCAAATACATGCGGCAGATGACTCACCACGGCCATCGCGCGATCGTGTTCTGCGGCATCGATCGCGACCGGCGTCGCGCCCAGGCCCTTGACCAGCTTCTGCAGTCGGTCCAGCAGCATCCCTTCCGACTCGGAGGTCGGGGTCAGGTACCAGCGCGCCCCTTCGTAGAGGTCGGCCCTGGCATTGGCCACCCCGGCGGTCTCCGCTCCGGCCAGCGGGTGGCCACCGATGAACCGGCGGTCTCCGCCGAGCGCCTCGACCAGCTCCTGCTTGGTCGATCCGACGTCGGTCACCACGCAGTCCTCCGGGGCGGCTTCGAGGGCCTTCTGACCCATCTCGATCAGGTGACCGACCGAGGCGCAGCAGACCACCACGTCGGCATCGGCGCAGGCCTCTTCTACGGTGGCGGCCATGTGATCGACCGCCCCGACCTTGAGGCATTCCTCGGCCCGGTCCGGGTTCCGGACCCAGCCGGTGACTTCGGCCAGGCCACGGTCCCGGGCTGCGAGGCCGATAGAGCCTCCGATCAGCCCGACTCCGAGGACGGCCAGTTTCATTTCAGATGCCCCGGCGCCTCTAGGCCCGCGAGATCGTCTTGCCGACAACCGAGGTGATCGTCTCCAGCTTGTTCGTCAGCTGCTGGAACTCGGAGGTCGGAACCTGCTGGGCTGCGTCGCAGATCGCCTTCTCGGGCTCGTTGTGAACCTCGATGATGATCCCGTCCGCGCCCGATGCCGCCGCGGCCAGGGACATCGACTCGACCCAGTCGCGTCGTCCCGGCGCATGGCTCGGATCGACGATCACCGGCAGGTGCGTCTGCTCCTTGAGGGCCGGAACGGCCAGCAGGTCGAGCGTGAAGCGGTAGGCCGTTTCGTAGGTGCGGATCCCGCGCTCACAGAGCATCACGTTCTCGTTGCCTTCCTTGAGGATGTACTCGGAAGCCATCAGCAGCTCCTCGATCGTGGCCGAGAGACCGCGCTTGAGCAGCACCGCCTTGCCGGACTTGCCCGCTTCGGAGAGCAGGGCGTAATTCTGCATGTTGCGGGCCCCGATCTGGATCACATCAGCGACCTCGACCACGTCGTCAATATCGCGCAGGTCGAGCAGTTCGGTCACGATCGGCAACCCGGTCCGGTCGCGGGCCTCGGCGAGCAGGCGCAGGCCTTCCCGTCCCAGACCCTGGAAGCTGTAGGGGGAAGTCCTCGGCTTGTAGGCGCCACCGCGCAGCATGGTCGCCCCGGCCGCCGCGACGTCATCCGCCGAATCCAGCATCTGGTCGCGGTTCTCGACCGTGCAGGGACCCGCCATCAGGGCGAAGTTCGTGCCACCGACTTTTCGCCCGCCGATCTCAAGGACCGAGTCGGCACCCTGCTTCGTTTCGCGGGAAGCCAGCTTGTACGGCTTCGAGATCGGGGTCACATGGTCAACCCCCGGTGCGCCCTCGAGCCCGAGGTCGGCGACCTTGCCGCGGTCACCGATCGCCCCGATCACGGTGAGGAGTTCACCTTCGGAGATATGTGCCGAGCAGCCGATCTCCTCGACCCGTTCCACTACGTGGGCGATCTGGTCTTCGGTCGCCCCCTCTTTCATCACGATCATCATGTCTGCTTCAAACCTTTCCTTTACTGCCTCAAGACTTTACTTTCGTCCGGCCCGAACGGCAGCGGACGACACCGACTGACACGGCGCCCGGCGGCTTTTCAGATCAGTTGCGGGCAGCTACCCGCGACACCGGACGGACGCCTAGATAAATCGCCAATACGAATAGAAGGCAGCACCGAAGGCCCCGCTGGAGCGGAGTGCCGTGCCCGGAAGGGCGATGCGGCTGTCGGTCTGCTGCTGCATTGGGTGATTTTTTATCAGGTAGCGGTGGTGAACGCTAGCCGTGAATTCTCATCGCATCGCCGAGTGCGGCAACAAATCGGTCGTTTTCTTCAGGCGTGCCGTAAGAGACCCGTAGCCATCCCGGGCCACCCAGCAGCTTTCCCGCCCGGACCACGATGTTAGCTTCGGCCAGCGATCCGACCACCGCATCCTCGATCTCCGCCCCGTTCTCGCCGAGCGATATCCAGGAGAAGTTGGCTTGGCTGTCGGTCGCCATCAGGCCCAGGTCGGCCACCCCGGACTCGACCCGCACTCGCTCCGCGATCTGGGTTTCGATCTGCCGATCAATCACGTCTCCGTGTTCGAGCGCCTCGACCGCAGCAGCCTGGGCCAGGGCGTTGACGCTGAAAGGCTGGCGCACTACGTCCACGGCCGCCTTGAAGGCGGGTGAGCCGAGTGCGTAACCAACCCGGAGGCCAGCCAGGGAATGAGTCTTGCTGAAGGTGCGAAGCAGGACCAGGTTCGGAAACCGCTTCAGCAGGTCGATCGAAATTGCCGGGTCGTCGTAGACCTGAAACTCGATGTAGGCCTCGTCGAGAATGATCTGGACATGGTCGGGCACCCGCTCGACGAAACTCGCGATTTCAGGGAACGGGATGTAGGTGCCGGTCGGATTGTTCGGATTGCAGACGATCACGATCTGGGTCGCGGCGGTGATCTCGGCCAGCATCGCCTCGAGATCGTGGCTCTGGTCTTCCTTCAGCGGAACCCGGATTTCCCGGGCACCGGTCGCCGCCGCCATGTTCGGGTACATCGAAAACGACGGCCAGGCGTAGACGATTTCCGCCCCCGGCTCGAGCAGCGCTTCAGCCGCGGCCAGGAGGAACTCGCAGGATCCGTTGGCGACCGAGACCTGTCCGGGTTCAATTTCGTGACGGTCGGCGATCCGTTGGCGGAGTAGGGTCGCGGCCGGGTCCGGGTAGCGGTTCATCGCCCCGGCCGCCTTCGTGATTGCCTCAACCACTTCCGGGAGCGGAGCGAATGGGGATTCATTCGAAGCGAGCTGGGCCAGATTGGAGCTGGCTACATCCTCGGCGCTGTGGCCTTTCGGCACGCCCGGGCTGTAACCGGGAATCGAGGTGAGATGGGAGTTGAAGCGAACGGTCATGGCAGATCCGGGGTCGGGGACGGTGATTACTGGGCGGCGTCGAGGTCGGCCCGCAGATTGCGGGTTTCCCCAAGGTAAACATGCCGGGCTTTCGCGCCAGACGGAAGGTAGGTGTGGAGCATCACCCTGATGACCCCGGTCATGGCACCGGGTACCGGAATTTCGCGGGCGCACATCAGTGGCACCTCGTTGAGACCCATGCGACGGGCGGCAACAGCCGGGAACTCGGCATCGAGGTCCTCGGTCGTGGTGAACAGGGCGCTGATCATCCGGTCGGGTTCAAGCCCGTTGACCTCGATGATCTCCCGCATCAGATGTTCGGTGGCAGCCAGGATCGAATCGGCGTCGTTCTCAGCCTGCACCGCCCCGCGTATCGCGGTGACCCTCATGCTCTCTGCTTCCGGCTCAGTCATCGCCTGCATCTTTCCAGAGGCGCTCCACCTCGCGTTCATCGAGCAGCCTCGACTTTCCGGTACCCAACCTGCCCAGGCGGAGTGATCCGAGTGAAATCCGCTGCAGCGCCACCACTTCGTTGCCTATCGCCTCGGCCATCCTCCTGACCTGCCGGTTGCGTCCCTCGTGGATGGTCACGTCGAGTTCCCGCTCGCCGAGCTTCTTCACCGTGGCCGGGGCGGTCATCCCGTCCTCGAGGAGAACGCCCTTGCGAAGCTGGTCCATGCCCTTGTCGGTGACCGGCTTCTTCAACCGCACCCGGTAGGTCTTCTCCACCTCGTAGCGGGGGTGAGTGAGCCGGTTGGCCAGCGCGCCGTCATTGCTGAGCAGGATCAGACCGGTCGAGTCGGCGTCCAGTCTCCCGACCGGGTAGAGCCGGGCCGAGCTGTCGACCAGATCCACCACCGCGATGCGCTTGCCGGGCTCGTCGGCGGTCGAGATCACGTCCAGCGGCTTGTTGAGCATCCAGACCTCCCGGCCCTCGGGCTCGACCTGATGACCGTCCACCCGGACGTCGTCACCCGGCTCCACCCCGTGAGCCGGATCGGTGATCACCTTGCCCGCCACCCGCACCCTTCCAGCCGCGACGATCGCCTCCGACTTGCGCCGGGAAGCGACACCTGCATGGGCTAGGTACTTGGCCAGTCTCATGGCCCAACTATTTCAGTCGGATCAGTTTGGCTTGGGGATGGGGTAGTACCCCCCGAAGCGGTAGTGCCCGCCGATCCCGGGGATGTGGGTCATCACGATCACCCAGTCGTACTTCGTTCCTTCGAGGAAGTAGAAGCCCCAGGTCGAGTTCAGGCCGAGCTGAACCGGCTCCGTGTCACCCTCCTTGATGTCCCCGATGAATTCCGCGTTGTATTCCCCATCGCCGAATGAGTTGACCTTCTCTCCCTTGATCCAGAACGGACTGTCCTCGAAGGGCAGCGTCTGGTTGAAGGCGGCGGCGTCGTCTTCGCGGATCGCGTTGACGGTCGCCTCCGCGGTCGCTTGCGCATCATTTCCCTCGGGGGCCGGGCGAAGGCCGCCCGCGTCGTGGATCGCGTCGCCGCCGTATCGGAGGTTGCCGTCCAGATCGGTGACGTAGTAGGTCGGGAAGTGGGTTCCGTCGGAGCCCACGATTTCGGCCTGGCCGACCGGGCCGTAGCTCTCGGTGCCCGCCACCTTCGCCCCGGCCAGGGCCTTGCTGACCGAAGCGCAGTTCGGCGCGTCGAGGTCGCCGGCGTCGGCGTGACGGTTGGCGTTGATCTGGCCGCAGTCGCCGGACCGGGCCGACTTGAGGTACTTGTCCGCGGCATCTTCAACGGTGTTCTTCGGCTGGTATGCGCTCAGATCTTCCGGCGGCTCGGTGCCGGTCGGTTCGACCTTGATTTCCGCCTGCTGCCCGCAGACCTCAGTGCCGATTTCGCCGGCTGCCTTTTCCCGTTCGGTGAAGGCGGCGTTTTGGGCCAGGAAGGCCTGGTTCATCGCCTTCTGGTCGTCGTTGCCGGCTGCCCTGGCGATCGCCTTGTCCTGGGCCACGACCTCCTCCGAAGCCTCGATGTAGGGCTCCATCTCCTTCTTCGCAGCGTCGTCCGTGTTCAGTTCATTGAAGCCGTCGATTACCGCCTGGCGCACCTCGGCGTAACCCTGGAACTCGGCGGCGATCGCCGGCATGGTCAGGCCGCGGGTCCCCATCGCTTCGAAGTCCGCCGTGGTGTCATCACATACCTGATCCATCGCCGATGCCAGCGTGTCCGGCGTCACCTCCGGATTGCGGTTGCTGCCGCAGGCGGCGAGGGCAAAAACGGATGCGAACACGGCAAGAAGTACGGCAGGCTTCTTCAAAGGAATCTCCCTCGGATTGTTGGGCCGGGCAACTCGGCGTCCGGAAACCTACCGCCTGGCCCGGAAGCGAGAGGCCGTGACCCGGTCTCTCAGGACTCGGCCCGCTGCTCGCCGGCGGCGAGGAGGCGTTCCCGGATCTCGCGTTCGTCGTCCGGTGTGGGATCGAACCGGGTCGGATCGGGCAGGGCCTCTAGCCCCTCGAGCCCGAAAACCTTCTCGAATAGCGGTGAGGTCCTGTAGATCGCCGCTCCGAAGCGTGACCTTCCCGACTCCTCGATCAGGCCGCGCTCGCTGAGACTGTTGACCGCTGATTCGGACGAGACACCCCGGATGCGGGCGATTTCAGGCCGGGCTACGGGCTGAAGGTAGGCGACGATCGCCAGCGTTTCAGCCTGGGCCTGGGTGAGCGGCGGGGTTCGCGGCTTTGAGAGCAGACGTCGCGCCGCCGTTTCGGATTCCGGGTCGCTGGCGAGGATAAGCCCTCCTCCGACCCGTCTCAGCAGCAGGCCGCGGCGGCCGGGAGCGAGATCCGCTTCCAGCTCGCCCACTGCTTCCTGGACCTCGTCCAGTTCGACCTCGCAGGCTTCAGCCAGGGAGATCTCGGTCACCGGCTGGTTCGAGAGGAAGAGCAGCGATTCGACCCTTCTGGCGAGGGGGCTCAGTTCACTCATGCCGTTTTCGCCAATCCGTTCTGGCCGGCCTGTACGCGCCGGACCGTGATCGGGCCGCAGGATTCGGTCTGGTCCCAAACCGCCTCCCCCTTCTTGTAAAGGTCGAGCAGAGCGAAGATCGTCACCGCCTGGGTCATCCGGTCCTCGCTTCCGAACTCGTCGTCGAAGTCGAAGACCGGACGGTTGAGCAGCACCGAACGGACCACCGAAAGCCGTCGTCTCAGAGAGACGGTCGCCCGCAGATGGGAGAGGTCGGGCCGGGCCGGTGGCTCGAGCAGGTCTCCCAGCGCCGCGGCGAGCTGGTCCGGTTCATAGACCTTCTCGGCGGTCTCCACCTCAACCCGCCTGAGCTCCGGCGGCAGCGGCGCCGACCGGTATAGGAACCCGCGCTGGCTTTCGAAGTGTTCCTTCAGAGCCCGTCCCGCATCCCGGTAGCGCCGGTACTCCAGCATCCGGGAAACCAGTTCCTCGACCGCTTCGGCCGGTTCCATGTCGGTCAGGTCTTCTTCCGCCCCGGGCAGCATCAGGCGGGATTTCAGTTCGAGCAGGGCGGCGATCAGGACCAGGAACTCGGTCGCCACCTCGAGTTCGAGTTCCCCCTCTGCCTCGAGCTTCTCGACGTACCTGGCGACAATCTCACCGAGTTCGACTTCGAGCAGGCTGATTTCCTCCCGCAGCACAATGCTGAGGAGCAGATCGAACGGTCCGATGAAAACATCGAGATCCAGGTCGAGGTCCAGGTCCAGTCTGGAAGCCATCCGGAAAAGCGTAGAGGGGCGATCGGTCGCCGCAAACGCGAAAACCCGCTATTTGCGACCGGGACGGGGGCGGCGTTTTGCCGCTATTTGCGGCAAACGTTCGGGTCAACCACGCGGAACGCCCACGCCCATGGCCTCGCGGACGTCAGCCAGCGTTCCCGAAGCGATCTCTCTCGCCTTGGCGGCTCCGTCGGCCAGGATCCTCTCGATCTCGCCTTCGTCCTCGCGGATCTCGGGGTACGCCTCCCGGACCGGTGCCAGGTATTCGACCACCGCGTCGGCGACGGCCTTCTTGAAGTCCCCGTAGCCGGCCCCTTCGAATTCGAGCTCGACTTCTTCCTCCGTCTTGCCGGTGGCCACTGCGTATATCCCGATCAGGTTGGCGACGCCTTCCTTGCCTTCACCCCGCCTTATCTCCCGGCCCGAGTCGGTCACGGCCGAGCCGAGCTTCTTGCGGGTTTCCTTCTCGGTTTCCAGCAGGTACACACGGCCACCGTCGCCTCCGACCGAGGTGGACATCTTGCGGGTCGGTTCCTGAAGATCCATGACCCGGGCACCGATCTCGGGAATCCTGTGGTCCGGCACGACCAGCGTGTCTCCGAATCGTTCGTTGAACCTGCGGGCGATCTCGCGCATCAGCTCTATGTGCTGGCGCTGGTCCTCCCCGACCGGCACCTCGTCTGCCCGGTAGGCGAGCACGTCGGCCGCCTGGAGCAACGGGTAGATGAAGATTCCGGCTGAAACCAGGTCTTTCTGCTGGGCGGATTTCTCCTTGAACTGGGTCATCCGGTTCAGGTCTCCGTGGGCGCAGACCCCGGAGAGCAGCCAGCAGAGCTCGGTGTGCTCGTGAACGTCGGACTGGCGGAAGAGGATGCAGCGCTCGGGGTCGACTCCGGCCGCCAGGATCGCGGCGGTCGTGTCGTACAGGTTCCGACGCAGCAGCTCCGGCTCGTAGGCGACGGTGATCGCGTGGAGATCCACGATCGAGTAGATCGCCGGATCGCCCCGGTCCTGGCCTTCCACGTACTGCCTGATCGCACCGATGTAGTTGCCGAGGTGCTTGCGCCCGGTCGGCTGGATTCCCGAAAAGATACGCATCGCAGGCAACCCTAGTGGTAGCGTCAATTCGAGGTGTCCGACCCCGCCGAAATGTCCACCGGGCAGCTAACCCGGGAAGAACGCTTGTCCTCCGTCTACTCGTACCGGATCACCTGCCGACTCGAGGAGGTGGCCGGGGCGATCGTCCCGGTTCATTCGGATTTTCCCGAGACCGGGTTCCTGAACCGGATAGTCGGGGTGGATCCCGACTGGCCCGAATCCGAGCGTCAGCTGGATCAGGCCCTCGACCGAATCGAGCCCGGAACCCGCTTCTATGTGGCGACCGAAGGAGTCAACGCCGAACGAACCGGCGTCTGGCTTCGCGAGCGAGGTCTCGAGCCGGGACTCGGCTGGATGGGCTTTCGTCGACGGCCCGACCGGGTCCCGATTCCCGCGACGGATCTGAACGTCCGCGAAGCGGTCACCGCGGAGGATTTCCTCGCTTTCGACCGCATATCCCGCATCGCCTTCGGACTCGACCGGGACCATCCCTCGAGGCTCAGCGAAGCGGCCGATCTCGGCTGGAGGGTCTGGCTCGCCGAGCTCGCTGGTGAAACCGTCGCGTCGACGGGAATGTTCACTTACGGGGACGTCGGCTACCTCGGGATGGACGGCACCCTCCCTGAAGCCCGAGGCCGCGGAGCCCAGTCAGCCCTGCTGGCCACCCGGATCGCGGCGGCCGCCGATCAGGGACTGCAGCATCTATTCATCGAGACCGGCGAGCGAGGTACCGGTGTGCCCGACAAGTCGTACCGGAACATCCTCCGGGCCGGCTTTCAGGAGGTCGAAATCACCCGGCACTGGGTCGGGACCCGTTAGGCGGTCGGCTCGCCCTGGTCGGCGGGCTCGACCTTTCCGGCCGAGCCCATGCCGAGTGCGATCACCCCGGCGATGCCAGCCGAGATCGCGATCATCAGCCAGGCCTTGTCAAAATCGTCGGCGGTGCCGCCAACCGCAGCCGCCCCCAGGATCGCGACCAGGATGGCGACGCCCAGGGCGGCGCCGACCTGCCGCGAGGCGCTGAGGACGGCCGTCCCGGTCGCCAGTGAACCGGGAGGCAAGGTCGATGCCACCGCCGCGGCGACATTCGGCAGCACGAGGCCGACGCCGATCCCGACCAGGATCTGACCGGGCAGGTTCTCGGTCAGGTAGTTCGGCACGTCCCCCATCTGGAAGAACCACCAGAGCCCGCCGAGAATCAGGAAGACGCAACCTGTCGCGGCGACAGGGCCGGTGCCGAACCGGGCGCCGATCCGGCTTCCGATGACCGAGAAGATCCCCGCCATCGCCGGACCCGGGAAGAAGGCCAGCCCTGCCTTCAGAACCGAGTAGCCCCAGACTCCGGTCAGGAAGAGCACGCCCCCGAGCAGGATCGCGGCGAAGGCGACCATGAAAACCAGCGCGGCCAGACTGGCCATTGCGAATGGCCTCGCCTTGAACAGGTCCACGTCCAGAGTCGGGATCCAGCGATCGGCGCG
The DNA here is from genome assembly GCA_020438395.1 of Solirubrobacterales bacterium. Classification (GTDB taxonomy): domain Bacteria; phylum Actinomycetota; class Thermoleophilia; order Solirubrobacterales; family 70-9; genus 67-14. The sequence continues at coordinate 7,570 of JAGQUR010000063.1, read as the reverse complement.
ACGGCGGGAGCGCAGGAAGGTCAGGCCGAGCATGGCCACGCCTCCGAGGATTGCGAGCAGGGTCTGGGCGCTCCCCCATCCGTTGTCGGGGGCTTCGACCAGGCCCCAGCACAGCACGCCGATCCCGAGGATCATCAGGATCATCCCCAGCGGATCAGGCCAGCGGGTCTCGTCCCGGTCTCTCGATTCAACCAGGAGCCTCGTGCCGAAGTACCAGGCTCCGAGGGAGAGAGGGAGGTTGACCAGGAAGACCCAGCGCCAGGAAATCTCGACCAACAGTCCACCGATCGGCGGTCCGAGCGCACCCGCAGCGCCGCCGGCCGCGGCCCAGACGCCGATGACCACGGGCCAGCGCTCGGCCGGGAATGCGTGGAGCAGCAAGGCCAGCGATGTGGACATGAGCATTGCCGCGCCGACTCCCTGAACCACCCGGAAGGCGATCAGGGTCTCGACCGACCAGGCGGCGGCGCATGCCCCGGAGGCGAGACAGAAGATCAGAACCCCGGTGGTGAAGACCCGCTTGCGGCCGATCCGGTCGGCGAGGCGGCCGAACGGCATCAACATCGCGGCGAAGACGATCACGTATCCGTTGAGCACCCAGGATAGAGACCCGATCGAGCTGCCCGGGAAGTCGGCCTCGATCGCCGGAAAGGCGATGTTGACGATGAACATGTCGAGGCTGGCGAGGGCAACCGCCGCCGCGACCACGGCCAGTACCCGACCGAGGATCTCGGGTCTGTAGGCCTGTTCGGCCTCGATCATCTCGACCGGCACGGACTCCTCGTCCGCGAAAGACTCGATTGCGAAATCCTCAGTAAGTTGCGTCATGCGACTGACCCTAGCAGACATCGGTCGCATGATGAGACTGACCCGCTACAATCGGTGGCATGCTGGATCGTGAGTACTCCAACCAGGTCTGTTCGATCGCCCGCTCCCTCGAGGTCGTCGGCGAGAGGTGGTCGCTGCTGATCATCAGGAACGTCGGCCTGGGCATGAACCGTTTCGAGCCGCTGCGCGAAAACCTCGGGATCACCCGCAGCGTGCTGACCACCCGGCTGAACACCCTGATCGAATACGGGATCCTCGAGAAGCGTCAGTACAGCGAGAAGCCGCCCCGCTACGAGTACCACCTCACCCAGAAGGGCCGGGACCTCTCCCCCGTCCTGCTGCAGTTGATGTGGTGGGGCGACGAGTACTACCCGGAACCCGGTGGACCGCCGACCATCGCGGTCCACCGCGGAAGCTGCGGCGGCGAGCTCGACCATCACATGGTCTGCCAGAAGTGCGGCGAGTCAGTCGAACCTGACCGCGTCTACATGAAACCCGGCCCCGGCCGGGGTCAGCAGGACCTACCCAAAATCCCCGCCTGACCCAGGTCGCCGGGCCGTGGGGTCGGGCAGGTATCCCCGGAACCACGGTGACGCAGGTTTCGGACCATCACGGTCGTAAACCTGCGGCACCTCCCCAAGACCTACGCGAGAGTGCGGGCGATCACTACGCGCTGGATTTCGTTGGTGCCTTCGTAGATCTGGGTGAGCTTGGCGTCGCGCATCATCCGCTCTACCGGGTACTCACGCACGTAGCCGTAGCCGCCGAGCACCTGAACCGCCTCGGTGGTGACCTCCATCGCGACATCGGAGGCGAAGAGCTTGGCCATCGCCGAGTACTTGCCCAGCTTGGGGTCGTTCGTCTCGGCCATCGAGGCAGCCTTGTAGAGGAGCTCCCGGGCGGCGGCCGTCTTGGTCTCCATGTCAGCGAGCTTGAACTGGATGCCCTGAAGCTGGTTGATCGGCTTGCCGAACGCAATCCGCTCCTTGGCGTAGTCGGCCGCGTAGTCGGTCGCGCCCTGGGCGATGCCTAGCGCCTGGGCACCGATGCCGAGGCGGGAGCGGTCGAGAGTCTGCATGGCGACCGAGAAGCCCTTGCCCACCTCGCCGATCACGTCCTCGTCGGGGACGAACACGTCCTCGTAGACGGGCTGGCCGGTCGGGGAGCCCTTCATGCCCATCTTCTTCTCGAGCGCGTCGATGCGGAAGCCTTCGGCGTCCCCCATCACGGCGAAGCAGGTGATGCCGCGGGAGAACTTCACGTCCGGATCGGTCACGGCGAAGGTGACGTATACGTCAGCCACACCGGAGTTGGTGATCCAGTTCTTTGCCCCGTTCAGCTTCCAGCCACCGTCAACCTTGGTCGCGCGGGTGCGCATTGCGCCGGGGTCGGAGCCGGCGTCCGGCTCGGAGAGACAAAAGGCGCCGAGCCACTCGCCGGAAGCCATCTTCGGAAGGATCCGGTCTTTCAGCTCATCGGAGGCGGCCAGCTTCATCGGCAGCGAGGAGAGGTCCTGCGCGGCGACCATGAGCGACGAAGAGGCGCAGCCCTTGGCGATTTCCTCGATCGCGGCGCAGAGCATCAGCTCGCCGGTACCGGTTCCGCCATGCTTCTCCTCGAAGGGCAGGCCGAAGAGGTCATGCTCGGCAAACATTTCCCGGATGTCCTGCGGAAATTCGCCTGACTCGTCGATGTCATGGGCCCGCGGGGTGACCTTCTCGACCACCATCTGACGGATCACCTCGAGGAAGTCGAGCTGGTCCTGGGTCAGGGCGTACTGGGCATCACTCATTCGGTCACTCCGCTTCGTTCAAGTTCAGAAAAACTGCGACAGACAGCCTATTGAGGCTGCCTTATTCTGGGGTTTCTGGTCGCGCCCACTTCGTCGAGTCTTCTAACCGGGGTCGTGTAGGGCGCGTTGCGGGCGATCTCCGGGTCTGACTCGGCTTCCTCCAGGATCTGCTCGATCGCATCCGCGAAAGCGTCCAGATGTTCCTTCGCCTCGGTTTCGACCGGCTCGACCATCAACGCCTCGTCGACCAGCAACGGGAAGTAGACGGTCGGCGGATGGAAGCCGAAATCGAGCAGGCGTTTCGCCAGATCCAGCGTCTTGATCCCGAGTTCCTTCTTCATCGGTGCCCCGGACAGGACGAACTCGTGCATGCAGTGCCGCTCGAAAGCGACCGGCAGGTATTTGCCCGCCCTGCCTTCGGAGAGCCTGGTCTTGAGGTAGTTCGCGTTGAGTACGGCCAGCCGGGACGCCTCTGCCAGACCGTCGCCACCCAGGCTGAGGATGTAGGCGAGCGAGCGGACGAAGACCCCAAAGTTGCCCTGGAACCCGCGCAGCCGGCCGATCGACTTCGGCCGGTCGTAGTCGAGGTCATAGAAGACCTCGCCGTCGGCCTCCTCCCGGATCACCTGCGGCCGGGGAATGAACGGCTCGACCCGCCCGGAAACCGCGATCGGCCCCGCCCCGGGACCGCCCCCGCCATGTGGCTGCGAGAACGACTTGTGCAGGTTCACGTGGACGATGTCGAAGCCCATGTCGCCGGGTCGGGCCTGGCCCATGATCGCGTTGAGGTTCGCCCCGTCGTAGTAGAGGAGACCGCCCGCTTCATGAACCAGACCGGCGATCTCCGTGATGTTCTCGTCAAAGACCCCGAGGGTGTTCGGGTTGGTCAGCATCAGGCAGGCGACGTCCTCGTCGACCTTGCTTCTCAGGTCATCGACATCCACCCCGCCCTCCTCGTTGGTCGCGACCTTCACGACTTCGTAGCCGGCCATTGTGACCGAGGCCGGATTGGTTCCGTGGGCCGTGTCGGGGGTCAGGACCTTGGTCGGATTTCGTCCCTGGTCCGCGTGGTATGCCCGGGTCAGAAGCAGGCCGGCCAGCTCGCCCTGGGACCCGGCCGAAGGCTGCAGGCTTACCGTTGGAAGTCCGGTGATCTCGGCCAGCGATTCCTGGAGCAGGTACATGAGCTGCAGTGCACCCTGGGCGTCGGCCGGATCGGTTGCCGGATGAAGCTTCGAGTGACCGGGCAGCGCCGCGACCCTCTCGTTCAGGCGCGGGTTGTACTTCATGGTGCATGACCCGAGCGGGTAGAAGCCCGTGTCGAGATCGAAGTTCCGTCGCGACAGCCGGTTGTAGTGCCGGATGATCTCCGGTTCCGAAGTCTCGGGCAGCTCGGCCGGCTTCTCGCGAAGCAGGTTCGCCGGGATCAGCTCCTCGATCGGGGTTTCCTCGATCCCTTCACCCAGTGGCGGCAGTTGCGCGGCCCGGCGCCCCGGGACCGACTTCTCGTAGATGGTCCTGGCCCGATCGGCCTGCTGCGGGGTTTCGGTCAGGGTCGGCCCGCTCATGCGACTCCTCCCGCCACGGGATTGCCTTCGTGGTCGTGGTCATGGATGTGCTCGCCCCACCCGGCCTGTCCGTGTTCGAGCATGTGGGCCAGCCAGCCGATCTCGTCGACCGACCGGTTCTCGGTGACGGCGACCAGGAAGCTGTCCTCGTATTCGGGATAGTCCCGTCCGAGCGGATAGACCGGCAGGCGCGGAGCCGGACCGTGAGCTTCGTCTCCGAGCGGCAGGATCTCCTCGACCGGCCGCTCCGACCGAACCGCGAACTCGCGAACCACCGGGGCGTCGTGAAGCAGCTCGTAGCCGTCGAGCCCCCCGATCAGCCGGCGCGCATGAGCGGTCCGCCTGGCCATCAACTCGCCGAGTTCGACGAAACCCTGCTTGCCGAGCCAGGCGAGGTGAACCATGCCCGCCAGCGCGTTGAGGGCCTGCGCCGTGCAGATGTTCGAGGTCGCCTTCTCCCGGCGGATGTGCTGCTCCCGGGTCTGCAGGGTGAGGACGAATCCGCGACGGCCGTCCGCGTCGGTCGTCTCGCCGGCAATCCGGCCGGGCATCTTGCGGATGTACTCCTCCTTCGCGCAGAAGAAGCCGAAGGAGGGGCCGCCGAAGTCGAGCCTGTTGCCGAGCGGCTGGCCCTCGCCGTAGGCGATGTCGGCCCCGCACTCGCCGGGCGGGCGAAGGATGCCGAGGGTCATCGGATCCACCTGGACCACCAGCAGCGCGCCCTTGGCCCTGACCGCCTCACCGAGAGCGGAGATGTCCTCGACCGCCCCGAGGAAGTTCGGGTTCTGGAGGAAGACGGCCGCGGTTTCCTCGGTCACCGCGGCCTCGAGCTCCTCGCCGCTGGTCAGGCCACCCTCCATGCCCACCTCGACGAGGGTCGCCCCGAAGCCGACCGCATGCGTGGCGAGCGTTTCGCGACTGTGAGGGTGAAGGCCGCGGGAGACGACGAGCCCGGTGCGCCTGGTCTGGCCCATCGCCAGATAGGCGGCGGACGCGGCGGCGGAAGGACCCTCGTAGAGGCCGGCGTTCGAGACGGGCAGTCCGGTTATCTCGCTCATCGCCGTCTGGAACTCGAACATCACCTGAAGGCCGCCCTGGGAGACCTCCGGCTGGTACGGCGTGTAGGGGGTCAGGAACTCCGAACGGCTGACGATGGCGTCCACGATCGCCGGCACGTAGTGGTCGTACATCCCCGCCCCGAGGAACGACGGGATCCGCTCGGCGTCGAGATTGGTGTCGGCGAACCCGGCCAGCAGCCTGTAGACCTCCGACTCGCTCATTCCGTCCTCCAGGTCGAGCGGTCGATCCAGCCGGATGTCGGCCGGAATCTGCTCGAACAGGTCGTCGATCGAATCGACCCCGATCCGGGCCAGCATCTCGGCCCTTTCGGGGTCGGTGGCCGGTGTGTACCCCGCCAAGGCGGCTACTCCAGGCTGGCGGCGTAGGCCGCCGCGTCCATCAGGGAATCGGCCTCGGACGGATCGCTGAGCCGGATCTTGATCAGCCAGCCGGTTTCGTACGGGTCGGCGTTGATCGCTTCCGGGGCGTCGCTGAGGCTGTCGTTGACGGCGATGACCTCGCCGGAAACGGGGGCGACCACGTCCGAAACCGCCTTGACCGATTCCACTTCGGCGTAGGGCTGGTCCTTGGTCACTTCCGAGCCGATCTCGGGGCCTTCGAAGAAGACGACCTCGCCGAGCGAGTCCTGGGCGTACCAGGTGATGCCGAGGGTGGCCTCGCCGCCGTCGATCCGGGCCCAGTCGTGCTCGGGATGGTATTTCAGGTCTTCGGGGTAGCTCGCCTCTGCCAAGTCATTTCTCCTTCTTGTAAAGAGGCTTGGAGCTTACGCGTGCCGCACGACGCTTCCCGCGCACATCGATCTCGAGTTCGGTGCCGGGCTCGGCGAGATCGGCGCGCAGGTAGGCCATCCCGATGCCCTTCTCCAGGGACGGTGAATAGGTGCCACTGGTGACCTCGCCGACCGCCTCGTCGCCGATCATGACCGGGTTGCCGGGCCTCGGAATACCGGCCCCCTCGATCAGGAAAGGGGCGAGTTTCTCGTCTGTTCCGTTGGCCCTGAAAACGGCCACCTTGTCGGCCCCGATGAAACCGGTCGACTCGACGCAGGCCCAGCCCAAGCCGGCCGAGATCGGATCGGTCTCTTCGGTCAGGTCGTTGCCGTGGAGGTGGAAACAGACCTCCAGCCGCAGGGTGTCCCGGGCGCCGAGGCCACAGGGCACGACCCCGGCGTCGACCAGTTCAGTCCAGATCGCCGGAGCGATCTCGGGGTCGATCAGGAGCTCGACCCCGTCCTCACCGGTGTAGCCGGTGCCGCAGATGATCGCCGGTCGCCTTCCCACTTTCCGGGCCCCCACCTTCATCCGGGCGGGCAGATCTATGTGGAGGGTGTTCTCGAGTATGCGCCTGGCGTTGGGGCCCTGGACTGCGAGCATCGCGTAGTTGGAGCTCGCGTCCCTGACGTAGACGTCGAAGTCACGGGCAATCTGACCGAGTCTGGCGAGATCCGCCATGTGGTTGCCGGCGTTGGTGATGACCAGGTAGCGGTCGTGTCCGAGCCGGTAGACGAAGAGATCGTCGATTGCTCCGGCTTCGTCGTTCAGAAGAAGCGAATACTGGGCTCCGCCGACTTCGATTTTCGAAACGTCATTGGTGACCGCCCGCTGCAGGAAGGTCAGTGAGCCCGGGCCCTCGACCTCGATCTGGCCCATGTGGGATACGTCGAAGATCCCGGCGTGAGTCCGGACCGCGATGTGTTCTTCCCTGATTCCGTCGTATTCGACCGGCATGTCCCAGCCGGCGAAGGGCACCATCTTCGCCCCGGCTTCCACATGTGTCTGGTGGAGCGGAGTGCGGCGAAGGACGGATTCAACGGTCACCCTCCCGATATTAGGGAAGAACTCCCCGATTGCGGATGGTTCGTCTCGGAGGCCCTAGGCGCGGCTGGCGAGGAGACAGGCCGGAAATGGCCGCGACAGTACGCGGGTACACGAGCTGCCATTTCCGGCCGCCGACGAAGCCAGGCGTGCATAGGGGCCCGAGACGGGCCTTCCACCTCAGTCCCGGAGGAAGGGAGGCACTTCGATGTCGCTGTCTCCGACCCGGAGGTTGCTGATGTCCGTGTCCTCGGAGGAGACCCGCTTGCGGGACTCGTAGCGGCGCCGGACCCTCTGCGGGGTGCGGGCGAGCAGTTCGAAGCCTTCGAAGCCGGTTGCGATCACGGTCACCCGGACCTCGTCCACCAGTGACTGGTCGACCACCGAGCCGAAGATGATGTTGGCGTTCGGATCGGCCTCGGACTGAACCAGCTGCGCCGCCTCGTTGACCTCGAAGAGACCGAGCTCCTCGGGACCGGTGATGTTCA
>JAGQUR010000062.1 GCA_020438395.1 Solirubrobacterales bacterium | reverse complement strand
CCGGGCGGGGTGTTGTCGAAGGTGACCTTGACCGGGCCGCGGTCCGAGCCCGCCTGGCCGTTGAGCCCCTCCTCGCGCCAGAAGGGCGTCGGGTAGACGGCGTACACCTTGAAGACGCTGCCCGAGGGGAGCTTCTGGGTGAGCTGGTCGCGCCAGCTCGGCAGCGGCGGGTCGTACTCCAGGCGGCCGGCGAGGGTCGGCGGCAGCGTGATGATCGCCCGCGCGGCGTCGTGCGACGTGCCGCCGCGGGTCGTCACGCGGACGCCGTCCTCGGTCTGCTGCACCGTGCGCACCGGGTCGCCGAGGCGGACGTCGAGGTCGGCCGCCATCCGCTCGCTGATCCGCCACGAGCCGCCGGCGATCCGGTCCTGCTGGGCGCCGCGGTCGACGGCCATCAGCGTGTCCATGTCGGTGCCGGAGTGGGTGTAGAAGAGCGCGTGGAGCAGCGAGATGTCGGAGAGGTCGGCGGAGAAGACGGCGTCGCAGTAGAGCTCGAAGTAGGCCCGCCCCTGCGGGGTGCGGAGGTTGCGGTGCACCCAGCTGCGGAAGGTCTGCCCGTCCAGCTCCCGGGCGCCCGGGGTGCGCCACGGCTCGGCGAGGTCGACCTTGCGGGCCAGCCGGCCCCAGCGCAGGGTGCCCTGGGCGAGGTCGGCGATCGCGAAGGGGTTCAGGCGCGGGATCGCCCCCTTGCGGCCCGCGAGCCGCCCCGTGCGGTTGCCGAGGCCGAAGACGATGTCGCCGTCGTTGTAGGTCGCGATGGTCTCCAGGCCGAGCTCGGCGATCAGCTCGTACATGCGGTCCTGCGTGGGTCCGACCCACTGGCCACCGAGCTCGATCCACTGGCCGTCGGAGAGCTGGCCTGCCTCGGTGCGCCCGCCGACCCGGTCGCGGGCCTCGACCACGGTCACGTCCACCCCGAGGCGTTTCAGTTCGCGGGCAGCCGAAAGTCCGGCCAACCCGGCACCGACAACGACAACTTCGGATTCGATCGATTCGACGGACATGCGGGGAGTATCCCCGACTCGGTCCGGGAGTCGCGGAGCGCGGAAACCGCCGCCGGGGAAGGCCCCCGCGGAATTCCGACCCGGCTCAGCTCCGGTCGGAGCGCATGTCCGTCATACCGCCGGCGTATCCGGGGCGCGGCGGCGAAGGTGACGGCTCGGTGGTCGGCTTGTTGACCGGCTCCGGCTCCGAGGGGTATTCCTCCTCGGTCGAATCGGAACTGCTTTCGGGCGGAAAGACCTCTTCTTCGCTTGCCCCTTCGAGCAGGGCGACGAATTGTTCGGCGTCGATCGTCTCGCGAACCAGCAGGATCTCGGAGATCCTTTCCAGATCGTCGCGGCGCTCGTCGAGAATGTCGCGGGCGGTCTGATGCGCGTTCTCGACGATGCGACGGATTTCGTCGTCGATCTCGCGGGCGATCTCATCCGAGTAATCAGGCTCCGAACCCATGTCCCGGCCCAGGAAGGGCTGGCCGCGATCATGCCCGAAGACCCGCGGGCCGAGTCGCTCGGACATGCCGAAACGCATCACCATCTGCTTGGCGGTTCCGGTGACCTTCTCAAGGTCATTCGATGCTCCGGTCGTGACCTCGTTGAAGACCAGTTCCTCGGCGGCACGCCCACCGAGGGTCATGGCCATGGTTTCGGTCAGCTCGGCCCGGGAGGTGAGGAACTTGTCCTCGGCCGGCAGGGAGATCGTGTAACCGAGAGCCTGGCCGCGACTGATCACGGAAACCTTGTGGACCGGGTCGCAGTTCGGAAGCAGATGGCCGACGATGGCGTGGCCCATCTCGTGGTACGCGGTGATCTTCCGTTCCTTCTCCGACATGATCCGGGTCTTCTTCTCGGGTCCGGCGATCACCCGCATGATTCCCTCTTCGAGCTCGTTCTGGGTGATCTCGCGCTTGCCGGAGCGGGCGGTCAGCAGGGCCGCCTCGTTGATCAGGTTGGAAAGGTCGGCGCCGGTGAAGCCGGGAGTCTGTCCGGCCAGGGCATCGAGGTCGATCTCGCCGGCCAGCGGCTTGCCACGGGAATGGACTTCGAGAATCTTCTTGCGGCCGAGGCGGTCGGGACGATCAACCGCAACCTGGCGGTCGAAACGGCCGGGCCGGAGCAGGGCCGGGTCGAGGATGTCGGGGCGGTTGGT
>JAGQUR010000061.1 GCA_020438395.1 Solirubrobacterales bacterium | reverse complement strand
AGGTTATCGGTTCGAGTCCGATCATCGGCTTTCTCTTTTTGAGAGTTAACTTCATATCGCGGGGTGGAGCAGTCTGGAAGCTCGTCGGGCTCATAACCCGAAGGTCGCAGGTTCGAATCCTGCCCCCGCTATGTTCGCCAGGGTGACCGAGTCACCCTTCGCGAATAGCTTCTATCCAGGCCCCGGAGCGATTTGTCGTTGCTCGGGCAATGGTGAATAATCGGCGCCATGTCGAATCCGTTCTCTTCGTCGCAGACGTTGGACGTCCGTTACCGGTCGGCAGACCAGATCAGATCGGGTGGTGCCCTGGCCAATCTCGGGAACGGTCCGGTGATCGATTCTCACGGCACGCCCGCGAGGCTGATCGCCTGGCCCGGCACCGGCTTTCAGACCGAAGCCGTTCACGTGCTCACCCTCGAACCCGGCCACGAAGGCGAGCGGTACCGCTACGACATGGCCGAGGAGGCCTTCCTCTGCCACAGCGGCACGGCCGAGGTCTGGCTGAGGGGCCAGTGGGTTTCGCTCGAGCCGGGTGACATCGCCTACGTACCGGAGGGTGCAGAGCGGGCGATCCGTAACACCGGCAAGCGGGAGGCAATCCTCGTCGTCCAGATCACGCCGCCCCAGATAGACCTCTACGTCGACCACGGTTTCTACAACGAGGAATGGGCTGTGATCAATCACGACGCGTCCGACAAGGCGCGTGCCACCGCCGCCACGGTCGAGATGCCGGAGGCCGAATTCGAATTCAGGGAGACCCACCCGGAGATGCGCGCCTGGAACCTGGAGTGGGAGGAGGTCAGGCGCTCCGGGGCGCTGTTCAACGTGCTCATGGGAACAGCGTTCAGCGGCATCGGGCTTCCGATGCGCCTCATCCTCTGGCCCGGAGCCGGCTCGCGCAGCGTGGGCTTCAACTATGCGTATGACCCCAATGGGGTGACCGACGAGCTCCATACCCATCCGGTCTCGGATGAGTGCCTGATCATGTGGCGCGGCAGCGGCAAGTTCTTCATCGGCGGCAGCTGGATCGATGCGAAAGCGGGCGACGTCGCGCTCGCGCCATGCGGGGTGGCCCACGGCCACACCAGCGTGGGCGACGAGACCTGGCTCGGCGGCTTTGCCTCACCCCCGCAGCTGGACCTTCTCATGCCGACCGACTACTACGACAAGGGGAGCTTCACCGCACCGACACCCACCCGCCTCGAGGTCGACACCGACTGACGAACCCCGACCGGCACGCTGGCAATAGCGGGAATAACCTCAGGTAGCGTTAGCATCGAACGTGATGGAGGGGCTCCTGCAGGCGGGCGGGGTAGCGGTGGTGGCCCTTTTTCCGATAATTGATCCGATCGGAAATACACCCTGGTTCATCGGGGCAACCAGAGATCTCGATGCGCGCGCTCGCCGCTCGCAGGCTTTCAGGGGGGCGTGGATCGCGAGCGTCATCCTCATCATCTTCCTTCTCGCGGGGAGTTTCCTGCTCGACTTCTTCGGGGTTTCGCTCGCTGCGGTTGAGTTCGTCGGGGGCCTGGTAATCGGCTGGGTCGGCTGGCAGATGCTCATGGATGCGCCGAGCAAGGATCTCGGCGAAGCGGCCGCCCCGGCCGACCGTGACGTTTCCTTCAGTCCTCTGGCTTTCCCGTTGCTGGTCGGTCCCGGTGCCCTGGCGATCGCCCTGGGCCTGACAAACCGCCATGACAGCGCCGCCGATTACGTCGGTTTCTGCCTGGGGATCGTCGTTGTGATGGCGATCAGTTTCGTGATTTTGACCAGAGCCGGAGAGCTGATCGCCAGAATTGGCCCCCGCGGGATAGACGTGATCAACGGCATACTCGGTTTGATCGTTCTCGCCATCGGGGCCGAGCTGGTCTTCCACGGAATCTCAGACCATTTCGGCCTGACGATCGTCGACTGAGGCGGGCTGTACGTCCCGTCTATCGAATTGAATCTGGAGGTCGGAGTCCTCGAAGACCCGGACTGCTTCGGCTGGCTTTCGCCGACTACTTCAGCCGTACCGTCTTCTTCGTCGTGCGCACGTTGCCGATCCCGTCGGTGACCTTTACCGTCAGCTTCATCTTCGGCTTCTTGCCCATGGCGATCTGCTTCTTGACCTTCGAGTTGAGCTTGCTCTTCTTCAACACGGCGTTGATGACCACCTTCTTGTCCTTGGCCGGCTTGCGGACGATCTTCTTCAGCGCCCCTCCGCCGCGGGTGACCTTGCCGGTCAAAGTAACCGTCGACTTCTCACCGGTCTTGACCGTGACCGGGACTTTCACCTTCTTGCCCACCTTCCGGCTCTTGGCGACCTTGAGGCCGCGCCCGGTAATCACCGTGTCAACGGTGAAGCTGCGCGAGGCCGGTGTGGCGTCCGTGTTGCCCGCCTGGTCGATTGCGCGCACCTTGAAGTCGTGCCCTCCCTGCGAGAGGGGTGCGAGCTTCAGCGGCGACGTACATGGGGAGAAGGCCACCCCGTCCAACGAGCACTCGAGTGTCGCGCCCTCCTCCAGAGAACTGAAAGTCATCGTTGGCGTCTTGTTCTTCACTGTCCCGGAGGGTCCCGAGTCGATCTGGGTGCCCGGCTCGACCGTATCGACGGTGAAGGTCCTGGAGACCGCCGGAGCCTCGAGGTTGTCGACGCGGTCGGTGCTGCGCACCTCGAACGTGTGAGCACCCTCAGTCAGTGGCCCGCTCGCGAAGTTGCCGGAGCACGCGATGAAGGCGGCGGCGTCAAAGCGGCACTCACTCGTCGCGAAGGTCTCATTGACGGTGAAGGTCATCTGGGTCTGGGCCTGCGCGATGAACGAGCCTTCTGTCGGTCCACCGGTGATCGTGGTCACCGGTGCGGTCGTGTCGGCGCCCAGCGCCTCGCGCAGATAGACGTCGCTCACGCTGTCAGTGTCGGCGGCATCGAGGTTGGTCGAGGCTGATTCGAAGGCGACGATGCGGCCGTGGTGCGACATCTCCGGATCGTCGTCGGTGTCGTTGCCCTCGGCGCCCGCAGCCCCGGTTGCCCGGCTCACCAACTTAGTTGTGCCGGCCAGAAGGTCGCGCTGGTAGATGTCAGGCCTGGTGTCGCTGGAGGCCGGATCGAGGTTGTTCGCCGCCGAGCTAAAGGCCACGTAGGTGCCGTCACCGGAGACCGCCGCGTTGCTGGCATCGCCTGCGGCCGGCGACTCGTCGCTTGCGCGGCTGGCCAGCGACGTATCGTTGGCATTGAGGTCCCGAACGAAGACACTCGAATTCGAAGTCGTATCGTCCGGATCGAGGTTGGTGCTGTCACTCTGGAAGGCCACTACCGACCCATCGGATGAGATCGAGGGCCGCCGAGCGTCGGCCGAGCCGATGGCCCCGGCAGGGCCGTCGGCGCGACTGGCGACCTTTGTCGTGTTCAGGTCGATGTTCCTGACCACGATCTGTTGGACCAAGGAGGGTCCGGTCAGGTTGTCAGCCTGAGATTCGAACGCAACCGAGCTTCCGTCATCCGATATCGCGGGCAGGTAGGACTCTTCCGAACCGCTCAGGTTGGTGTTGCCGTTCGGCCGGCTGGCAAGCAGCGTGGTGCCCGTGGCGAGGTCGCGGACGTAGATGTCGCTGTGAACGTTGCCGTCGTCCGGGTGGTAAGGATCCTCTGCCTGGAAGGCCACCCTCGTGCCGTCACCTGAAATCGACGGCTCACTGGGGTAGCCGCCCACGTCCTCGTCGGCCGAGTTCAGGCTGACCAGCGTGGTCGTATCGGTCTGCAGGTCCCTGACGAAGAGGTCCTGATCACCGCTGTCGTTGTCGGCGGCGAAGTTCTCCGCCTCGGATTCGAACGCGACGAAGCGGCCGTTGGCCGAGATCGACGGCAGGATGGAGCTTCCGTCGCCCTCGGCGCCCGCGGCGCCGGTCTCGCGGCTTGCCAGCTCTACGTCTCCGGTCTGGGTATCGAGAACGAAGATGTCGGAGCGGTTGTTCGTGGCTGCCGGGTCGATATTGGTCCCCGACGACGTGAAGGCGACGTACCGGCCGTCGGCGGAAACCGACGGATCGCGGGATTCGCCGTTGGCGTTGACCGGGGTGCCGGTCGGCGCGAGGCTCGCCAGCACCGTGTCGCCCGAACCGGAGTTGCGGATGTAGGCGTCGGTAATCGTGTCGGTGTCGCCGGGGTCCAGATTGGTCGACTTGCTGGCGAATCCGATCGCCACGCCGCCAGCGCTCATCGTGATCGACCGTACTCCGTCATTGGCGATCGCGCCGCTGCCGCCGTCGGCCCGCGACTGAAGCCTCGTTGTATTCGTGTTCAGGTCCCTCACATACGCGAAGTTGGTATTCCCCGGGGTCGTCATCGCCGGGTCGAGGTTGTGTGCCGCACTGATGAATGCGACCCGGTTGCCGTCAGCGCTTAGCGACGGGTTCTGGGAGGCCTTGTTCCCTTTGTCTCCGGCTGCCCCGTCTGCACGGCTGATCAGCTCGGTGTCGTCGCCGACGATGTTCCTCAGGTAGACATCTAGCGTGGCGTCGCTGTCGGCGGCATCGAGATTGGTCGCCGCGCTCACATAGGAGACCGCCTGGCCGTCGCCGCTGAGCGACGAACCGACCGCGAGGTCGTTCGCCTTGGCCCCGGCCGCCCCGTCTGCCCGGCTGGCAAGGGTCAGTGTGTTGCCGGTTCGGTCGCGGACGTAAACGTCCCTTTCCTCGTCGGAGTCACCGGGGTCGAGGTTCGACGACTGGGTGTCGAAGCTGACGTGGCTGCCGTCGGTGTCGATCGAAGGGTTGTACGAGGCCCGGTTTCCGTCCACAGTTGCGTTGCGGCTCACCAGCTCCGTGGTGTCGGTGTCCAGGTCGCGGACGAATATGTCGCCGGAGTAGAAGTAGCCGAGCAGGGTGTCGGAGTCGTTGGTGGGATCGAGTGAGTTGTCCAGAGAGCCGAAGGCGACGGCCGAGCCGTCGCCAGAGATCTCCGGGTTCGCGAACAGGACGCCCTCCGGAACCGCAGGTGCAGCGGCTCCTGTGCCGGTCGGCCGGCTGACCAGCTCGAGTGTCGGCGCGGGGGTCGAAAGGTCCGCCACGTAGACGTCGTTCTCGCCGTTGTTGTCGTCCGGATCGATGTCGTCGAAGGCGACGAAGGCGACCTTCTGCCCGTCATCGGAGATCGACGGTTCGTTGCCGGCCGCATCGTCGAATCCGTCCCCGGGGGTCACGAGCGTCGTCGTGTCCAGAAGCGTGTCGCGCACGTAGATGTCGGGGTCGGAGTTCGTATCGTTGGGGTCGAGGTTCGTCGCATTCGTCGTGAAGGCCATGAAGCGCCCGTTGGCCGAGAGCGAGATCGAGAAGTCGTCCACGTCCGCGTTGACCTTGCCTCCCGGAATCACCTTGGCGAGGCTGAGCAGAGTCGTGTCGTCCTTCGCGGCTTCGACCGGGCTGACCATCGTGGCGACGGCCAACGGAAGCGAGGCGGCGATGGCCGCTAACGCGATCTTGAGGCTTCTCCCTGCGACTCGTGGCTCCCCGGCCATGGTCCGACCATAACACAGCCCCGTTCGGCCCTCGGCGGTTCAGCCCATCATCACGTCGATGTCTGGCACCGCTTTCGATCGTGCCCTTCAGGTCCGGCCGGAGCGTCCAGCAATCTCGGTACAGCTGCTGGCGGAAATGTCCCGAGATTGAAGGAAGGTGCGGAGCAGCGCGGGGTCCAGGGTTCGGTCGCGACCGGTGTGCTGCCCGGGTCGAGTCACCGTTAGAACGTGGCGACGATCCCGTTCATCGGGTAGGTGCTCCTTGCCGGGCGGGGTGAGCGTTTGATGTGGACCTTGCCCGTGTCGGGGTCGATCGTCCCGGTGCCTTCGATCCGGAACCGGTCGAACACGAAGGGAACATCACGGGAGAACGGGTTGGACGTTGACCGAAGACTGAAATGAAGGTGGGGGCCGGTGCTGTTGCCGCTGTTGCCGAGCAGGCTGACGACCTGCCCGCGCCGCAGGCGCTGACCCTTTCACCCGGATCGATTGAGGCCCCGGGAAAGCGCCAGGGCTAGGGTTCCCCTTCGATGGCGAAGGTTCTTCTGCTCGCGGCCGTTTCGGCGTTCTATCCAACCCTTGTCGCGCTGGCGATCCTGATGCTGGCCCGGCCCAAGCCGGTGAAGCTCTTCTCGGGCTTCCTTATCGGCGGCTTTGTCGTCAGTCTTGCTGCCGGGTGGGCGATTCTTGCCTTCGCGGACACCGGCTCAATCGGTTCCGGGTCCACGGGCTCGACCCGACCGATACTCAGTCTGATCCTCGGTCTTCTGCTGATCGGGGTCGCCCTGACGCTGCTTGCGGGCCATGAACTGCCGGGGGCGGAGCGCCGTCGGAGGTCAAGAGCGAAGAAGGAAGCATTGGCTGAAAAGGGGGAGAAGAAGGAATCGCGGGTAGCTCGGGCGGTCGCCCGGGACTCATTCTGGCTCGCGATGGTCGTCGGGGCGGCGCTGAGCGTGCCGAGCGTCTGGTACCTGTCGGCGCTCGCCGAGATCGACGCTAACCAGTACTCGACTCTCGTCGACATCCTGCTCGTCCTGCTCTTCAACGTGATCATGTTCGCCCTGATCGAGATCTCCCTGGCCGTCTGTTATTTCGCGCCCGAGCGGGCCGCGGCCGACGTTGCCCGCTTCGACGCCTGGACCCACTCGCACATGCGGGAGATCGGGATAGCCGTTGCCCTTGCCGGCGGTCTCTACCTCGCGGTCAAGGCCCTTCTCACCCTGCTTTGAGTGAAGGTCCCCGGGCGGGATCGGAACCCGATCGGGTTGAGGGCCGTTTGATACTTTCGGTTTTCCCGGGGACGGGAGACGAGGACCACTCGCAAATTATGTTCGAGACGGTTGGCAAAGGGAAAACCCGGAAAGGGGCAGGAGGGCAGATGAGCATCCGAACGGAGCCGGCGATTCGCACGGCCAGGGGCGAAGTACGAACTTTCCTGGCGACGGCGACATTCCTCTGGGTTTCGGCGCTTTTTCTTTGGTTGCCACTCGATTCCAAAGCGGCACCGCAGGGTCCCTGGAAGCTGCCGGCGACAACGCTTACGCCACCCGACAGCCAGGCCCTCGATCCGGCGGTCGCGGTCGCTGCGGATGGAACCACGAGCGTGGTCTGGCAACGCATTTCAAGCCCGAGCGTTTCGGTGATCGAGGTGGCCTCGCGCCCGCCCGGAGGTTCGTTCGGTCCGCCACTTCAGGTTTCATCACCGGGCGTCTACTCCGAACACCCGGCGATCGGTGTCGCGCCCGACGGCAGCACGGTCGTGGCCTGGGTGCGCGACAACGGTCTGCTGGATGTGGTGGAGTCGGCCAGCAGAGTTCCAGGCGCCGTCTTCTTCTCCAGCCCGGAGGAAATCTCCGGGAGCTCGGCCGATGTCGAACCGCCTTTCATTGCTGCCGTCGATTCCGTGGACGTCGTGGTCTGGAGCCAGTTCGTTTCAGGCAAGTACGTCGTTCAGCAGGCCGGCCGGCCCCGCAACGGCAGCTTTTCGGCCCCGCAGGACCTCTCGATTCCCGATCAGGACGCGAAGGATCCGCAGGCCGTCATCGCGCCCGATGGAACGACCACGATCGCGTGGCACCGCTTTGACGGCGCCGACAGGATCATCCAGGAGCGGACCAGGCCCCCCGGCGGGGCCTTTGCGCCAGCCAACAACCTTTCCCTGGCGGGAGCAGATTCCGAAGCCCCGCGGCTCGGGGTCGACGGGGACGGTGCCGTGACCGCCGCCTGGCTGCGCGGACCATCCGGTTCGGGGACGGTTCAGGTCGCATCAAGGCCCGCCGGCCAGCAGTTCTTCGGCAATGGGGTGGACGTCTCGCAGGCAGGCGGGGTGTCCGAACTGTCGCTCTCGGTCTCGAAGTCAGCCGGTGAGGCACTGGCCTGGGTTCGCAACGACGTCCCCGTCAGCTTCATCATCCAGTCTTCCGGGCGCACCGGAACGGGGCCTTTCCCGGCCCCGGTTGATCTCACGCCATCCGGCCAGCAGGCCATCTCTCCGTCGGTTGTCACCGCACCCGACGGAACCGTCACCGTTGCCTGGGCCGGACCGGCCGGAATCCGGTCGGCAACCCGCACCGCCACCGGATCATTCGGACCGGTGACGACCCTCTCCGGCGGTGGCTTCGCAACCGACCCGAAACTGGCCGTCGATTCCGAGGGCCGAGTCACGGCCGCCTGGGAGGAGGGACAGCTTCCGGATGAGTCGATCGAGGCAGCCTCCACGACGGTTGACACCACGGTTCACCGGGCCCGGATCGGCAAGGTGGGGATATCGGGTCCGAAGAAGGCCAGGAAGGGGAGAAAGGTCACCTTCAAGGTCAGGATCGTAAATTCCGGCAACGCGGTCGCGAACGGAGTGAATCTGAAGGTCACGGGCCGAGGAGTCCGGGCGGCCGCGAAAGTCGGCAAGATCGCGGCCGGCAAGTCGAAGACGGTCAGGGTTCGGTTCAGGCCAAGGAAGCCGGGCAAGATCCGGCTCACCTTCCGGATCTCATCGGGCAATGCCGGAGGCAAGGCCGTGAAGCGGGCGATCAGGGTCGGGAAGTAGCTACCGGTGGTCGAAGGCCATGGTGCCGATGATCCGGGTTCAGATTTTCGTAAGAAGCGGGTAGTTGGATTGAAGCCATGGCTAACAAGCGCATAGCTCTGGTGGGTGTCCTGGCCGTCGTTCTGGCGGCTGGACTGGCCTTCGCCGGATGCTCCTCGGACGACTCGTCATCCACGGAAAACGACCAGGCCACCGCCTCCGCGACCGCCACAACCGGTGGCGCCGACGGTTCCGGGACTACGACCCAAGGCGCAGACGCATCGATGGAGAAGGACACCATGGATGGCAACGGCACGGGCGGCCAACAGGCCTCGTCTCAGCCGGGTCAGTATGTGGACTACTCGCCGGAGCTGGTTGCTTCGACGCCCGGGGACAAACTGCTGTTCTTCCACGCCCCATGGTGCTCCCAGTGCCAGGCGCTCGAGGATGACATCGAGGCCAGTGGCGTCCCGGACGGGGTGACGATCTTCAAGGTCGACTACGACTCGAATCAGGATCTCCGCCAGAAGTACGGGGTCACCCTTCAGACGACAATGGTCAAGGTTGACGACAACGGCGAGAAGATCGACAGCTACGTCGCCTACGAGGAGCCGACCCTCGCCAGCGTGACCGCGGCCCTGCTCCAGTAACCGGCCGGTTGGTCCGCAAGACCTGATCGATGGACCTTCAGGTTGTCTCCTTCCTCGCCGGCGTACTGACCGCCGCTGCGCCCTGCGTCCTGCCGCTTCTCCCGGTGATCGTCGGGGGATCGGTGCTGAGCGGGGACGAAGATGAAGACCGGCGATCGCTTCGGCACCCCCTGACGATCGTGATCAGCCTGGCCGTCTCGATCATCGTCTTCTCACTTCTGCTGAAAACGACCACGGCGCTGCTGGGGATTCCCGACGATGTCTGGTCGATCCTCGCCGGTGGCGTCGTGGTGCTGTTCGGCATCACGCTGCTCTGGCCTTCGATCTGGGACCGGCTCATGGTCGCGACCGGAATCTCCGCCGGTGCGAACAACCTGCTCGACAGGTCACGGGACGAAACCGGGATCAAACGGGACATCCTGCTCGGTGCCGCTCTCGGGCCGGTATTCAACAGCTGCAGCCCCACCTATGCCCTGATCATCGCCGTTACCTTCCCCGCCTCCTTCGCTGAAGGCTTCATCAACCTGATCGCCTACGCTGCGGGGCTGGCCCTGATCCTGCTGCTGATCAGTCTGTTCGGCCGGGCGGTGGTGGACCGGCTCAACTGGCTCAGCGATCCACACGGCACCTTCCGCAAGGTAGTCGGAGCCCTTTTCCTGGTGGTCGGATTCGGCGTGATCTTCGGCCTCGACCGTGACCTCCAGGCATGGATCCTCGAGAACGGGTGGTACGACCCGGTCCAGGATGTCGAAGGCTCGCTCAACTAGACGGGCCGGCCCAGGCGGTTGTCGGACTCGGCCCTTCGAATAGCGCATCGAATGCTGGTCTAACCTGTTCTTGACTAGCCGGGGGGCGAGCCGCGCCTTCCCGCGTTTGTGCCGAATGGAATCCATGAACCGAGTCAAGACATTCCTGCTGGTCCTTTTCGCATCCATGCTGGTTGCCGTGGTCCCGGCTGCCAATGCCGGCACCGCACCGGCTGGATCGTCAGCAGTCAAGAAGGGGAAGGGCAAGAAGAAGACCAAGAAGACCAAGAAGGTTCCGGCCGGGGCGTTCAAAGGTGCGCTCGCCCCGCTTTCGGGCAAGGGCCGCTGGTTCGTCGACCGCACCGGTCGTGTGGTGCAGCTGCGTGGGGTCAACGAGGTTTCGAAGCATGCGCCGTACTACCCGGCGGCCGATGGCTTCGGAGCCGATGACGCGGCTCTATTGGCCAGGCACGGGTTCAACGTGGTGCGGCTCGGCGTGGATTTCCAGGGACTGATGCCGGAGCCCGGCCAGCCCAGCGAGACTTACATCTCGAACCTGGCGAAGACCGTGAACGTTCTGACCAGGGCCGGGATCTACACACTCGTCGACTTCCATCAGGACGGCTTCTCCCCGAAGTACAACGGCAACGGTTTCCCCGACTGGTGGGCGGTCGACGACGGCCTCTCGAACCCGAACGTGTACTTCCCGGTCTACTACCTCCTCAACCCGGCCATGCAGCGGGCATTCGAGCACTTCTGGATGAACACGACGGTCGAAGGCAAGGGCCTCCAGGACTGGTTCATCCAGGGCCTCCTGGCGGTAGTGAAGAAATTCCGAAGCAACTCGCATGTGATCGGCTACGAGACCTTCAACGAGCCGTGGCCGGGAGCCGATTACTCGGCCTGTTACGACGCGGAGACCGGCTGCCCGGACCTCGAGCGGGAACGCATCATGCCTTTCGCCCGCAAGGTTGTCGCGGCGACCAGGAAGCTGACCAAACGCCAGCAGATCTTTGTGGAACCGTTCGTCACCTACAACTTCGGCACACCGACTTCACTGCCCGGCTCGACCGGAGCCTCACTCGCGGTGCATAACTACGCGGTGAGCGCCGAGGGTGACGCCAAGGTCGTGGAACAGTCGGTAAAGGCTGCCCGACGCGACAGCAAACCGGTGGTGCTGACCGAGTTCGGAGCGACCGGTGACACCGCGAAGCTGGACCGGCTGACCTCGCTTTACGACGGTGGCCTCATGTCCTGGATCTTCTGGGCCTACAACGAGAACCTGGTCACCGAGGAGTCCACTCCGAACCCCGGGTCGGTCGTGAACCAGCCGGTGCTTCAGGCGCTCACGCGGCCATACCCCGTAGCCCTGACCGGCAAGCCGACCAGCCTTTCCTTTGACCCTGCCACGCGAGTCATGTCGCTGAAGTTCAAAACCGCCCGAACCGGTGGCGGCAAGTTCATCCGCAGGCTCCCCAGCGTGATCGCCACCCAGAAGCTGGTCTATCCCGACGGCTACCGGGTCAGAGTCACCGGCGCCACGGTCACTTCGCGTCCCTGTGCCGGACGGCTCACGCTGCGAAACCACGCCAGGGCGAAGGCGGTCAGCGTGACCGTCAAGCCCGGCGGGACCTGCTGACGCCGTACCGCTCTGCGATCAGCATGTCCGGCGATGGCCGACGTGGGTCGCCAGCGGGGAATGAAGAACCTGGAACGGCCGCCAGGGCACGGCACACCGATCGCGATCTCTCCCGCTGGACCACATCAGCGGCACCATCGGGCTTCTGCCCCTTTCTTGTTGAAGTTGGGCAGGTCAATGGATACGGTTCGTGCCGGTTCATTCAGCAGGACGGAAAGGGAGATTTGCGACTCGGTAAGGCAGGGCTGTTGGTGGCGGCGATTCTCGCCGGGGTCTGGTCGGTGGCCACTGGCCCCGCGAGTGCGGATGACCCCTATCCCGACCCGGGCTTCCCGGTTATTCCCTGCTCGAGCGCCGATGACACAGTGGTGCTCACCGCGGATGCCCAGCTGGACCCCTCCTGCACCTACACCAAGGGAGTCGAGATCACGGCATCCGACGTGACGCTCGACTGCCGCGGCGCATCGGTCGCCACCGAAAAGACCAAGGGCGTCGGGATCCTCATCGAAACGCCAGCCGACCAGAACCTGGACCAGGTCACCGTTCGCAACTGCGAGGTCAGCGGTTTCCTCAACGGCATGAAGATCACGCGGGACGGGTTCCGGGACCTGGCGGACGGCGGGGAATACGACAACTGGCTCAAGGATGTTGACCTCGAAAACAACACGGTTACCGGGACGAAGGGGGTCGGGATATTCGTCGACGGCTATGTGACCTACACGACGATCCGCGACTCGGTGATCGAGGGTGCCGGCAGCAGCGGCATCTACCTTGAGGCGGGCTCGGCCGACAACACCGTCAGCGACAACCGGATCATTGACAACGGTTTCGGCGAGAACGGCCCGGACGGGCAGGTGGAGAGCTTCAACGGTGTCCAGTTACGCGTCTGGGGCACCGGCCGCGAGGGCCTTTCGATCGACGGTTCCCGGCGCAATACGGTGAGCGGCAACACTTTCGAAGGCAACTCGGCTGGCGGAATCTACCTCTACACCAACTGCGGCGAGTACAGGAACTCGAAGCCCGACCGGTACTTCGAGCGCCGTTTCGGCGCGACCGGAAACCTGATCGACGGAAATCACCTGATCGGCGGGGTGAGCGGGGTTTGGGTGGCCTCCCGGATGGGAGAAAACATCTTGCCGATGGAATGCGGGGACACCGACCACGCCCCCCAGTATTCGACCGGCATCGCCCTTGACCGCGCTGCCGACAACACGATCAGCGACAACGACTTCGAGGACGTGACCTACGGGGTGAGGGTCGAGGACGACGGCACGAAGGTGACCGGAAACAGTTTCAGCGGTACCGACGCCGGCGACTACGCGGTGATGATCGGCACCCCTTACCGGACCAGCCTGCTCGAGCAACCCGTCAGCGGAACCGAGTTGATCGACAACGAATCGACGATCGAGGGCAACCAGAGTCCCTACCGCTGGGTTGAAGGCGAGGCGGACACCACCGTCTCCGGAAACACGGCGCTCGGCGAAGAGGCGGGAATCTGCCAGAGCGCTTCTATTCCCCGCGGCCCATTTGTGATGACGATTGCGGTCAAGCCGGAGGCCGATCCCCTGCCGCCGGACCCCCTGGCGATCCCGACCGTGGGCACCCAGGAGGCCTGTCCACAGGATCCGCCCCCGGACGAGCCCGACGACCCGGAACCGCCGGTCGTGCCTTCGAATCAGTTCCAGTTCGGAAAGGTCTCGCTGAACAGGAAGAACGGAAGCGGCATGATCGGGGTGAAGCTTCCGGGCGCCGGCAAGCTCCGGCTCCAGGGCACCGGGGCGGTCAAGCCGCAGGCCAGGACGGTGGGAGGGGCGAAGACCGTCAAACTGACGATCGCCGCGAGAGGCAAGGCGGCCCGGAACCTCAGGCGAAAGGGCAGGGTCAGGGTGAAAGTGCTGGTCAGTTTCACTCCGAAAGGCGGCAAAGCCAGGACGAAGTCCCGCATGGTGACCCTGGTCAGGAAGAAGCCGCGGCATCACGCCGGGCGGCGCTAGCTTCCGGCAGCCGTCGCGGTCTTGGTCACGGCTCGTTCCGGGGACGGCGACCGGCAGGTCGGCTCAGTGGTGTCCGCCTGACTTGAGGCTGAACGACCGGGTCCGGGTGACCTTCCGTCCACCCAGCGTGCGGTAGGTGACTTTGGCTTTCATCGTCACCTGGCCGGTTTTCCGGAGGGTCCGTTTTGCCTTCCCGGTCGCCTTCAGGGGCAGGACAACCTTGCCCGCGCTCGTGAGCTTCTTCGTCGAGCGGACCAGACCCTTGCCGGAGACGGAAACCCTGCCCGGGGACGAAACCCTGGCGGTCAGGGTTCCGGTTCCCTTCTTCCGGTTGAGCCCGAGTCTGCCCAACTTCAGGGTTGCGTTCTTCGAGGCCGGGATCGACACGGTGATGCTGCTGGTCGCGTCCGAAAGGGCCGCATCACCTTGCGGGTTCGATAGGACCAGTTGGAACTTCTCGGCCTTCTCGGCGATTCCGTCGTCAATGGGATCCAGGCCGATTCTGGTTCCAAGGTAGTCCCGGCCGAACTCGAGGGTGGAACCCCGGAATCTGAAATCGCTGTCCGCCCGGGCGGAGCCTGACCGGGCGCCGAGGGTGACCTCCCCCGGACCGTAGGGAGTCGGGCCGTCGCGGCCGAGGAAGACGAAACCGCGCCGCCCTTCGGCCACGGTCGCGGTCGGACTGGAGAAGCCGACCGGGGTGGCAGGCCTGGTTTCCAGTTCCAGGTTCCATCCGTTTATGTACCCGTAGTTCCCTTCGCTGTCGTCAACCACATAGAGACTCCAGACCCCTCCCTCCAGGCCTCCGAAGACGTCGCTGAAGTTCCCGAACTGTGGTGCGGGAGCCGGGGCCGGCCACTGATCATCGGGGGCGGTCAGGTAATCGGTGGTCTGGTAATTCCCGTCCGGGCAGGGTCCGGACTCACCGAGAGCGTCCACGAACGGATCGCCAAAGGTCCAGTTCCTTCCGTAGAAGGGATCACTCCCGCAGGAGTCCGACATAACGACGGCGGCGTTCCCCTTGTCGTCGGCGAGCAGCATGTCTACGTCCCCGGGACTCGAATGGCCGAAACCCTGGATGTTCAGTTTGAGATCCGAGATCACCCGGCCCGGCGGGGTGTTTACCGTTCTGGTCGAAGGGTATGGCTCGGCCTTGCCGGAAGTGCCGAATTCGGGAACCTTGATCTCGGCCGGGGACACATCGAAGGTGAGGCTCCAGCTATTGATCGCCCCCGTATCGCCGGCGGCGTCGTCGACGACGAAGAGGCTCCAGTTCCCGGTCGGATCTATGCCCTTGTATGCCGACAGCGTTGGCGAATACGAACTCGGGGCCGGTGAGGGAAAGGTGTCCTGTGTCGAGCTGACGTAATCGGTCGGTTTGTAGGTGCCGGAGGTGCAGGTAGCCGTTTCCGGGAGCATTGACGCGGCCGAGTCGCTGAAGGTGAAGGACATGCTGGAAATGGTCTGGCTGCCACAGGTGTCGGACATGAGCATCACGCCGACCCCCTGGGGTGAGACAAGCAACAGGTCTATGTCACCGGCGAATTCGTGGCTGACATTCACCTGGGCGGTCATGCTGTCGAGCTTCCCGATGACGCTCCCCAGCGACAAGGTGGACGGATAGGGCGATCCGGAGCCCGAATTCGGAATCGTGATCGGGTTTCCCGGATACGGCCCAAGCACGTATGCCGATGCAGGCGCGGCGATGAGCAGCGAGACGAACGCGGCAACCAGCAACGAAAGTGAAAATCGAAAACCTGGGAAGAACATCAGCGGCTTGCCCCCGCGGGATCTGGAATCTGTTCCGAGACTAGCGACCTGGCCCCCATGCATCAAAGGTTCCGTTGCCGAAGGGAAGTTCGACTCCCGACCGTGTAGCGCCTCTAGAATCCCGGACATGGACGAAGCGACCGTGGGGGGCTGGAATCCCGATCCGCTGCCGAGGGGAAGGCACCGCCTGTCGGCCGATTACGTCCGTGCCTCACAGAGGGAACGGCTGCTCCGGGCGATGCTCGAACTGGTTGCCGAGAACGGCTATCAGGTGGCCAGCGTGCCGGACGTCGTGACCCGGGCCCGGGTATCCAGATCGTCCTTCTACCAGGAGTTCGACGGCAAGCTCGGCTGCTTCCTTGCCCTTTGCGACGAATATTCGCGGGGCATGATCGATGAGGTTCTCGAGGCGGCGGGCGATTTCAGCGAGCGCCCGTGGCAGGAGGTGATCGCGGGCGGCATGGATGCCTACCTGCGCTGGTGGCGTGATCGCCCCGAGTTCGCGCGGGCCTTCATGGTCGAGTTGCCGGCTGCCGGCACCGAAGGACTGGAAAAGCGGATCGACCTGCTGCGGCCCTTCGAGGATCTGTTTGCCGGACTGGCCCGCTACATGAGGGCCACGGACCGGACCCTTGCGCCGCTGCCCCGGCTCGCTCCGCGGGCAGTGGTTCGCGGCACCACAGAGCTGATCGCCGAGGAGGTCAGACGCGGCCGGGTCGGGACCTTGCCCGGACTGACCGGGGACATGGTCGACGTGATCAGTGTCGGCCTCGGCGCGGCACCCGTGCCTTCGCGCCGGTAAAGCCCGCCGCTTTCACGGTCACCTTCTGACCCGGGCGGCCCTTCAGGTAGGCGACGCCCTTGCTGTTGCTGAAGGTGCGCTTCTTGCCAAGCCGCAGGGTGGCGTGCCGCACGGGCCGCCAGACGGGATCGGCGGTCACCCGCCCGGTGACCAGGAGCCGGACCCTTCCGCCGCCGGCCTTGCGGGTCTTCACCCGCAGCTTCGGCCTCGCCAGCGGCTTGCATGTGGCGGACGGGAATTTCGAGACCTTGCGCTTGTCAAGTCGCTGGCTGACCGTGCCGGAAACCTGCCCACCCGAGCCGTTCTCGCCCTTGGAGATCTTCAGGTTCGCGTTGAGGTAACCGGTGTGCTTTCCCCGCAGGGTCAGCGAAGCGTTCCACTGGATCCCGCTCAGGATCGATTCCTGGCTGGTCGACTCGGTCCCGTCGAGGAATGACTTGCCGTCATCCGAGTAGTTGTCATAGGTGACGCTCCAGCTCCCCGCGAAGGCACTTCCGGTCATGCTCACCGTGGCCTTTCCGGCCTTCCTCCCGTACACCGTGAAGGTGCCGGAATTGGCGAGGAACCCGGTGTAGGAATCCCTCACCGGTGCCCAGTCCGGAACCGGGGTCTTGTTGTTGGCCTGTTTTTGGATCGCCTTGCGGGCCGGGAGGTCGGCAATCACCATTCTGGCTCCGGGCTTCTGCGGCGTGCCGTCGTCATTGCCACGGGCCTGCCAGATCAGCAGTCTGGTGCCGTCCGGGCTCCACTGGCCGAGCGTACGGTTGTCCCAGCCCGTGCCCGGTCGCGGGTCCACCGGCTGGCCGAAGTAGGTTCCCCGCTCGCCTCCGGTGTCCATGAGCCACGGCTCCAGCAGGCACTTGCGGTTGACCTGGTTGAGCTCGTAACGGCCGACCCAGGAGAAGAATGCGAAATCGATGAACGGCGGCCTCGGCATCAGGGCGAAGATCGGCATTCGGTCGAAGCCCCGTGAGCTGAACTGGAGGTAGGAGCCGCCATCCGGGGAGGTGGAAACGTCTTCCTCCCAGTCGATCCCCCTGGTGATGCGGGTTCGCTTTCCGGTCCGGAGATCCACCCGCCAGGTGTCGAAGTTGTCGGCGTCGTAGGTGGTCGAGTAGAGAACCGACTTTCCATCGGAAGTGAAGTTCTTCAGTTCGAAATAACCGGACTGCGCTCGCCAGGCCGCAGAATTGGTGCCGAGCGGGTCCGAAGGATTGAGGACCCTCACGTTTTTCAGGTCGTACTGGTCGCCGTACTTCGCCAGCAGGCCGATCGACATCGCAGTCCCGTGAAGGGTGAACTCGGTCCAGCCGAACCAGCGACCGTCCGGCGAGAGGCGGCCTTCCCGGTTCTGGGTCCCCTGGTCGATTCCGCCTCCCGGCATGATGATCGGCGCCAGCGACCGCTCCTGGCAATCGGCCAGGCTGGGCTTGCACTCCACGACTCCGTAGGTGAAGTTCTGGGTGGCGCTGCCTCCGCCGCCGGGTCTCAGGCCAAGCCGTACCATCAGCCGCTTGCCGTCCGGGAACGGGAGGGGCTTGCCGTAAGCCGCCCCGTCAGGGGCGCCGGGAACCACACTCGTGTCCAGGCCGCAGGTCACACACTTGGGATGGGAACCGTCGAGGCGGGTGATCGCGAGCTGCGGTGCGCTGAGATCGGGGGATGCGACCACGGCGACCAGGTGCTTCCCGTCCGGAAGCCAGTCCGGTTCCGATTCACCCGAGTATCCGGCCGGAACAGAGAGGTGGTGCACGGCAATCGGCTCGTAGGGGGCCGTCTTGCCGCTTGCGTCCGTTGTCGTGGCCAACAACGCCAGAAGAACCGGAATGCCTGCTGCGCCTGCTCGCAACATCGAACGGATGTGCTTCACGTACCCCTCCTCAAGGGTCTTTTCCCATGGCGGCCGACCCGCCACCACGACAATAGCGTACGCACACGTACTTTTTCTTCGTCCGCAGTTGCCGTTCCCCGGACTGAAGGGACAGTTGCCCCCGGAGGGTGCGCCCTCGGGGCTTCCGTTCGATCAGCCGGTCAGGACTCCCCAGGTAACGGCGGCAGCGGCGTAGGAGCCATCCTCGCCCTGGAAACTGGCGAAATTCTCCTTTATCGCTTCCCTGGTCGCTACCTGCTCGTCTTCGGGTTGGGCCTTGATTGCGTTGGCCAGTGGTCCGGCGATTCGCACGATCGAATCCCAGAGATCATCGAAGTCGGGATAGGTGAACTCGAAGGGGATTTCTTCCAGTTCGGGCTCGGCTAGTCCCGCGCCGGTCACCAGGTCGCGAATCCGGTCGGGGTCGGCCATCCCGAAGATGCCGGGAGCACCCGGTTCCGGAGGGTCCATGTGGCCCCGCTGGACCAGGGTCATCCCCGGAATCGCCGCCCACGGGTTGCGATCCGGCGCAGCCCAGACCGCGAAGGCCAGATTGCCACCGTCACGAAGCACGCGCTTCGACTCACGCAGGGCAGCCGCGGGATCGGCCATCAGCATGTAGCCCCAACGGCAGACCATGCCATCCACACTGTCGTCTTCGAGGTCCATCTGCTCGGCGTCCAGTACCCGGTGTTCGAGGTTCGAGAGCCCCCTCTCGTTCCCGCGGTTGCCGGCAACCTCGACCATCTCGGGCGCGAAATCGGTGGAAATCACGTGGCCTTCGTCCCCGACCCGGTCGGCCACCTGGCATCCCAGGTCACCCGCGCCACAGGCGACTTCGAGGAAGCGTTGGCCGGGTTGAGGATCAGCGTGCTCGACGAGCCAGTCATTGACCACGCCGGTGATCGACATCATCCAGTCGTTGCGGTCGCGCCAGCCGGGCGCCATCTCGCCCCATGTCCTGAGACTCTGCTCGCGGTAGGAATCGGGATCAAACATTGCCTCACATCTCCAGTCGGTCAAATTGCCCCCAACCGAAGCTATCCGGTGCCACCGAAAATCGCCAACAAGATCGGCAATCCTTCCAATTCCCCGGCGCCAAGGATGAACTCAGGATCGTCGAGCATCGGGCCGTAGAGCAGTACGGCCGGAATTGACGCGAGGAAAGTCACCGCGAAGAACGGGCCAGCGAGCAGGGCAATCCGGCGCCCGGGGCAGGACCCTTGCTTGAGACGTGGATCGCCCCAATCGACAGGGACACCAGGTCTGTTCAGTATTATTTATGATAATATAATAGTTATAGAAACGTAAGTAATTGACAGGAGGCATTCCATGACCAACACGGGCACCCTCAGTCGCAACAGGAAGATCGGCGTCTTGATGATCTGCTCGATGAGCCTGTTCATGGTCGGACTCGACGTGACCGCGATGAATGTCGCTCTCCCCGCAATCGGGAGAGACATGCAGGCTGACGTTTCCTGGCTCCAGTGGACCGTGAGCGCCTACACGGTGATGATGGCCAGCTTCCTGATGTTCGCCGGATCAATGGCAGACCGGCTGGGACGCAAGCGGACGCTGATCACCGGCATGAGCGTCTTCTCGGCCGCATCCCTGCTCTGCAGCTTTGCCCCGAACGTGGAACTGCTGGTCGCCTTTCGGGTGCTTCAGGGGGTCGGGGCCTCGATGCTCAACCCGGTTGCGATGTCGATAATCACCAACACCTTCGTGGAACCACGGGAGCGGGCCCAGGCGATCGGGGTCTGGGGCGCGGTGTTCGGTGTCTCGATGGCCCTGGGCCCGGTGGTCGGAGGGGGTCTGGTTTCCACCCTCGGCTGGGACTGGATCTTCCTGATGAACGTCCCGCTGGGGGCTGCTGCGATTGGGTTGATCAGCTGTTTCGTCCCGGAATCGAAGGCCGAGACGCCCCGGCGCTTTGACCCCGTGGGCCAGGTCCTGATGGTTGGCCTGCTGGCGTCGGTGACCTTCGGAATCATCGAGGGCCCCAGCGCCGGCTGGGAATCGCCGCTGATCCTGGGCGCCTTCTCGGTTGCCGTCGTCTCGCTGGCCGGGCTGCTGGCCTACGAACCACAGCGGGATCAGCCGCTGATTGACCTGAGGTTTTTCCGCTCGATCCCATTCTCCGCTTCGATCACGCTTTCGGTTGCCGCCTTCGCGACCTTCGGGGGTTTCCTTTTCCTGAACACGCTCTACCTGCAGGAGGTACGCGGGCTAGCTCCGCTCGAAGCCGGCCTCGCTGTCGTTCCCCTGGCCCTGATGACCGTGATCATGTCCCCGGTCTCGGGGCGCATCACCGGCCGCGAGGGCCCGCGCAAGCCCCTGCTGATCGCGTCGGCGACCACCATCATTTCCTGCGGGATGCTGGTCGGGATCGGGGCCGGGACTCCCTTTGCGTGGCTGGTGGTCGCTTACGTGATCTTTGGAACCGGCTTCGGACTGGTGAACGCGCCGATCACCAACGCGGCGGTTTCCGGAATGCCCGTTTCCCAGGCGGGCGTAGCGGCGGCAGTGGCCACTACGTCCCGCCAGTTCGGCCAGGCTGTGGGTGTCGCGATAGTCGGCGCAATAGTGACTTCCCACCCTGGAAGTTCAACCGGCGCCGACCTGGCCATGGCAAGTCACGGCGCATGGTGGGCTCTCGCTGCGTCCGGCGTCGGGATGCTGGTGCTCGGACTCGTTGCTACCAGTAGCACGGCCCGCGAGTCCGCTCGGCGTACCAGACGGGAACTCGACCCGGATGCCGCGGTTGCATAAGCTCGCCCCCACATGAGTTCCGCTGACGACAATTCGGCGGTTGCGCGCGAGGTCTGGCAGTTGATGTCGGACCTCGTGCTCGACAACCAGCGCCGGCGCAAAGTAACCGAAGTCACGGGAATGTCGTTCGGACGGACCCGGGCGGTGCGCCGTGTTGCGAAGCGGTCGATGCAGATGGGTGAGCTGGCGGACCTGCTCGGCATGGAGCGCCCCAACCTGACCACCCTGATCAACGATCTCGAAGAAAAGGGGCTGGTCATCCGCAAGGCAGACCCGCGGGATCGCAGGAGCAGGCTCGTCGAAGCCACCGCGAAAGGCAAGAGGGTAGCGAGGAAGGCCGAGGCGATCCTGAAGGAGCCGCCCGACAGACTGGTCGGGTTGGACGTGGAAGATCTCGAGACTCTCCGGCGCTGTCTGGCTGAAGCAAGTGCTCCGGGTGGAAGCGAGTAGGGCAAAGGTCCCGGGAGTGGCGCGAAAATTCACAGCGGGTGCGTGAGGCCCTGATACGGTCAAGGGGACCGGGATTCGAGGTTCCGGACCCGGCGAAATGGGATCGAAGCCCGGGCAGGGCTGAGGAGGAAGTTCCAACATGACTCAGGCAGCAGGCACGACCGGACTGAAGTCCAGGCTGGTCCTCCTGATCACGTTCATGTCCGCGTTCGGCTTTTCGATCGAGGCCGAGGCCGAGGCAAACCTCGAACCGGTTGTCGTCTCGCAGGTAAAGGACGCCGATCCCGGAGCCGGAGACGGCGATCCGCTGCAGGGCGGAAACAATGCCGACCAGGCCGGCGGCGTCGACCTCGACGGAATCCTCATCTACGACTCCAACGACGGATTCACCAACGGCGAAGACCACGGTCAGGAGCTCTGGCGTTCGGACGGCACCGACGAAGGGACCTACCTTCTCAAGGACATATC
This sequence comes from Solirubrobacterales bacterium, assembly GCA_020438395.1. Classification (GTDB taxonomy): domain Bacteria; phylum Actinomycetota; class Thermoleophilia; order Solirubrobacterales; family 70-9; genus 67-14. The sequence goes on along the minus strand of JAGQUR010000061.1, from coordinate 5,733 downwards.
CGTCGGGGCACCGAATTCGAGCCTGCCCAGCTGGTACACGGAGTTCAAAGGGATGGTCTACTTCACCGCCCTCAAGGATTCGTTGACCGGGATCGAGATGTGGCGAACCGACGGAACCACCGAGGGTACCGAGCTCTTCTTCGATTTCAACGAGGTCATCTTCGAAAGCGGGGCGCCCGTCAATCTGACAGTCGTCGGCGACACCATGTATTTCCTCGCCAATTCGGACGGATTGGGAGGTGATGCCTTCGTCAGCAAGGAACTGTGGAAGACCGACGGGACGGTCGCCGGAACGACGATGGTCAAAGACATCAAGTCTTCCTCAACGAATGCCGCCTACAACCTGACCCCCTACGGGGACAGCTTCTTCTTCACCTACAAGGATCCGACCGACGGCAAGGAGCTCTGGATCTCGGACGGGACCGAGTCGGGTACCCACATGGTCAAGAACATCGGCCCCGGATCGGCCGATGGGCTGCCCTACCCGTCGAGCTACCAGGACGAGAACGACTTCTACGTCTTCAACGGGCTGCTCTTCTTCGAGGCCAACGACGGGAGCGGCACGGAACTCTGGCGCTCCGATGGAACCGGACCCGGCACCTTCCAGTTCAAGGACATCAACGGCACCGCCGGCGGGAGCATGGGCTTTGGCGGCCAGTTCACCGAGCTGAACGGCGAGTTGTTCTTCTCGTGGGATTTCGGAATGCAGAAGACAGACGGAACGGTCGGTGGAACCGTGCCCCTCACAATTCCTGGCGGGACGAATCATCCCCTTCACACGGTGCGGATCGGCAACGAGATCTTCTTCATCGGAACCTCGAGCAGGATCTTCAAGTCGGACGGAACGAACGCGGGCACCGAGCTCGTGGTCCAGCTGGATCCCCCGAATGTGATCCAGAACGTGACCGCCTTCGACGGCAACCTCTACTTCGTCTACGACGACGGAGTCCACGGCAAGGAGCTGTGGCGAAACGACGGCACCGAACTCGGGACCGAACGGCTAACCGACATAAACGAAGCCGGAGATTCGCTGGTCAACGAGCTGACCGTGGTGGGGGACCGGCTCTTCTTCCGGGGTGATGACAACGACGCCACAGGCATCGAGCTGTGGCAGGTGCTCGCGGATCGCACACCGCCCGAGACCACGATCGACTTCGGGCCCGCGGAAGGCGAGAACCTGGCAATCGACGAAGCGAGCTTTACCTTCAGCTCCAGCGAGCCCGGTTCAACCTTCAATTGCGTGCTCGATGGCGGAACCCCGGAACCCTGCAACTCGGGGAGCAAGACCTATGTCGGGCTGGGCGTGGGCGATCACACCTTCGAGGTCGCTGCCGTCGACCCGGCCCCGTTCGGAAACGTCGATCCCACACCCGCGACGAGGAACTTCAGCTTCGGGGTGGAGGACCCCGACCCAGACCCGGACCCCGATCCGGACCCGGTACCGCCCGACAAGAGCAGCCCGACCCTGCGGCTGAAGGCGAAGAAGCGTCAGTTCAGCGCCCGCCGAGTCGTGGTCAAGGCCACCTGCGTAAACGAAACCTGCACCCTGAAGGCGAAGGGCAAGATCAAGGTGAAGGTACGCAAGGCAAGCGGGAAATTCAGGACCAGGAAGTTCAACCTGAAACTCGTCAAGCGGGGCGCTGCGAAGGGCAAGACGGTCACCCTCAGGGTCAAGTTGCCTAACAAGGCCAGGCGACTGGTGAAGAGGGCGATGAGGAACCGGAAAATCACCAGAATCCGGGTCACGGTCTGGGCAACCGACGAAGCCGGAAACACCCGGCATCTGACCCGCAAGGTGAAGGTGCTCAAGAAAAAGCGCAAGCTCCGCGGCTGACGTCCAATCGGGCGATCTCGCCCGGTCGTTTGCATTTTTCGAATGCTGCGGTTACGTTCTTCAGTGACGGCTGGCACAGGCAAAGAGGACTGGCTGTCCGAACGGAGGGAATTAAATGGAGACAGGTACATCGTCGTCGCGCTCGGGCCGGAGGTTGCTCGTTGCGCTCCTGGGGCTTGTTGCGCTGGCTTTCGTATTGCCGGCAAGCGCGCTCGCCTCGCCAACTCATTTCGTCAAGGTCTACAAGGTCGAGAAGCAGCTCGACCTGGACGGTCACGGGTACGCGCACGATCACGTGTACTGCAATCCCGGGGACTATGCCGTTGACGGCATGTGGAGGGTGGACAACGTCGATCAGGCGAATCCGCAGATTGGCGTCTTCGGAGACATGCGCGATATCTCGGTGACCCGTTCCTACAGCGACCTCCAGCAGGGCGGGGACCGTACCAAGTGGCATTTCGAGATCAAGAACCACGCCGATGGCCGGGCCCAGCTGAAACTCTTTGCGACCTGCCTCGGTGGCAAGACTGTCGAGAACAGCCATCAGCACTGGATCAAGATTCGTCCCAAAAAGACGACTGCCTGGTTCCCCGGAGGTGACTTCTCGAGTCCGGCCCTGGGCTGCATTCCGGGCAAAGAAGTTGCCGTTGGTCCTGGGTTCAAGCTGCTCTCGGGTGGCGACGTCTGGGAGAAGAGCTCCTACCCAGGCAATCCCCTGAGCAGTTCCTGGAACTGGAACTTCGTGGTTTCGTCCCCGTCCGCGATCGAGGTCAGTGTGCTCTGTCTCAGGAAACAGACCGGATGGAAATGGCATCACCGGCACAACCTGAAGATCTGGCTGAAGCCCGGATGGTGGCCGAACGGCGCCCGTACCCTGACCAAGAACTCGGTTCAGGAACTGCGGGTGTCCTGCTACGACGGTTACAGGGCGATGGTCGGGGCATTCGGGGTCGCCCCGTCCTACCACGGATACATCCATTTCCTCGGCATGGATCCGCGGCCCAAGACCCGCGCATTCAAGTTCTGGAATACCGATCCGTTCAACGATCTGCCGATCTATCTGGCGACGATCTGCATAGGTAACCGCACGGGCCACGCTTACTGAGGGCGTCCGGCGAACCGGGAGAGAGGCCAGGGCGGAGCCCCTACCGCCGGCCTCTCTTCCTCGAACCGGAGGGCGCTGCGGCAGTTCTCAGCTGCCGACCGACGGCAGTTGCTTGCGCTCGCCCGGGACCCGGTTGATGACCAGCGAAGTGCCATCCGGAATGCTGCCCTCCAGCATTGTGGAGAGTTCCCGGTCCTTTGAGCCGTCGGCACTTCCCTCGACGAGAAATACGAGGTCATTGCCTTCGTAGGCGACCTTGACCAGTTTCTCGCCGTTCTCCTTGGCCCAGGTCCGGCCGACGTCGGTCGCCGCGGAGATTTCGTTGGCCTCCTGGACGGTCCGGTAGGTGGCCACTCCCAGGGCGGCGGTGACGATCACACTGGCCACGATGACGGTCACGAACGCCGAGCTGATCGCGGGTTGGGGGCGGCCGCCACGAATCAGCTGGACGCCGCTGAAGACGATCACCCCGACCACGATGATCGCCAGCATGTTGGTGGCGAAGAGCACCAGGGCGCCGAGGGCTCCGTCCCAGTCATGGCCCTGGGCCGTGACTCCGACCACCGCCAGCGGCGGAACCAGCGAGATGGCGATCGCCACGCCCGGCAGGATGTCTCCGATGTCCCGTCTGGCGATCGCGAAGGATCCGGCCACTCCGGTAACAGCAGCTGCCACGAGGTCGACGATCGTGGGTGAAACCCTTCCCGTGATCTGCGAGTTCTGCGAAATTGGCACGAGCTCAGGCAGCACCAGGGCCAACAGGAATCCGGTGGCGATCACCACCGCCATGGCCAGGGCCAGGGTCGTCACAGAAGCGATCAGCGGCCGGACCTCGCCGAAGGTGATTGCGACCGCCACCCCCTGAATCGGCGTCGCGAGCGGAGCGATGATCATCGCCCCGATGACCGTCGCGGTCGAATCGGAGATCACCCCGGCGGTCGCGATCCCGGCCGAGAGCACCAGGAGCAGCCAGAACCTGCTCCCTTTGGCGGCGACATCGCCGTGAGACAGATAGACCGCGTCCCGGATCTCCTCGGGAGTCCGGGTCTTATCGCTGGAAATGCCGAGCAGTCTCCGGCCCAGCGGTTCGCTGTTCTTGGTGTCGGTCACGTCGAATCCGGTTCCGGTTCCAGGGCAAATTCCAGCAGGAGCGCAGGACGTCATCCCAAGCCGTCGGTGCCGGCCGACGGGCCGGGGGCCGGGGCGGCACGAAGTTCACCTCCATCGAGTGAGATTCGGGTCCGGTCGGGCTGGCATGATCCACCCGTGGACCCAGACTCGGATATCAGCTACATCCCGGCCATCATCGGCTTCTTCGTCGCGATCATCGCGATCATCGCTTCCTTCATGTTTCTCGGAGGCGTGGTCGGCATGATCGTTCTAATCGTCTTCCTGATGATCGCCCTCTACATCGGTTACCGGCTGCTCAGCCAGAACGACGGCTGACAAGCCTCCAACGCTTGACCGCACCCCCGATATTGCGGTCTCGGGAACGGGCTGGCTCTTGCGTGCCGGCCCGTTCTGCTGCCGCCCGGCCCACGCCGGGGCCGTGACCCAATAGGTTTTCTCGCATGCGCAAGCGAACGAGAGGAATCGCCCTTGCCTCTCTGGCCTCTCTGGCGGCTCTCGTCGGCTACGACGTCTCCCAGAGGCGCAAGCCGATCCTTCGCAACTTCCCGGTAATCGGCCACTTCCGCTACCTGCTCGAGGCATTCGGCCCCGAGTTGCGCCAGTACATCGTCACCTCCAACAACGAGGAGCGGCCTTTCTCCCGGGACCAGCGGCGCTGGATCAAGACTTCCTCCGAAGGCAAACCGAACGTTTTCGGCTTCGGCACGGACGACGAGGTCGAGTCGGTGGACAGTCTGGTGATCATCAAGCACTCGCCCTTTCCGGCTCCCGCCCCGGGCGACGGGGAACCCGGTGGCGCGCCTGACTTCGAAGTCCCGGCGGCGAAAACGCTGGGTGCCGCGCACGGACGGAAACACGCTTTCCGCCCCGCCTCGGTCGTGAATATCTCGGGGATGAGTTTCGGCGCGCTCTCCCCGCCGGCGGTCGAGGCACTCAATCGGGGTGCAGCAATCGCCGGTTGCCTTCACAACACCGGTGAGGGCGGAATCGCGCCGTACCATCGCCACGGGGGCGAGTTGATCTTCCAGATCGGCACCGGCTATTTCGCCTGTCGCGACGAGGCGGGTCGGTTCAGCATGGAGAGACTGCTCGAGACGGTCGAAGGGGCGCCGGTCCGGGCGATCGAGATCAAGCTCTCGCAGGGGGCGAAGCCGGGACTCGGAGGCCTTCTTCCGGCGGCGAAGGTCACGCCCGAGATTGCCGAGTGTCGCGGCGTGCCGGTCGGGGTCGACTGCGTCAGCCCTCCCTCGCATTCCGCCTTCAGCGACGTCGACGGCCTGATCGAGTTCATCGAGCAGGTGGCCGGCGCAACCGGGCTGCCGGTGGGGATCAAGTCCGCGGTCGGAGAGCTCGAATTCTGGGTGAGCCTTGCCGAGCGCATGAGCGCCAGCGGCGGCGGGCCGGACTTCATCACGATCGACGGCGGCGAGGGCGGAACCGGAGCGGCTCCGCTGGCCTTCGCCGACCACGTCGCCCTTCCCTTCAAGATCGGCTTCGCGATCGTCTATGCGACCTTCGCCCGGGCCGGCCTGGCCGAGGAGGTCGTCTTCATCGGCGCCGGGCGCCTCGGGTTCCCCGATGCCGCGCTGTTTGCCGCCGCCCTTGGCTGCGACATGTTCAACGTCGGCCGGGAAGCGATGATGTCGATCGGCTGCATCCAGGC
>JAGQUR010000060.1 GCA_020438395.1 Solirubrobacterales bacterium | reverse complement strand
CTCCCTCCCCCAGGCCCAGCGGTCTCTCTGTTTTAACGGGTCCCACCGGCCCCGGAACCAGGCGGCTATGCCGTGGGGCCGGGCAGGCATCACCGGGACGCGGGATGTGGGCGGCATTCAGCCGCCCTGCTCCTGAGTGTCCCGGAGACGCCTCCCCGACCCCACGGCTACACGAACCCTCACCCGGCAACACCGTGCCGCAGATTTGCTGCCTCTGCAGTCGTAAACCTGCGGCACCTGCGCGGGTCGGCGGGTCCTTGAAGCCGCGGGAGCCGGTCATGCGTCCCCGGGAAACTCCCGTGTACGAGCGCAGCGAGTACGAGGTCCCGGGGATGCATGCCGGCCCCCGCGGCGTGGCCTGGCGCCGCCCGGGCGCTCAGACTTCGACTACTACCGGCACGACCATCGGCCTGCGCTTGAGGCGCTTGTGGATGAAGCTGGCGACGGCGTCGTGGAGGTCCTGCTGGATCAGGTCGTGGTCGCGGACCTTGGCGTCGGCCGAGCGCTCGAGTGAATCCTCGATCAGGTCATGGAGTTCGTCGACCAGCGCATGGTCGTCTTCAAGGCCGGGCACGCCCCGGGGGATCAGTTCCGGGTCCGAGACGATCTCCCCGTCGTCGCCGGCGATGGTCGCGACCACGATGATGATCCCGTCGGCGGAGATCGTTCGACGGTCGCGGAGCGTGGCGTCGTTGGGATCGGAGAGTTCCACCCCGTCCACGTAGATCACGCCGCCGGATGTTTCTTCGGTGAATTCGGCTCCGTCGGGTCCCAGCAGGAGGGCCTGGCCATTGTGGTTGCGGAAGATGTTCTCCGAAGGCACGCCGACCGACTCGGCCAGTTCGGAATGGAGACGGATCCGCTGGAAGTCACCGTGAACCGGCATCACGAATTTGGGCCGGGTCAGGTTCAGCATCATCTTGATCTCTTCCCGGTAGCCGTGGCCGGAAGCGTGAATCGGTGCGTCCTTGGGGGTGATGACCGTCGCACCGAGTTCGTAGATGCGATCGATCGTCTCGTTCACGGCACGTTCGTTGCCGGGCACCGGAGTGGCCGAGAAGACGACCGTGTCGCCGGAGTGGAGTTCCACGTCCCGGTGGTCGTTGTTGGCCATCCGCCTCAGCGCCGAGAAGGGCTCGCCCTGGGAGCCGGTCGAGATCACCACGACGCGCTCGTCCGGATAGTCCTCGATCTCGCGCGGCTGGATCAGCAGCCCGTCGGGGGCGTTCGCCACCCCGAGGTTCGAGGCAATGTTGAAGTTCTTCCGCATCGAACGGCCGACCAGGGCGACCTTGCGGTCCAGCCTTGCGGCGGCATCGATCACCTGCTGGACGCGGTGGATGTTGGAGGCGAAGGAGGTGACCACGATCCTGCCCTTGCAGCGGGAGAAGGTCTCGTAAAGGGCCGGGCCGACGCTGGATTCGGAGGGCGAGACACCCGGCCGGTCGGCGTTGGTCGAATCACCGCAGAGCAGCAGCAGCCCCTCGTCACCCAGCGCGGCGAGGCGGGCCACGTCGGCGGGCCGGCCGTCGACCGGGGTCTGGTCAAACTTGTAGTCGCCGGTCATGAAGATCTTGCCGATGTCGGTACCGACGATCACCCCGCGCATGTCGGGTATCGAATGCGAAAGGTGGACCAGTTCGATCTCGAAGGGCCCGGCATCCACCTTCTGCCCGGCCGGCAGTTCGGTCAGCGGGGCGCTGCCGAGTTTGTGCTCGTCCAGCTTGGAGCGGACCATTCCGACCGTGAGCATGCCGCCGTAGATGACCTTCGGGAAACCGATCTCCCGCAGCACGTAGGGCAGCGCCCCCACGTGGTCCTCATGGCCGTGCGTGAGCACGATCGCCTCGATGTCATTGGCCCGTTCGCGCAGGTACTCGAAATCGGGCAGGACCAGGTCGATCCCCAGCATGTCCGGGGTCGGGAACATCAGGCCGGTGTCGACCACCACGATCTTGCCGCGGTACTCGATCACCATCATGTTCTTGCCTATCTCCCCCAGTCCGCCGAGGGGAAGAAGCTTGATCCGGTCGTTGCTCATGCGGCAGGCACACCGGCCCCGGCGAGGAGTTCCTCCACGGCGTCACGTTCCTGGTCGGTCGGCTCGACCAGCGGCAGCCGCATGGTCGGTGGCAGAAGTCCACGGGCGGCAAGGGCGGCCTTGACCGGGATCGGATTGACGACCACGCCCATCGCCTCGTAAAGGGGCTGGAGCTGGTTGTCCAGCGCTTCGGCCTCGTCGTGGCGGCCTTCCTGCCAGAGATCCCAGATCGTCCTCATGCGGCCGTTGTCCAGGTGGGAAGCCACGAGGATGCCTCCTGCCCCTCCGAACTTCAGGGTCGGGAGGAAAGTGCCGTCGTTGCCGGCGAGGACATCCAGCCCTTCGATCGGTCCGAGATCGTCGTCGTTGGCCTGCTTGACCGCCTTGACCTCGTCGATCCCGGCCAGTTCCGCGAGGAAATCGGGTGGCATGTTGATGCCGGTGCGGGAAGGGATGTTGTAGGCGACCAGCGGGAAGCCCGGGCTGCCCCCGGCGATTGCCTCGAAGTGGCCCATGATTCCGGCCCGGTTCGGCCGCACGTAGTAGGGAGTGACGATCAGGGCCGCGTCGGCGCCGGCCTCGGCCGCCATCTTGGTCAGTTCCACCGAGTGACGGGTGTCGTTGGAGCCGGAGCCGACGATCACGGTCACGTCGGGCCCGACCTCGTCCACTACCGCCCTGGTCAGCTCGATCTTCTCGTCGTCTTCCAAAGTCGAAGACTCACCGGTTGATCCCGCGACCACAAGACCATGGCTTCCGTTCTCGACCAGATAGGCAGCGAGCTTTCGCGTCGATTGGACGTCGAGTTCTCCGTCGGGCCGGAAAGCGGTGGCCAAAGCCGTGATTACACCTCGAAATTCACTCACGACAGGCAATCTATCCCACAACCGACTGCCGTTCAGTTCAGGCGTCGAGCACGCCCGGCGCCCGCCGGTCGATCCACGGATGGGCACGCTCGAGTTCACCGGCCAGCTGGATCAAAACGTCCTCACCCCACATCGGAGCGACGAACTGGATACCGATCGGCAGACCTTCCTCGCTCATTTCCAGCGGCAGCGAAATCGCCGGCTGGCCGGTCGCGTTGAAGATCCCGGTGAAGGTGGCGATCTCCCGCGCCTTCACCATCGCGTCCATCGGGTCGGGCCCGTTCTGGTCGAAATGGCCGAGCTTCGGGGGTACGGTGGCGAGAGTCGGGGTCATGATCAGGTCGAACTGTCCGTCGATCATCACGCCGGCGATCAGGCGGGCGATCAGCTGATGCTGGGCAACAGCGGAGAGGTACGCGGCCCCGCCTTCGGTCCTGCCCTTCTCGATCAGGGCCCAGGTCAGGGGCTCGACATCGTCCCGGGTCAGGGGACGCCCGATGATCAGGCTGAGCGTGTCCGAGGTCTGGCTCATCCCTGCCGCCCAGCGGGTGATGAAGGTCTTGTAGAGCGCCTCGGGCTCGCCGGCCGCCGGCAGGTCGAACTCGGTCACCTCGTGGCCGAGATCCTCCAGCTTGCGCGCCGTTTCCCGGGCCGCGCTGACCACCGCGGGCTGCAGCGAATCTCCGGTCAGTGACTCGGTCAGCAGGGCGATCTTCAGCGGCTGGGTTCCGGCATTTACCTCTTCCGAATAGGGCCGGGCCGGGGCCGGGCACCCGTAGGGATCGCCGGGCACGGGACCGTGGACCCAGTCGAGCATCGCGGCGACATCCCGGACCGAATGGGCGACGACAAGCTCCGTGGTCAGGCCGGACATCGAATCGCCCATGACCGGAGCCTGCGAGATACGTGCCCGGCTTGCCTTGAGGCCGACCAGGCCGCATTCACTGGCCGGGATGCGGATCGAGCCGCCGCCGTCGGAGGCATGGGCGATCGGGACTATCCCGGCGGCGACCGCGGCGGCCGAACCGCCCGAGGAGCCGCCGCTGGAGCGGGTCGTATCCCAGGGGTTCTTCGTCGGACCGTCGTTCAGGACCGGTTCGGTGGTCGGCAGGATGCCCAGCTCCGGGGTCGCGGTCCGGCCCAGGGTGACCAGACCGGCGTCCCGGAAACGAGAACCGAGATGCGTGTCATACGGCATGGTCATCCCGATTTCCTTGAGCGCCCGGTTACCCATGTGCATCGGCTGGCCGGCCAGGCCGGCACCGAGGTCCTTGAAGAGGAAGGGGACGCCCCTGAACGGGCCGTCGGGCAGGTCTCCGGCGGCCTCCTCGGCCGCCTGCTCGAAGAGGGGCGAACAGATCGCGTTGATCCCGGGATTGACCTTCTCGGCCCGCTGAATCGCGCCGGCAACCAGTTCCTGCGGGGAGACCTCGCCGTTTGCGACCAGTTCAGCCTGGGCAGTTGCGTCGAGAGCTACGACATCAGTCATCGAGGAGTTTCTCCAATCCGACCGTGAACCGGTCTTCGAGTTGACCTACCTTGCGTACCGCGAGAACAACACCGGGCATAAACGACGATCTGTCGATGCTGTCGTGACGGATCGAAAGCGTCTGGCCGGTGCCGCCGAAGAGCACTTCCTGGTGGGCGACCAGTCCCGGCAGCCGGACCGAATGGATCGGCTGGTGGACGTTGCCACCGGCTGCCGTGATCAGCTCCTCGGTCCGCTTCGCGGTTCCGGAGGGGGCGTCCAGCTTCCGGTCATGGTGAAGTTCGATGATCTCGCATTCGGGCATGTGCCGGGCGGCCTTCTGGGCCAGTTCCATCAGCAGCACGGCGCCGATCGCGAAATTCGGCGCGACGAAGCAGTTGGCGCCGGTCCCGGAGTTATCGGCCGCGTCCTTCAGTTTGTCCAGGTCGAAACCCGTTGCCCCGACCACCACATGCACCCCGGCTTCGAGGCAGGCGATCGAATTCGCCAGCGAGGTGTCGGGGGTCGTGAACTCGACCACCACATCGACCTCCGGCAGGATTTCCGCGAGGTCGGTGCCGAGCGCCGGGTCGGCCCGGCCGGCCAGTTCCATCCCCTCGGCCTCCTCGACGGCTCCGCATACGGTTGCCCCCATGCGACCGGCGGCGCCGGCGACCCCGACTCTGATCATGCGGCGAGAGCCTCGCTGACCGGGGCGATCGCCGAACGGAAGCGGCCCTCGTCCCGGCCCACCGCAGCGGCCGACAGGCGCTCCTCGCCGTAGAGCCCGCTGGCCATCTCCGAGACGTCCTCCACGCTCACAGCATCAACCCTGGCCAGCATCTCGTCAAGGCTGAGCAGCGGCAGGTCGTGAAGGATGGCCCGGGCGATGCGGGCCATGCGGGCGGCAGTCGACTCGCCCGAGAGCACCAGGCGACCCTTGACGTGTTCCTTGGCCCGGTCGAGCTCTTCGGCGGTGACCGGCTCGCGCTGGATGCGCTTGAGCTCGGCACCGATCACCTCGCAGGCCTCTTCCACGTTGTCTTCACGGGTGCCGACGTAGGTCGCGACCACGCCGGTGTCGGTGAACTGTTCGGAGTAGGTGCCGACCGAGTAGGCGAGGCCCCTCTTCTCCCGCACCTCTGTGAAGAGGCGGGACGAGCTGGACCCGCCGAGAATCGAGTCGAGCACGGCAAGAACGAAACGCCGTTCATCGGCCCGGTTGATACCGGGCGCACCGATGCAGACGTGGTACTGCTCGGTGTCCTTGACCGCGAACTCGAGCCGGCCCGTGTCGGATGGCTTCTGCGGGACGAGGGTCTCCTCCCCGCTCCCGCCGCCCGGCTTGAGCGATTCGGCCATGGCGAGGATCTCGTCGTGGTCGACATTGCCCGCGGCAGCGACCACGATGTTGTTCGCCGAGTAGCGGGCCTGGTGGTAGGCGGCTATGTCCGGGACCGGAATGCCGGAAATGACATCGGAGCGGCCGAGGATCCGGCGGCCAAGGGGCGTGTCCCCGAAGATCGCGTCGGCCAGGTAATCATGAACCCGGTCCGACGGCTCGTCTTCGTACATCGCGATTTCTTCCAGCACGACATCGCGTTCGGAGTCGATGTCGGGGAAGGTCGATTCGAGCAGCATCTCGCCGAGCAGGTCGAAGACGTCCTTCGTGTGCTCATCGAGGAAACGGGCGTGGAGATGGGTGGTCTCCTTGCCGGTCGCCGCGTTGAAGGAGGCTCCGAGCCCGTCGAAGCGCTCGGAAATCTCGATCGCCGAATAGTTCGGCGTGCCCTTGAACAGAAGGTGTTCCAGAAAGTGAGAGACCCCCGCCTGAGCGAGGGTCTCGTCACGTGAACCTGTTCTGACCCAGAGGCCGAGGGCGACCGAGCGCACCGAGGGCACTTCCTCGGTGATCACCCGGACGCCGGCTGCGGTCTCTGAAAGACGCGGTTCGTCAGTGCTCATCGGGAGCGGGGCTTCCGGCGCCGACTATCGGCGGTCCCGGTCGCCACGGTCGCGCCGGCGGCGTCCGCCCTCGCGGTCACCGCCGCGACGGCCACCGCCGCCTCCGCCGCCACTGTTGGCGGCCAGAGCGGCGATTTCCTCGGGGCTCTTGCCCGCGATCGCCGGGTCGTCGGTCATGCGCAGGCCGATCCGGCCGCGCTCGCGGTCGACCTCGGCCACGGTCACGTCGATCTCCTGACCCTGCTCGAGCACCTCTTCAACGGTCTCGACCCGGCCACCGGGCTTGACGTTGGAGATGTGCAGCAGGCCGTCGGTGCCCTTGGTCAGCTCGACGAAGGCACCGAAGGTGGTCGTCTTCACGACCTTGGCGCCCTGGTAACGATCGCCAACTTCGGCTTCCTTGGTCATCGACTGGATACGGGCGACCGCATCCTCGACCTGGGTGCCGGTCGGGGCGTAGATCCGGATCGTGCCGTCGTCCTCGACGTCGATCTCGGCCTCGAACTCCTCGCAGAGACCGCGGATGGTCTCGCCACCCTTGCCGATGACGGCGCCGATCTTCTCCTGGTCGATCTTGATCGACTCGATGCGCGGGGCATGCGGTGAGAGCTGCTCGCGCGGACCGTCGATCGCCTCGGCCATCTTGCCGAGGATGAACAGCCGACCCTTGCGGGCCTGCTCGAGCGCGTCGGTCAGGATGTCGAAGGTGACACCGGTGATCTTGATGTCCATCTGGAGGGCGTTGATGCCGTCCGCGGTACCGGCGACCTTGAAGTCCATGTCACCGAGATGGTCTTCCACACCGGCGATGTCGGTGAGGACGATGTAGTCGTCGCCTTCCTTGATCAGGCCCATCGCCACACCGGCAACCGGCGCGGAAACGGGGATGCCGGCGGCCTGCATGGCCATAGATGAGGCGCAGACCGAGCCCATCGACGAGGAACCGTTCGATTCCAGCGTCTCGGAGACGGCGCGGATCACGTAGGGGAAGTCCTCCTGATCCGGAACCGAAGGCGACAGGGCGCGCTCGGCGAGGGCACCGTGACCGATGTCGCGGCGCTTCGGGCCGCGCATGAAGCCGGCCTCGCCCACCGAGAACGGCGGGAAGTTGTAGTGGTGCCAGAAGGTCTTGGTCGTTTCCAGCCCGAGACCGTCTACCCGCATGTCCATTCGGGTGGTGCCGAGGGTGACGTTGCCGAGGATCTGGGTCTCGCCACGGGTGAACAGGGCGGAACCGTGAACGCGGGGCGAGACGTCCACCTCGCACTCGATCGGACGGATCTCGTCCTGGGCGCGGCCGTCGGGGCGCTTCTTGTCGACGGCGATCTGCTTGCGGATCGTGTCCTTCTCGATCGCGGCGAAAGCGGTCTTGACCTCGGAAGCGCGGGCCGAATCGGCCTCTTCGTCACCGGTGTCCGGTGCGTACTGGGCCACGACGGCGTCCTTGACCTCATCGATCGCCTCGTAGCGCTCGAGCTTGCCTTCGGTGGCGATGGCGTCAACCAGAGCCTGGCTGTGCGAACCACTAATGTCGGAGAGCAGGCCCTCGTCGATCTGCGGCTCTTCGATGACCAGCTTCTCCTTGCCGATCTTCTGGCGCAGTTCCTCGATGGTCGCGGTGATCTTCTTGATCTCGCCGTGGGCGATGTCAAGGGCGTCGAGGATGTCGGCCTCGGTGACGCCGTTGGCGCCCGCTTCGACCATCAGGATGGCCTCGTCGGTACCGGCGACGATCAGGTCGAGGTCGAGCAACTCGTGGTCTTCCTCGTTCGGGTTGATCACGAAGTCACCGTCGAGCTTGCCGATGCGAACCGCACCAACGTGCTTGGCGACCGGAATCTCGGAGATCGCCAGGGCGGCCGAAGCACCGTTCATGGCGAGGACGTCGTAGGGATGCTCCTGGTCGACCGACATCGGGATGGTGACCAGCTGGGTCTCGTAGTGCCAGCCCTTGGGGAAGAGCGGACGGATCGGCCGGTCGATCATGCGGGCGGTCAGGGTTGCCTTCTCGCCGGCGCGACCTTCGCGACGGAAGAAGGAGCCGGGGATCTTGCCCGCGGCGTACATGCGCTCTTCGACGTCGACGGTCAGGGGCAGGAAGTCCACATCGCGCAGACCACCCATCGTGGCGGTCGAGAGGACCATGGTGTCGCCGCTGCGTACTACGACGGAACCGCTGGCCTGCTTGGCGAGCTTGCCGGTCTCGAAGGAGATATCGGCGTCGCCGACCCGCGTTTCAACGCGAGTCGTTTCGAAAATACTCATTGGGTTATTCGTTTTTCCTCCGGCCGCCCGGGTGGCGGCCATCTGTCTTCTAGAACTGTCGTTCCCTTATCCCCACAAGGGTACAGGGCGAGGCCCGAAGTCGCGCCTTACCCCGCAATTTCCGGAAATCGCGTCCCTGGCGGATCGAGAAGGCAGAAGCGGGCCATAATCGCCCACTTCTGCCATCTCGTTTTTCCGCAGCACGGGTAGGTGAACCTTTTCCGGTGCAGGACGTAATCCCGGTTATGAAAGATTCACCGGTTTTCTATCGTCGGGGCCTGGCGACTTTGGCGGTCGCCGTAGCCGGAACCCTCGTCCTGGCCGGATGCGGTGGCGGCAGCGATTCGGATTCGAGCTACTCCTCGAACTCCTCCGATTCGGACTCGTCGAGCTCGGCCAAGACCGCTTACGGCGACAAGTACGGCAATCCGTCCTCGAATTCATCCGCCGGTTCGTCGACTTCGGGCGCGTCCGGCGGATCGATGGCAGCCGGCGCGGCAGTGGTCTCCACCGCGAAAGTCGGCGATCTGGGCACGATCCTCGTCGATGGCGAAGGAATGACGCTCTACTACTTCAAGAAGGACGACAGCGGTAAATCCGCCTGTTACGGAGCCTGTGCCCAGGCCTGGCCTCCGTTGACCTCGGATGGTGATCCGATGACCAAGGACGGTGCCATGGCCGACAAGCTCGGAACCACCAAACGGACCGACGGCTCATCGCAAGTCACTTACGCGGGCTGGCCGCTTTACCTCTACGCCGGAGACCAGAAGCCCGGCCAGGCCAGCGGAAATGACACCCACTCTTTCGGCGGCGAGTGGTACGCCTTGACCCCGAGCGGTGAGAAACCGGAAGATAGCTAGCTAGGAGGCAACCGACGGATGGCAATGCCGGGCGAACAGGTACGCGAGGCCTACAGGGCGCACTCCGGTGAGCTCTTCGGTTTCGCCTGCCGTTCGCTCGGCGACCGGGACGGGGCCGAAGAAGCGGTGCAGGAGTGCTTCCTCAAGGCCTGGCGAAGCCGGGACAGCTTCGATCCGGCGCTGGGCTCCGAGCGCACCTGGCTGTTTGCGATTCTCCGCAACGTGCTCGTTGACATGGCCCGCTCTGACAGCCGCAGGCCGGCCGGAACTCCACTGGAGCAATCTTCCGACCGTATTCCGTCGGCCGAGCAGCCCTTCGAACGGGCGATGCTCGCCTGGCAGGTCGAGGAAGCCCTTCGCCGGATCGGGGAACGGCACCGGCAGATCGTGATCGAGACCTGTATCCGTGGCCGGCCCTACGCCGAGGTAGCCGCCGCGCTCGGAGTTCCCGAGGGGACGATCAAGAGCCGGGTCTACTACGGCCTCAGAGCGATGCGAGACGCGATGGAGGAACTGGGCTATGAGTCCTGAGCATCGGGAGATCCGCGAGAGCCTGGGAGCATGGGCGATGGGCCATCTCGACCCGGAAAACGCAGCCACGGTCAGCAAACATCTGGAGTCCTGCAGCGAATGCCGGGCGGAAGCCGAGTCGCTGAGACAGTCGGGAGCCCTGCTCGAACTGGTTGATCCCTCTGTGGTCGACACCCTTACCGAACCGTTGCCTCAACCCTCCCCCGGGCTCGAGGACCGGGTCATGGCCGGTATGCGGGACGACGAGCCCGTAGCGCAGCCGAAGACCGGTCGGCGACCCTGGCGCATCGCACTTCCGGCCATAGGGGCACTCGCAGCGGTTGGGATAGCCCTTGTGCTTGCGCTGGGCGGTGGCAACGGCGGCGATGGAACGGCGAGCGCCGGCCAGCAGTTCGCCTTCACCTCGCTGCCCCCCGGGGTGTCGATCGCGGGCAACCTGGAACCGAAGGCGACCGGCACCGGTATCGAGGTCAAGGTGGACGGGATGAAGCCGGGCACCCTTTGCCGGGTCTTCGTGAAGACGGCCAATGGCAAACTGGAGCCGGCCGGAACCTTCCGCTACCGCTATGACGTCGACGAAGGCGAGTCTTACCCGGCAACCCTCTCGACGGCCTGGGACCTGAGCGAAATCGATGCCCTGGTCATCAAAGCCGGCCCGGAAATATTCCGGACCGGGATCTAGGCGCGGATGGCTTCGAGGATGAGGTTCGGGCCGGGGACATCGAGCGGAGTGTCGGTTTCGTGGACCCACTCCACCACCCCGTCCGGCCCGATCAGGACCAGGGACCGGTTGGAATGGCCGGCCGGGCCGAGGTAGGCGCCGTAGGCCTCGGCGACAGCGCCCTTCGGCTCGAAATCCGCCAGCAGTGAAGTCTCGATGCCGAGATGGTCGCGGAAAGCCTTGTGGGCGAAGGCGGAATCCACGCTGATGCCGAACATGGTCACGTCGGCGGCGTCGAGCTCGGCCTGGATGCCGCGGTATCTGGCCAGCTGGTCCGAGCAGACCGGGCTGAAATCCAGCGGATAGAAGGCGAGCAGTACCCGTCGGCCGGCGAAGTCCGACAGGGAGACTTCCTGCCCGGCGTGGTCAGGAAGGGTGAATTCCGGGGCCTTGGCCCCGACTTCGATCAATGGCGCAGGCCGAGATCGGCGACGAGGGCGCGGTAACGCTCGACGTCGGTCCGCTCGAGGTAGCGCAGCAGGCGGCGACGCTTGCCGACCATCATCAGCAGGCCGCGGCGGGAGTGGTGATCCTTCCCGTGCTCGCGCAGGTGGCCGGTGAGATCGTTGATGCGTTCGGTAAGCAGGGCCACCTGGACTTCGGTCGAGCCGGTGTCGCCCTCGGACTTGCCGTACTTGCTGATCAGTT
>JAGQUR010000188.1 GCA_020438395.1 Solirubrobacterales bacterium | reverse complement strand
ACTCGTTGCAGAGCTGGGCGGCGAGCGTCTTGTTGTGGGCCATCACCAGGGCCGGGCGCTGGGCCTCCGCGATCACCCCGGCCATCGTGAAGGTCTTGCCGGTGCCGGTCGCCCCGAGCAACGTCTGGATCTTCTCGCCCTGCTCGAGACCTTCGCTCAACTGTGCGATCGCAGCCGGCTGGTCGGCCATCGGCGTGAAGGAGGGATTGAGTCTGAACTCGGTCACCCGCTCACCATAACGACCGCCCCGGTCCGGCCCGGCGGATGCGTAGGGTTTCCCCATGCGAACTCTTCGTCGAGTCCTGGGACTGGCCTTCATCGGGGTCGGGACCCTTCATTTCACCCGGCCGAAATTCTTTCTGGCGATGATGCCGCCCTGGATCCCGATGCACAAGGAGGCGGTGGCGGTCAGTGGCATCGCGGAGATCGCGGGCGGGGCGGCGATGCTGCCTGACTCGACCGCGAAACCGGCCGGGCTGTGGCTCACGGCGCTGCTCCTTGCGGTCTTCCCGGCCAACATCCACATGGCGATCGACCGGGGCCAGATCGAACGCATGGCAAGGTCCGGAATCCCCAAATGGGCGCTCTACGCCCGGCTGCCGCTTCAGCCGGTGCTCATCTATCTCGTCCTGAAATCGACCAGGTCAGGGACCCAGCAAGTCGTTTAGCCCCTGCAGCGGATCGTCGGTGGTTCCCGTTCCGAGGTTCTCGACGCCGCCCGTTATCGCGTTCAGGGCGTCTCCGAGGTCGCCGAGCCCGCCAAGGTCTCCCAGCCCGCCAAGGTCCCCGTTGAAGATGCTGTCCGCGTTCTCCAGCAAGCCGATCATCACCGACATCGGCATCACCTTGACCGCGGCGCGCAGGCCGGTCGCGGCGAGGGCACTGAGCGCGCCGGCGTTTTCGGCGTCATCGACCGCCCGGTTGAGCCCGGCCCGCAACGCATCCTCCATGTCGGACTCGGAGAATCCGTTCTCGTCCATGAAGCCCTGAAGCGCCTTGTCGTCGGCGATCGCCCGGGTCAGCTCCTCCCGGCTCACGCCCAGCTCGCAGGCCGCCCCGTCTGCGGCCGAAAGGGCGAACTGCTGCGCCGACTCCTCGAGGTTCTGGGGGTCGGTCCAGGGACGGGCGTCACAGGGGTCGGCCGCCTTGTCCGGTCCGACCGGGCCACCGGCCGCGACGTAGGCACCGACAAGGATCAGGGAGGCGACGATCGATCCGACCAGTACGGCGATGCCACGGTTGCCGCCCTTCGGCTGGCCTGCCGGCGGTCTGACCGGGCCGCGCGGACCGGGCGCGACCTCGGTCGGTTCCTCCGGCTCACCGCCAAGTACGTTGGTCGGGTTCTCGTTGCCCTCGGGGATCACGTCGGTCGGGTTCTCGTTCCCTTCCGGGATCCTGCCGGTCGGCTCGTCGCCCGGGGTGTTCACCTCGGTCGGTTCATCCGCCCCGCCTGGCATCTCGTCTGTCGGCTCGTCCGGCCTCACAGGTCAAGCCTCCGGGTCATTCCGATCGGGATCAGCGCCAGCAAGCCGAACAGGGCCGAGATCAGGAAGGAAAGCGAAAACGCCTTCGTGGCCGCGTCTTTCAACTGGACTTCGATCCCGGAGAGAATCGTTTCGTACTGGCTCCGAACTTCGGGGTCGGTCGGCATCGGCTCGAAGGCCGGCGAAAGGTCCGGCACCCGGTCGCCCTGAAGGTCGACCTCCTTTGCCAGTTTCTCGCCGAGATCAATCTTGTCGGAGGGGTCGATCGGAGAGTCGAGCACGATCGCCGTCCCTGCATCCAGGGCCGCCTCCTTCTGGACATCGAGCTGATGGGTGAAGATCGGCGTGAGGATCAGCAGTCCGACCACGACTCCGGCGTGACGGGCCGAAATCGTCCAGCCGCCATGAACCGCCGCAGACGACCGGCCATGCAGCGCCGCCTCGGTCAGGGCCGAGAGAACCAGGGAAAGCCCGATGCCGGCCAGAATCTGCGGCGGAATTACCAGCCAGACCGCCGCCTTTGGAAGCAGTCCCAGCGCGGCCAGGCCACCGGCCAGCAGGATCGCGCCGGAGGCTGCCCGGATCCGTTCCGAGTCGATGCCGTGTCCGATCCGCGAGCCGACAAGAGCTGCGACGGGCAGCACGGTGACCACCAGAGCCGCCTCGATCGGAGTCAGCAGCCAGCCCTCGATCAACATCAGCACGATCAGGAAGAGCGTCGCGGCGATCGAGGCAGAGACCAGCGCGAGGGCAAGGTTGGCCGGCAGATGGGGCCGGTTGCCTTCGACGGCCTGAACCTGGTCGGGGATCTTCCATTCCCGGGTCTCCTGGATGACGATGTCCCTGAGCGGTACCCCGGCGACGATCGCGACCGGAACCTGGACAAGGAAGATCGATTGCCACGAAACCAGCTCGGTCAGCAATCCGCCGAGGCCGGGACCGATTGCGGCGCCGATCGCACCCGCGCCGACCCAGGTGGCAATCGCGCGGCGATCGTCACCGAAGGTGGAAACCATCAGCTCCAGCGCGCCGACGACGGCCACGGCGCCTCCGGCCGCCTGGACCGCGCGCCCGGTCAGCAGGGGACCGAGACCGGTCGCCAGGCCGCAGACCAGGCTGCCCCCGGCAAACACGGCGAGTCCGACCGCCGCCGAACGACCGGGGCCGAAGCGACGGGCCAGGTGGGCCGCCGGTACCGCCAGCAGGGCCAGCACCAGGTTGAAGATGATCAGCACCCAGGAGACCCCGGAGATGGTCGTGTCGAACTGACGGAAGATCTCCGGCAGGGCCAGCACGACGATCGAGGAATCAGCGAGAACCAGCCCGACCGCACCGGCAAGTGCGGCGGTCCGCAGGTTCATCAGTACCCCAGTTCCAGGGCGTACTCGTGCTTGTACTCCCTCTGCTTCTCGAGGACCTTCTCCACGTAGGCACGGGTCTCCGGGAAGGTGATGTCGTCAATCGTCATGCCGGCGCCACCCCAGGTGTCGGCGTTGCCCGGACCGGCGTTGTACGCGGCCAGCGCCGCCACCACGTCGCCGTCGTACATATCGAGCAGATGCTTGAGGTAGTAGGTCCCGTAGCGGATGTTCAGTTCCGGATCCCGCAGGTCTTCTAGCTTGAAGGTCGTACCCCCGCTCAGCTTCTCGATTTCCTCCGCCGTCTCCGGGGTGATCTGCATGAGGCCCCGGGCATCGGCATGGGAAGTCTGGTCGACGAACTGCGATTCGGCGTAAATCACCGCTGCGATCAGGGCGGCGTCAACCCCTTTCTCCTGCGACTGCTGACGGATCACGTCCTCGTGCTTGAGCGGCAGCGCGACTTCCTTGATCCCCTTGCTGGCCAGTCCCGAGATGATCAGGATGGCGATGATGCCGATCGCGATCAGCCCGGCCAGGATCAGGAAAGCCCGGCCCGCGCCGGTGCGGGGCTTGCTGTTGCTGCGTCTGGGCGCCTGACGGCTGCGACGACCGCCCGCAGTTGAAGTTCGGTTCGGGGCCATGCGAGGTGGCCTTACAGCCTAGCCCTGACCGCCGGTCGCCAACTCTGACTCGAAGGAATCGAGCAGGGCCGCGAGCTTGGCCTCGAGTTCTTCCGGCGTGCCGTCGTTTTCGATCACCGTGTCGGCCCGGCCGGCCTTCTCGGCCTGACTCAGCTGGCGGGCCTCCCGCCCCTCGACTCCCTCATGACCGCGCGAACGGGCCCGGTCCTGTCTGATTTCCTCATGGGCGACGATCGCCACCGTGTGATCGAACGCGCGGTACATCTCCCCTTCGAAGAGCAGGGGAATCTCGGCCACCGCGAATTTCGTCTCCGGTCCGAGGCCTTCGAGCCAGCCGCGGAATTCCTCTCCGACCAGCGGGTGGATCTGGGATTCGAGCCAGGCCAGTTCCTCCGGGTCGTTGAAGACCTTCGCGCCCACGACACTGCGGTCGACCCGGCCTTCCGGGGCAACCTCATCACCCCAGCGCTCCCTGAGGCGACCCAGCAGCGGCTCCTGATCGAGCAGGTCGTGGACGACCTGGTCGGCAGAGATTGTTGCCGCGCCGAGTCGCCCAAAGGCGCTCAGTGCCTCGGACTTACCGGCAGCTACGCCCCCGGTCAGCCCGATCGTCAGGACTGTTCTTCCCCTTCGGGAGCCTCACCCTCGGCCTCAGCGGCCTCTTCGGTGATCTCTTCGGCTTCCTCGACCACAGCCTCCTCGGCGGCGGCTTCATCGGCAGCGGCTTCGATCTCGACCTCGGCGACGGCATCTTCGACGACCTCTTCGGGAGTCTCGTCCTCGCCGGCGACTTCCGCGGCGGCGTCGGCCACTTCGGCCTCGTGAATCGCTTCCTCGACCACAGCCTCGACCTCGGGGGCCACTTCGTCGGCGGCGTCGACCGGGGCCTCGGCTCCAGTCTCTTCGGTGAAGACTTCCTCGGAGAGACCGAGCTCGGGAGCCTCCGCCTCGGCGGCGGGCTCGCCGGAAGCGGCCGCAAGGGCTGCCCCCAGGTCCTTCAGAAGCATGTTCTGACCTTCGACCCGCTTGATCGAGAGCGAAAGGCGACGGCGCTCCTCGTCGATCTCGAGGATCTTGACGTTGAGGCTGGCACCGAGCTCGACGACCTCTGACGGGTTCTCGACATGATGATCAGCCAGCTCCGAAATGTGGACCAGGCCCTCGACCCCGTCGAGGATCTCGACGAAGGCACCGAAGGAAACGACCTTGGTGACCGTGCCCTCGAGCACGTCGCCGGAGCGGTAGGTCGAAACCACGCGCTGCCACGGATCTTCCTGGGTCTGCTTGAGACCCAGCGAGATGCGCTGGCGGTCGCGGTCGATGTCGAGCACCTTGATCTTGACCGTGTCGCCGATCGCGACCACCTCGGACGGGTGGTTGACGTGGCTCCAGGAAAGCTCGGAGATGTGGATCAGGCCGTCGATGCCCTCGAGGTCCACGAACGCGCCGAAATCGACGATGTTCGAGATCTTGCCCTCGACGACCTCGCCCGGCTGCAGGCGATCCAGGATCTGGTCGCGGACTTCCTTGCGCTCCTCTTCGAGGACGGCGCGGCGGGAAAGCACGACGTTGTTGCGGCTGCGGTTGAGCTCGATGACCTTGCATTCGAGCGTCTGTGACATGAACTCGTCCAGGTTGTGGACACGGCGGATGTCGACCAGGGAGGCGGGCAGGAATCCGCGGATGCCGAGGTCGAGGATCAGGCCGCCCTTGA
>JAGQUR010000059.1 GCA_020438395.1 Solirubrobacterales bacterium | reverse complement strand
GCCGAGCCGATCGACCTGATGATCCGCAATACCCGGGTTCTGGCCCGGGGCTGCCAGCGGGCGATCGACCTCGACGAAAACATTCCCCCGGTGGTGTCCGACTCGATCCGGGACCTCGCGACGGCCGTGGCGAGGCTCGACCAGCACCTGGGCGGGGCCCCGGCCAGGTCGGCCACCCGCGAATCGGCATTGCGCGCCGCCGCCAAGGCCACCGCGGCGCTGGAAGAGACCTCAAACCTCTCGGTCAGCGTGATCGTCGGACAGATCCGCTCGGCCGCGACCGATCTCCTGCTGAGTCTGGGCATGTCGAGCGAGGACGCGCTGAAAGAGGTGCGATCGGCGCAGGAGCGGCTCGGACTTTGAAGCTCTTCCCCTCGATCCGGCCTTATTCGAGGGGGTGGCTGAGGAGGGATCTGCTCGCCGCCCTGACCGTTTGGGCGGTGCTGGTACCGGAGGCGCTCGCCTACGCGACGATCGCCGGGGTATCGCCGATCGTCGGCCTCTACGCGGCTCCCGGCGCGCTACTCATCTATGCGGCGCTCGGTTCATCCCGGCGGCTGGTGACCGGCGCCGACGCCGCGACCGCGGCGCTGTCTGCCGCGATCGTCGGCGGCATCGTCACCGGGGACAGCTCGGCCTTCGTGCAGACCACGGCTGCCCTTGCGATCTGCGTCGGCGTCATCGCCTTCGCTGCGGGCATCGCCCGTCTCGGCTTCGTGGTCAACTTCATCTCGATCCCGGTCCTGCGCGGGTTCATCGTCGGTCTCGCCCTGACCATCATCGCCGGCCAGATCCCGTATCTGTTCGGAGTCGAGTCGAGCAACGGCAACTTCTTCAACCGGATCTGGGTCTTCCTCACCCACCTCGGCCAGGTTGACCTGCCGACCGTGGCGATTGGTCTGATTTCCCTGGCGATCATCCTTTTCTGCAAATACCGTCGACCGGCCGTTCCCGGTTCGCTGATCGCGGTGGTCCTCGGAGTTGCGGCAGTCAATGCATTCGATCTCGGCGCCCACGGCGTAGAAATCGTCGGGCAGGTCAACTCGGATCTCCCCTCCATCTCCCTGCCGGACATCGGGCTGGCCGATCTCGGGCCGCTTGTCGCGGGGGCCGTCGGCCTGATGCTGGTCGGCTTCGCCGAGAGCCTCGCCTCCGCCAAGGCCTATCCGGACAGCGAGGAGAGCCTCGACCCGAACCGCGAGCTGGTCGGGACCGGCGCCGCCAACGTGGGAGCGGGGCTGTTCGGCGGATTCGTGGTCACCGGCAGTTTTTCCAAGACTTCGATCAACGCCGATTCCGGAGCGCGCAGCCAGCTGTCCGGAATCGTCGTAGCCGTCCTGGCCATCCTGACCATGCTCTTCCTGACCGGGCTCTTCGAGGATCTGCCGGAAGCCGCCCTGGCGGCGGTGGTGATCGCCGCCCTGATTCACGCCGTCGACATCGTCGGCCTGCGGGACCTGGCCAGGATCAGGGAACGCGGCAATCCCCTGAATCCGGCCAACCGTCCGGATTTCATCGCGTCGATCGCGGCGCTGGCCGGGGTGATGGTCTTCGACATTCTGCCCGGGCTGTTCATCGGAATCGGCGTTTCGCTGGTCCTGCTGCTCTACCGTTCTTCCCGTCCGCGGGTGGCCGAGCTCGGCGAGTTGAAGTCGCAGCCAACCCATTGGGGTGACCGGCGGCGTCACCCCGATGCCCTTGAGGTGCCAGGCACGGTGGTCCTGAGACTCGAAGCGGCGATCTTCTTCGCCAATGCCGAAGAGATCCGGAAGGAAGTAATCGGCAGCATCCGGCCAGACACCAGGGCAGTGGTGCTCGACGTGGAAACCGTCCCCTACATCGACGTGACCGGCGTGTACATGCTCAGGTCTCTCTACGAAGAACTCAGACGGCGCCAGATCCGGCTGGCCGTGGCCAGGGACGTCGGCCAGGTGGAGGACATGATGCGGGCAACCGGGCTGGCCGGCCTTCTGGCGGATTCCTATGTCTCGATCGACCAGGCGGTGGACACCGTGAGTGCCGGCGACGGATCGCCGCACGATCCCGGTCAGTGACCGCCCGACCAGCTTTCGCCGGCTGCGGCCCGCTCCATCCCGACCCAGGCGAACTCCATCACCATCGCCAGTACCCGGTCCCGCGGAACTTCGCGATGTTCGTCCCACCAGTTGGCGATCGCGGTCACCGCCCCCATCAACTGCCTTGAGGTCGCATCCAGAACCAGGTCGAAGTCAACCCCCTCGGGCGTCACGGACTTCGGCATCTCCGGGGCCATCAGGGCACCGATGATCCTCGCGACTTCCTCGAAGAGCCGGTCAAAGGTCTCAGAGACGTCGTCGCTTGCCCGGTGCCGGATCAGCAGCCGCCAGGCGTCCCTTCGCTCCTCGACGAAGATCAGGAATCCGTCCAGGCCGGCCACCAGCCGGTCTTCGCTTCGCTCGCCCGCCCCGGTGGCCGCCGCCAGAACCCGGCCGAGCAGTTCTCCCACCCATGTTTCGAGGATCTCCCGGTAGAGATCCCGCTTGGACGGGAAATGCTCGTAGATCAGTGCCTTGGACACCCCCGCCCTCTCGGCCACCTCGTCGAGCGTCGTTTCTTCGTAACCCCCTTCGGCGAATGCATCGAGGGCGGCGTCAAGGATCAGTTTGCGGCGTTCGGCCGCCGGCATCCGGCGACGTACCGCCGGCTGGTCCTCGCTCTGGCCTGCTCCGCTCTCGTTCACGACTCCGATTCTAGTAACTGACTGACGAGTCAGTTAGTATCGGGGACCGAATCCGAGAAGAGGAGAGAGTCGATGTCCGTCGCCCAGGCCGAACCAAGAGGAAACAGCGCCGGGTCCATTTCCTACATGGACCTCTACCGCCGCTGGGAAGAGAACAACTGGAGCGCGATGTCCCTCGATTTCTCGGCCGACCGGGCCGGCTGGGATTCGCTCAGCGAGCTGCAGCGCGAGTCCGCCCTCTGGATGTATTCGATGTTCTTCTACGGCGAGGATTCGGTCGCCGACAACCTCTCCCCTTATGTCGATGCTGCGCCGACCGAGGAGCAGGCCTACTTCCTGACCACCCAGCAGGTGGACGAGGCTCGCCACGCTGTCCTCTTCCACCGCTTTTTCAGGGAGGTGATCGGGATCGACGGTGACGTCGGCACCACGCTCGAGGCCACCCTGCCCCGGCTCAACTGGGGCTACCGCGGGGTTTTCGACCGGCTCGACCGTATGGCCGACGAACTCCGGGCGGACCGCTCCCTGCCGAAGTTCGCCCAGGCGATCACCCTCTACCACCTGATCGTCGAGGGAACCCTGGCCCAGCCGGGGCAGCACTTCATCGAGGACTACTTCAACAAGGACGGCGGCATGCCGGGTTTCAGCGCCGGCATGGCGAATGTTTCCCGCGACGAGCAACGCCACATCGGCTTCGGAGTGAAGACCCTTTCCGAGATAGTCCCCCAGTCCGAAGAATGCAAGGCGGCGATCGTAGAACTCTTCCGGGAGGTGAACCTCCATTCGGTCGGAGTCTTCTGCCCGCCCGGCTTCGACCGCTCGTTCACCGAGTGCTGGGGATTCACGATGGAGGACATCTACGCCTTCGGCCTCAAGCTGGTGCGGCAACGCTGGAAGACGATCGGATTTCCGCTGGAGGAGATGCCGGCCGATGTCTGGCCGTTCGATCATTCGCTGACCGCCGAGGAGATCGCTGCACAGCAGGTGAGACTGTTGCTGGCCGGAGTGACTGGCGCGCCGAACGCCAAACCCGATTCCTCACCGGAGATCCAGGGACTGCTGTTCGACATGACTGCCCGCCGGGCAGACCACGCGAAGGCCGGTCACGGCCCGTTCAGGGTCCAGTGGGATTTCGTCGACGCTGAGCCCTGGAACGTGATCGTGAACAACGGTTCGACCCGGGCCGAGCAGGGCCGTATTCCCGATCCCGACGTGACCCTGAAGACGACCTGGCCCGAATGGGTGGGCATTGCGCTGAATGAGCGGAACCCGCTCCGGGCCATCCTCGAGCGGCGTCTCACACCCAAGGGCTCACCGCGTGCCCTCGCCACCTTCAGGAAAGTTTTTCCGCCACTCTGAGTTGCACCGCAACCCTCGGCCGCCAGCCCGGTTATAGGGGCAGTCCGCGTGTGCCAGGGAGGGATGCACGGCAGGGACTGACAGAAGCAGGGGAGGCGGTGAGGCCTCGGTCTCGCCGCCTTGCATTTGACCGGTCAGGTCAATCCTCGGCAAGAACCACCAGGCTGTCACCCGGACTGATCCTGAACTGTGCCGACTTCGGCGGATTCATGGTCATACCGAAGGCCGAATCAGGATTCTTCGCTTCTGCCGAGGTCCGGTATCCGATCGCGCATTCGCCGCGGCGACGGGCCGCCTCGACCAGGGTGGCGAAGTTCACCCGTCCGTTCACCGCGACATAGGTGGAGGCCGGTCTGAGATAGATCTCGCTCCCTTCCGGGGAGAAGAGCTGGGTGAACACTTCGGCGAGGTGATGGTTCTGCGATATCTGGGAGAAGAGCAGGCTGATCACGTTCTCGCTGACGATTACGTCGTCCACCTCGGCGACTTCGGCAAGCCGGCGGCTCCGCTCGTCGACCATTTCGGTGACGATCGAAAAGCCCGGATCCAGCCGTTCGTTGATCTCCCTCAGGTGGAGCAGGGTCACCAGCGTCCGGGCATCCGCACGCTGGGCGTCGAGATCATCCGAACAGGCGAGCACCATCACGTGGTCGGCCCGCTCCAGTTCGAGGTCCTCCAGGGTGGAACGGTCGGCGGTCGAGCCGTGCCTGAAAACCACATCCGTGTTGGCCAGCCGCTGATGACGGCCTTTCTCCGGGGGTCGGCCCAGCTCGGGATCGGCGACGACGTGGATCTCCGATCCCGGAGCCAGGAAGGCGTCAAAGTGGGTGATCACGGACTGGGCACCCTTGTTCCAGCCGAGGATCACCACCCGCTCCGGCGGATGTGGCAAATCGTCGGCGGCCAGAATCTGCTCGAAGTCGGGAACGGTGCCTGACTCCCGGAGCAGCGCGAGGACCGTGTCGTCTTCGGCCACCGCGATCAGCCGGTCACCGGCACCGACGACCCTTGACCCGGCCGGGTTGAGTTCGACCTCGTCTCCCGGGCCGAGCAGGCCGATCACCGAACAGTCCTCGAGTTTCAGGAGCATGGTTCCGAAGTCGATCCCCGCGAAGGCCGAGGCGTCCTCGATGTAGATCTCGTGCCCGTCAAAGTCGAGCAACTCCTGAACCGCGACCGAAATGCCGGATTGACGGGCCGCCTGGACCAGCAGCTTTGCGATGGTTTCGCGACCGTCGAGCAGGACCGCCTGCCCGGCGCCGGCCAGCCGCGCCGGTGAGAGATTGGCCGGGTCGGAGATCTCGGCGACGATTCCCCTTTCGACTTCCCGGCCCTGGAGGAGCTGGGTCAGGGCGAGGATCACCTTGATCACATAGGCGTCGGGTTCCTCCTCTTCCAGGGGCGCGAGGATGATCGTGGCACTGGCCATTTCCGGCCTGGCGAGAATGAGGTCGTCCACGTCGATCGGACTGCCGTGGCGGGTGACAACCCGCAGGTTCCCCGGGTCGGACCGCTCCCGCAGCGTGTCGTCCATGACCACCTTGTCGGTCGCGGAAAGGATCACGACTACCGGGTCCTCCTCGCCTTCGCAGGCGATGTCGAGTTCCGAGAGGATCGTGAAGACCGGCTTGCCCCAGCCGAGGATCAGGGTGTGGCCTTCCTCCAGAACCAGCGACCGGCCCTTGCGCAGGTCCTGAAGCCTTGTGTCGAGCCCGGTCGAGAGCACACCGATCAGGGCGCTGAAGATCAACAGGCCGACCAGCGTGACCAGGAACATCAGGAGCAGGAAGATCCAGCTGCCGTCATCGCCGGCGATCGTGCCCGGGTCAAGGGCGTGGAGCAGCGTGTAGTAGGCCCGGCCGACCACGCCGCGGTGAGGGTCTCCGCCCTCGGGAGCGAGCCCGAAGATCACGAAGACGATCGTGAACATGACGATCAGGGCAAGAGTGGCCGCGGCAAGCCAGAAGATCAGGGCCGGAGTGCCCCTCGACATCATGTTGTCGAAGGCGTAGCGAAGCCGTTGCCCCCAGGTCGGACGGGAATCCACGCGGGCAGACTAGCCCGAAAGGGCTCAGCGGGACAGGTTTTTGATCTTGCGGGCGGCCTTCACCCGGTCGTTCTTGTCCAGGTCCACTTTGCGCAGCCTGATCGAGTTCGGGGTGATCTCGACGCATTCGTCGGAACGGAGGAACTCGATCGCCGACTCCAGTGTGAGCGGCTTGGGCGGGGTGAGGCGCACCAGCACGTCGGAGGTGGAAGAGCGCATGTTGGTCAGCTGCTTTTCCTTGACCGCGTTGACGTCGAGGTCATTCGCCCTGGCGTGCTCGCCGACGATCATGCCCTCGTATACGTCCTCGCCGGGCCCGACGAACATGGCTCCGCGCTCCTGCAGGCCGAAGAGAGCGAAGCTCGCCGTCGCACCCTGACGATCGGCGACCAGCGATCCGGTCGCCCGGGTGGTTATGTCGCCCGCCCACGGCTCCCAGCCCTCGAAGATGGAATGGAGGATGCCGGTGCCGCGAGTCTCGGTCAGGAACTCTGTCCGGAAGCCGACCAGGCCGCGGGCCGGAATCACGTAATCGAGCCGGGTCCATGAATCCGACTGGGCGGTCATGTTCTCCATCCGTCCCTTGCGGGCGGCGAGCAGCTGGGTGACCTGGCCGACGTGCTCCTCCGGTACGTCGATGACCAGCCTCTCCATCGGCTCGTGCATGGTCCCGTCGATTTCACGGGTCAGCACGCGCGGCTGTCCCGCGGTCAGTTCGAAGCCTTCGCGCCGCATCATTTCGAGCAGAACGACCAGCTGGAGCTCACCCCGGCCCTGGACCTCCCAGGCGTCGGGCCGGTCGGTCGGCAGCACCCGGATCGCGACGTTGCCCAGCAGCTCCTGGTCGAGGCGGTTCTGAATCTGGCGGGCGGTGACCTTGTCGCCGTCACGGCCGGCCAGAGGCGAAGTGTTGATCCCGACCACGATCGAGAGCGATGGCTCGTCGACCTTGATCACCGGCATCGGCCTGGGATCCTCCGGGTCGGAGAGGGTCTCGCCGATCGTCACTTCGGGGATGCCGGCCACGGCGATGATCTCACCCGGTCCGGCCTCCTCGGCGGAGACCCGTTCCAGCGCCTCGGTGACGAACAGCTCCGACACGCCGGCCCGCTCAACCGAACCGTCGGCCCGGCACCACGCCACCTGCGAACCGGCTCTGATCGTTCCCTGCATCACGCGGCAGAGAGCCAGCCGACCGAGGTAAGGGGAAGCATCGAGGTTGGTCACCCAGGCCTGCAGCGGATGGCCTTCCTCGTATTCGGGGGCCGGGATGTGTTCGACCATCAGGTCGAGCAGCGGCTTGAGGTCTTCGCCTTCGACTCCTTCCTCGAGCGAGGCCCATCCCTTCTTGCCGTTCGTATAGACGATCGGAAACTCGATCTGATCTCCGTCGGCGCCCAGATCCATGAAGAGTTCGTAGACCTCGTCCACGACCTCGCCGATCCGGGCGTCGGGCCGATCGACCTTGTTGACCACGAGGATCACCGGCAGACCGGATTCCAGGGCCTTGCCGAGCACGAAGCGGGTCTGAGGCAACGGTCCCTCGGATGCGTCGACCAGCAGCACGACTCCGTCAACCATGGTCAGTCCGCGTTCCACCTCGCCACCGAAGTCGGCGTGGCCGGGAGTATCGATGACATTGATCTTGATATCGCCGTAGCGGATGGCGGTGTTCTTGGCGAGGATGGTGATACCGCGCTCACGCTCGAGATCGTTGCTATCCATAATGAGATTGCCAGCGGCATCGGGATCGCGGAAGATGTGGCTTTGCTTCAGGAGGCCATCCACCAGTGTGGTTTTGCCATGGTCAACGTG
>JAGQUR010000058.1 GCA_020438395.1 Solirubrobacterales bacterium | reverse complement strand
GGCGCCACCTACCAGGTTCCGGTCGAGGTTCCTTCCCGTCGCGCCCGCACCCTCGCGGTCCGCTGGCTCGTCGACTTCGCCCGCGCCCGCAACGAGTACTCGATGTCCGAGCGTCTCGCCAACGAGATCCTCGACGCCACCAAGCAGCAGGGCAACGCCTACAAGCGGAAGGACGACATCTTCCGCATGGCTCAGGCCAACAAGGCCTTCGCCCACTACCGCTGGTAGAAGACTCGAACGGCCGGTTCGCCGGAGTCCTCAGCGGCACCCAACCCGGGTGCCACTTCTTGAGCTCGGAAAAGCGTGCTCGCCAAGTGGCACCTCCCAATACGTTTCGCGAGCACCTTGATGAATGCCGAACATCAGGAGGCTTTCTCCTTGTCGGCGGAAGGTCTGGCCGCGGATCCCCCCTGGATTCGCGGTCCGATCGCGCGCAGCTGCTCTTCGTCGAGAGTGCGAAGGGCCAAGCCGCCGAGAATCAGGATCACCCCGCCGAGCAATTCGAGCCACAGGCCCGCCTCGGCCTTGGCGGTCGCGTCCAGGTTGCCGGCGGTCTGGGTGGTGAACATCCCGGTGCTGCCGATGTCCGGCACGTCCACGAAGAGGAACACGAGCACCACCGCCGCTCCGGCGCCGATCACCACTATGGTCGCCGAGCGATTTCCGGCGGCGACGGCGAAGACGGTGGCAAGCGCGGCGATGAGTCCGATGATCGCGGTGATGACCCCATGCTTGGAAAGCAGGGTCACCGTGTCAAGGATCTCGCCCAGTTCGTTCTCGAGCGAGTAGGCGGTGACTACCTGGGAGAGAATCACGACCAGCGCCCCCAGGAGGGTGGTGATGGCGGCCAGCCGCCCGGTCACGCTCGACTCCCGGTTGCCGGCCCGGCGGCCGGTCCGCTCCCGCTCGCGGCGCGCGTCCCGGACCCGGAACCGCCTTCGGCCCGCCGGGGTCGGCCTTCTCTTCGACTCTCCGGATGCCGCTGGCCGATCCGGCCCGTTGAGGGCTCGTAGAGCAAAGCGAAGCCGGAAGCGGCCAACGCAGCACCGGCGGCGAGTTCGAGCCAGAAACCGGACAGCAGGACCGCCTCGACGCCCGAGTAGGCCAGCGACGCCTCCGCTGTGTCCGTAGCGTCCGGCAGGTCGACCAGCAGGGCGACCGCCAGGGTCAGGAGGCCGATGGCGACCAGGAGCATCGACGCGAGCCGCCGCAGGCTGGAGAAGCGTTTTGCCGACGGGGCGACCGAGCCGAGCAGGATGACCAAGGCAGCCGCGAAAGCAACAACGGCGATCGGGACGAAGACGTCGGTGTGCACATCGGCCGGTGTCGTGTGGTCGATCGCCGGCGCCTTGGCGAGGTCCTGGAATCCGGAATAGCCGGACTGTCCGATCTCGATCTGGCCAAGGCCCTTGAACTGGGCGACACCCAGCAGGACCGCGGCGACGGCCGCGATCAGGACCAGGGCCCGGCCGGGAGTGATCACCCGGTCGAGGGCGACCACCGCGCGCCCGACTGCAGCGGACGCGCGGCCGACCTGTCGCCCGAGTGCCTTCAGGCCGGCGCCGGCCCGTTCGATCAGCCAGACCAGCCCCATCCCGGCCGCCGAGAAGGCGGGGCCGAGAGCAGCGAGAGCCGAGAGCACGGCCCCGCCGAGGAAAGACGCTGTGCGGCGGATCTCGATACCGGTGGCCCGCATGCCCTTGGAGAGCGGATTGCCCTCTACCGGCTTGTGGCGGCGGCGTGCCTGTCGGGCGCGCCTGGCCTCGATCCGCTGCTTCTCGGTCAGGGTTGGACGTTCCGGTTTTCCGGAATCAGACTTCCGGGACTCGGAGACCTGCCTTGCGGTCAGACCCTCGGCCCGGCGGCGCGCGTCCGGGTTGCCGCCCTCCGGGGGGTCGGTGCGGTCGTCTCGTTTCGGCTGGTCCGGGTCCACTGCGGTCTCTCCTCCGGGTGGTGAAGCGTGTTCCAGATTATTCGACTCGGAGGTCGGCGGTACCTTGATTGAACCGCCATTCCTCTGCTATAGTCGCGCGTCGCTCGGGTCGGCCCTGCTTCCTGCGGGGCTTTTTGTTGGCCCGGAGCCCGTCGGCTCGACTCCAGCTGGGTTTGGCCGGTCGAAGAAAGTCAAGAGGTTGGCCCCGCCAGAGGTTCTGGCCGGAGTGTCGGCCGATAACGCAACGGAAACTTCCAGGAACCAGAGAGAAAAAGTGGCGCGCTCCTTCCCCCTTGAAAAGACCCGCAACATCGGGATCATGGCTCACATCGACGCCGGTAAGACGACGACGACCGAGCGCATCCT
>JAGQUR010000187.1 GCA_020438395.1 Solirubrobacterales bacterium | reverse complement strand
TCTTGACGTGCTGGGCCTCGTCGGCGACCAGCAGACCCCATGGGACCTGTTCGAACTTCTCTGCGTCAAGCCTCATCGTGCCGTAGGTGGTGAGCACAAAGCCGCTGGCGATCTGGTCCAGGTCGCGCTTCGGCCCGTGGTAGCGGCGAACGGACTCGCCGGGAGCGAAGCGGCGGATCTCCCGCTCCCAGTTTCCGAGCAGCGAGGCCGGGCAGACCACCAGGGTCGGGCCGGCCGTCTGCGGGTTGAGGCGCCGGTGGAGGTGAAGCGAGATCAGCATGACCGTTTTGCCGAGACCCATGTCATCGGCGAGGCATCCGCCGAGTCCGAGCGAGGTCATCCGGTGGAGCCAGCGCATGCCTTCCACCTGGTACTCGCGCAGGGTGGCGTTCAGCGCCCCGGGCGGCTCGATCAGTTCCTGGTCGCCGTCACCGGTCACCTGCTCCCGGAGCTGGGCGACCCACCCCTTTGCCTCGACCTCGACTCTCTGACCGTCGACCACGGTGCTCCCGGTAAGGGCGACGCTGAGCGCGTCGATGGCGGTCAGCGGTTTCAGGTCCGGGTTGCGGGCACGGTCCGCCATGACCCGCGGCACCAGAACCCACTTCTCCCTGAGCCGCGCGATCGGGCCGTCGGCGTCGGCGACAAGTGCCATCTCCTCCTCGGAAAGCGGAACGCCGCCCAGCGAGAGCTGCCACGAGAATCCCTGAAGCGCGTTCTGATCGAAGACATCCGGCACGCTCTGGCTGAGTCGTCCGCTGCTGCCGACCACGACCTTGCCGGCAAGTGTCTGGTCGAGATCGGGGTCCCATTCCAGAACCACTCCTGACGCTTCGAGCCTTTCGGCGGCACCGTCGAGCAGGTCGAGCACTTCCGCGTCGGCCAGTTCAAGCCGGTCGGGGACATCAGCTTCAAGGAGGCTGCGCAGCGGAGCCCAGGCGGCGGCGGCCATCCCCACCCCCATCGTCGTGTCGATTCGTCCTCTCGATCCGAACTCGTCCTTGTCAAGGGTCCAGAGTTCGGCGACATCCCGGAACTCCCCGGGACGCTCGGGCGGATGGGCGCGAACGACCATTTCGAACGGACGAATCCGGTAGAGGCCTTCGGGGGCGGCCACGCGGAGGCGGATCGGTACCTCCTTGCGCCGGGGACGCGCGCTCGCGTCGCCATTGGCGCCGGCACGTCCGGGCGCTTCGCCGGTTCTTGGGGGTGATGAAGACGGAGACAAAGGCGGCCAGACATTGTATGTCAACCGCGCGGCGGGCTTCGTCACCCCCTTCGGTCAACCGGCGTCTTCGGCTTCAGGCCTCTGTTTGAGGTCGATACCGGCTGCCCGCAGCATCAGGTAGCTCAGGTAAATGGCGAGCGCGAAGATGGGCAGTCCCATCGCGGTCTTGGCGATTCCAAGCGCGACCAGGGCACCGGAGAAGTAGAGCGGCAGCTGTACCGCGAGGCGAAACAGGAAGGTGCCGACCCAGAGCCAGCTGATCCGGTTGAACAGCTTCACCCTTTCCGGATCCTGACGCCAGTTCATTCCCTCCCCGATCAGGGGGCCGATGAACACCCCCATCAGAGGCCAGCGGATCGCGATGGATATCGCGTAGGCCAGGGCGTATCCGGCGTTGAAGAGCAGCCCGGGCAGGAAGAAGTCCTCGGCCTTGCCGGTGCGGGTGGCGATGAAGGCGGCCAGGGCGACACCGAAGAACCCGGAGGCCGCGTACCTCGCCCTCTCCCCCCTGATCAGCCGGATCAGGGCGATCAGCAGGGCAATGCCGACCGCGATCCCCGCCGCAAGCTCCAGCTTCTGGCCGCTGGCCGTGTACGCGATGACGAAGGCCAGACCGGGAATGCTCGAATCGGCGATTCCCTGGGGCCCGCCCAACTCGTCAAGAAGGTTGACTTCCTCCTTCTCGTCGAGCTCGACCTCGACATGGTCGTCTTCCCGATGTACTTCGGTCACTTCCCGATTGTCTCAGGCAGTGCGCTCAGGCGGCGAGACGGTCTTCGTACCCGACGGCCGGGCTGAAGGGAACGACCGGCCAGGCACCTTCGACATGGTCGTTGCGGCCGTTCTTCTCGAAGAACTCCTTCAGATCACGGGCCTGTTCTTCTGCCCAGTGGATCTGGTGTTCGTGCAGCTCGAAAAGCTCCATCTGGCCCAGTTCCTCGTTCCGTGAAGCCATCCTCCAGGCCAGCCGCACTGCCGCCAGCGCATCGGCGTCAGCCGCGTGGGCACCCTCCAGCGGAACCCCGAATGCCTCACAGAGGATCGCCAGATTCTTCCGGCCCCGGCGGTACTTGTTGTAATGCCTGTCAACCACATACGGGTCCACGACCAGCAGACCATCCGGCCCGCCGACCCGGTCAATCAGCGGCAGAACCCCGTGCCGACGGGCTTCCCGATCGAGGATCGTGAGATCGAAACGGGCGTTGAAAGCGATTACCGGGGTCTCTTCTTCGAGGGCGCCCGCCAGCAGCGAAGTGATCTCCTCCACTGCCTCGACGGTGGCTACGCCGTCACGACGCGCCATTTCGTTGGTGATGTTGTGAACCTCGGTGGCTTCGGCCGGGATCTCGACGCCGGGGTTGACCAGCCAGTTGCGGCTGACGGTCCCTTCGCCGCCGCCGACGATGCTGACGGCAGCGGTGACGATCCGATCGTTCTCGATGTCGGTTCCGGTGGTTTCTATGTCGAAGGCGGCCAGTCGCCCGTCAAACCAGTTCACGATTCAGAAGGTAGCGTCGGCCCCGGACGCTCAGATCTGACTCGAACGGCCCATCTCTTCAATCGTGATCGGCTCCTGACGGCCGGTGTGCTCGACCTGGAGAGTCGTGTGGTCGATCTCGAATTCGCGCCGCAGAAGCTCTTCGAGTTCCCGGCGGATCCCGTGGCAGTCCGAGTCCGGTCCGACCAGGACGTGGGCGCTCAACATCGGCATGCCGGAGGTGATCTGCCAGATGTGGAGGTCGTGGATCTGGTCGACCCCCTTCAGCCCGGCCATTGAGTAGCCGATCTCCTCGGTGTCGAGGCCGGGAGGGGCGGCCTCGAGCAGGACGTCGACCGAGTCACGGAGGATCGACCAGGCACTGGCCGCGATCAGGACCGAGATCAGGATCGAGACGATCGGGTCGGCCAGCTCCCAGCCGGTGGTGAGGATGATCAGGGCGGCAAGGATCACGCCGATCGACCCGGCGACGTCGGCCAGAACGTGACGGAGGGCAGCCTTGATGTTCAGACTTTCCCCCGCCGACCGGTAGAGCACCCAGGCGGCGATGAGGTTCACCATCAGGCCGATCGCAGCGACGAAGAGCATCCAGCCGCCAAGCACGTCGGGCGGATCTCCGATCCTGCCGATCGCCTCGATCACGATCCAGACCGAGACCACCACCAGCAGCACGCCGTTGATCAGGGCGGCAAGTATTTCGGCGCGTTTGTACCCGTATGTTCGTCGGGGCGTCGCCGGCCTGGCGGCAAGCGCCACAGCGCCGAGGGCCAGGAACAGCGAGAAGCTGTCGGAGAGCATGTGACCGGCGTCGGCCAGCAGGGCCAGCGAGTCGGTGAGGAGGCCCCCGATGATCTCCGCGAACATGAATCCTGCGGTGAGCCCCGCTGCGATGAGCAGGGCTTTCCGGTCGGCGTCGCGCCAGGCCCCCGGTCCGTGGCTGTGTCCGCCTTCGCCGTGTTCGTGCTCGTGACCCACCGTGACTGCGAGTCTAAGACCAGCGTGGCCGGCCACCGTTTGCGGCTGGCATCGCTGCTACCTTGAACCGCATGGATACCGGATCACATGCGGAATCACTTCCAGTTCTGGCACAGCCGCGGGTGAAGGAGCGGCGCCCCTCGCCGTGGCGGAAGCGCTTCCTCGTCGCTGCCGTGCTGACCCTGGCGATCGGGCTGCTGATGATCCTGGCCGCCAACCTGATCGTGCTGCT
>JAGQUR010000186.1 GCA_020438395.1 Solirubrobacterales bacterium | reverse complement strand
TCAGGGCGGCAAGTATTTCGGCGCGCTTGTACCCGTATGTCCGTCGGGGCGTCGCCGGCCTGGCGGCAAGCGCTACAGCGCCGAGGGCCAGGAACAGCGAAAAACTGTCGGAGAGCATGTGACCGGCGTCGGCCAGCAGGGCCAGCGAGTCGGTGAGGAGGCCCCCGATGATCTCCGCGAACATGAATCCGGCGGTGAGCCCCGCTGCGATGAGCAGGGCTTTCCGGTCGGCATCGCGCCAGGCCCCCGGTCCGTGGCTGTGTCCGCCTTCGCCGTGTTCGTGCTCGTGACCCACCGTGACTGCGAGTCTAAGACCAGCGTGGTCGGCCACCGTTTGCGGCTGGCATCGCTGCTACCTTGAACCGCATGGATACCGGATCACATGCGGAATCACTTCCAGTTCTGGCCCCGCCGCGGGTGAAGGAGCGGCGCCCCTCGCCGTGGCGGAAGCGCTTCCTCATCGCTGCCGTGCTGGCCCTGGCGATCGGGCTGCTGATGATCTTGGCCGCCAACCTGATCGTGCTGCTCGATTCCGACGGGAAGATCTGGAATGACCCGGCGGAGGCAACCCATGCCGAAGTGGCGATCGTGCCCGGCGCGATGGTCAACCCCGACGGGACGATGAGCATGATGCTTGCCGACCGGGTCGATCAGGCCGCGGCTCTCTACAAGGACGGGAAGGTCGACAAGATCCTGGTTTCCGGCGATCACGGGCAGTGGACCTATGACGAGCCGACCACCATGCGCCACGCACTGATGGCCGAGGGGATTCCGGCCAGGGTGATTTACACCGACCACGCCGGCTTCAACACCCACGCGACCATGCAACGGGCGAAGGACATCTTCGGTGTGACCAGTGCGATCATCGTCACCCAGGGCTTCCACATGAAGCGGTCGCTGTTTCTGGCCAAGGCGGCAGGTCTCAGCGCCAACGGCCTGACCTCCGATCTTCACGGCTACGGCGGCCAGGGAATCAAGAGCGACGTCCGTGAAGTCGCGTCAAGGGCGAAGGCGGTCTTTGACGTACTGACCGGCGCGCCGGTGATGGGCGGCGATCCGGTCCCGATCACCGGGCCGGCCAAGGCGAGTTGGGGGCCGAAGGCGCCCGCAGGTACTCCGCCCGCCGGGGCGCCCTAGACCGGAGCCGACCCGACGGTCGCAGCTAACTTCTCACTCCTGGGCGAAGCCCGGACCCGAGGCGCTTGGGTCGGGGCCGAGCCCCGGAGAGACATGCTTCGGCGGTCCTTCAGGGCCCTCGTCGGCCGGGTTCACGTTCCCGGTGTGGACATCCGACTTGCGCGGGGCCGGGGAAGCGGAAGGCAGGGTGCCCAGATAACGGTCAACCATGCGGGCCGCCTGACGGCCTTCGTTGATCGCCCAGACGATCAGTGACTGGCCGCGTCGGGCGTCGCCGGCGG
Organism: Solirubrobacterales bacterium; assembly: GCA_020438395.1. Lineage (GTDB taxonomy): Bacteria > Actinomycetota > Thermoleophilia > Solirubrobacterales > 70-9 > 67-14. The sequence goes on along the minus strand of JAGQUR010000186.1, from coordinate 1,080 downwards.
CGAAGACACCGGGAACCGATGTCTCGTAGGTCCCCGCCTTGACGTTACCGCGCTGGTCCTTGTCGACCCCGAGCCCGTCCAGCAGTTCCTGTTCGGGATGCAGGAAGCCCATCGCCAGGAGGACCAGATCGGCCTTGATCTCGAAATTCGAGCCTTCAACCGGAGCAAACGGCGGCGCGGGATCGGCCTTTGCGACCTCGATCGTGCTTACCTGCCCGTCCTCGCCCTTGAAGGCGGTGGTCGTGACGGAGAAGTCCTGCTCGCCTCGGGAGATTCCCCTGGCCTCCTCCATCGCGTACGAGAGGCGGAACTTCTGCGGCCAGAGCGGCCACGGGGTGCGCTCGTCGGGGCGGTGCTCCGGCGGTTCGGGCAGAAGCTCCAGCTGAACCACCTCGGCTGCACCCTCGCGGATCGAATGACCGACGCAGTCGGCACCGGTGTCACCGCCACCGATCACGACCACGTGCTTGCCCTTGGCGGAGATCGGAGCCGGTGCCGGGGCCTCGGTCATCGGCTTCGGACCGACCTCCGTGGCCAGCCAGCGATTGCGGCTGTAGAGGTACTCCATCGCAAAATGGACGCCCTCCAGTTCCCGGCCGGGCGCAGGAAGGTCCCTGGGCACCCGTGAGCCGGTCGCGAGCACGACCGCATCGAATCGCTCCTTCAGTTCCTCGACCGTGACGTCGACGCCGACGTCCACGCCGCAACGCACCTCGACTCCTTCGTGGACGAGCTGCTGAACGCGTCGTTCCACCACGGTCTTCTCGATCTTGAAGTCGGGGACGCCGAAACGGACCAGGCCGCCGGCTGCTTCGTCCCTCTCGAAGAGGGTCACGTTGTGTCCGGCGCGCCGGAGCTGCTGGGCGGCGGCCATGCCGGCCGGGCCGGAACCGACGACGGCCACATGGCGACCGGTCTCACGCTTTGGCGGGCGGGGGCGAATCCAGCCTTCCTTCCAGGCGCGGTCGGCGATCGACTGTTCGATCTGCTTGATCGTGACCGCATCGCCCTCCCGGATCTCGAGCACGCAAGCGGCTTCGCAGGGGGCCGGGCAGAGCCGGCCGGTGAACTCCGGGAAGT
>JAGQUR010000057.1 GCA_020438395.1 Solirubrobacterales bacterium | reverse complement strand
CAAGTTCTCCACCTACGCGACCTGGTGGATCCGCCAGGCGGTGACCCGCGCGGTCGCCGACAAGTCCCGCTCGATCCGGATCCCGGTCCACATGGTCGAGAAGCTGAACCGGGTCCACTTCGTCGAGCGCCAGCTGGTCCAGGACCTCGGCCGGGAACCGGAGCCGCAGGAGATCGCGGCCGAGCTCGGCTGGACGGTGCAGGAGGTCCGCGACGTGTGGCGGGTCTCGCAGACCCCGGTCTCGCTGGAGAAACCGGTTGGCGAGGGCGAGGAGACCGAGCTGGTCGACCTGGTCAAGGACGAAAACCAGATGGAGCCCTTCGACGAGGCCTCGCTCAATCTGCGCAGCGAAGGCGTGCGCCGGGTCCTGAACAGCCTGCCGGAACGGGAGCGCGAGGTGCTGATCATGCGCTACGGCCTCGGCGGCATGAACCCCCGCACCCTCGAGGAATGCGGAGAGGCCTTCGGGGTCACCCGCGAAAGGGTCCGCCAGATCGAAACCTCGACCCTCCGCAAGATCAAGTCCCTCCCCGAGGCCCAGGGCCTCCGCGAAGCCGGCTGAAACGCAGAAAGCCGCCAGCGCTTTGCCGGCGACTTCCAGATGGGGGAGACAGGATTCGAACCTGTGTAGGCAGAGCCAACTGGTTTACAGCCAGTCCCCTTTAACCACTCGGGCACTCCCCCGGCTGAGCGGGACAGTTTATTGACCCGGCGAATTCGACGGGCCGCGGGCGGATCAAAGCCCCGCGCGCCGAGGTGGGTCGGATTTCCGGCGAGGGCGCCGACAATCCGACCCACCTCGGCAGGGCATACTTCGGGGCATGACCGATCCTGTTCCAAGGGGGTTCGCCTCCGACAACTGTTCGGGGGCACATCCGGCGATGCTGGAAGCGATCGCGGAAGCAAACCTGGGTCACGTCGGCTCCTACGGGGCTGACCCGGAAACCGAACGTTTCGGGGAACTGGTCCGGAAGGAATTCGGAGACCGGGCGACCGGATTCCCGATGCTCAACGGAACCGGCGCGAACGTGGCCGTGCTCCGGGCGATGGCCCGTCCCCATCAGGCGGTGATCTGCGCTTCTACCGCCCACATCTCGATCGACGAGACGGCCGCACCCGAGGCGATCGCCGGACTCAAGCTGCTGACCGTCGATACCCCGGACGGCAAGCTCACCCCGGAACTGGCCGCAACCCGGCTGGCCGACCCGGCCGACATTCCCCATGTCGCCTGGCCGGTCGTGATCTCGGTCGCCCAGGCCACCGAGGTCGGCACGGTCTACACCCCGGAGGAGATCACGGCCCTGGCCGACTTCGCCCATGAGAACGGCATGCTGCTCCACGTCGACGGGTCGAGGCTGGCCAACGCCGCCGCCTCCCAGGACCTCGGCCTGAACGAGATCAGCCTCGGGGCCGGGGCCGACGCCCTCAGTCTCGGCGCGAACAAGAACGGCGCGGTCTTCGGTGAGTCGGTGATCTTTGCCGACCCTGAACTTGCCAGGGGTTTCGAGGTGCTCCGCAAGGGCAGCCTCCAGCTCGCCTCGAAGATGCGCTTCGTTTCCGCCCAGCTGAACGCCCAGCTCGAGGACGGGTTGTGGCGGGAGATCGCCGATCACTCCAACTCGATGGCCCGGCTGCTCGCCGACGGGATCGAATGGACGGAAGGCGCCGACCTCGGCCAGTCGGTCCAGGCGAACATCGTTTTCATGTCGATGCCGATCGGCCCGGCCCGGAAGCTGGTCGAGTCCTGTGCGCCCAATGCCCCGCTGCTCTTCGAGGCCGGGGAGGCAGGAGTGATCAGGCTGGTCTGCTCCTGGGACACGCAGCCCGAAGACATCGATCATTTCCTCGGCCTGCTCCGCGAAGCGCTCCCGGCCGACCACTGATCAGTCGAGCAGGTCGCGCTCGGTTGCCCAGCGGGCCAGTTCGTGGCGGCTCGAGAGCTGCAGCTTGCGGAGGGTCGAGCTGGTGTGGGCCTCGACCGTCTTGACCGAGATGCCGAGGCGGCGGGCTATCTCCTTGTACATGTAGCCGCGGGCGATCAGTCGCAGGACCTCCTGCTCGCGCGGGGTGAGCAGGTCGAGTTCGTTGTCCTCCTCCGGGGCGGTGGCTCCGGCGAAGGCGTCGAGTACGAAGCCGGCCAGCTGCGGCGAGAAGACCGCGTCACCCTGGTCGACCCTGCCGATTGCATCGATCAGGTCGGGTCCGGAAATCGACTTGGTCACGTATCCGCGGGCCCCGGCCCGGATCACGCTGACCACGTCCTCCGGGTCATCCGACACCGAAAGCGCGAGGAACCTCGGGGCGGGGCTCGCCTCGGGATCGGCGGCGGCAGCTTCGGCCGCCCGCCTGATCACTTCGACCCCGCCGCCGTCCGGCATGTGGACGTCGAGCAGGACGACGTCCGGCCTGGTCCGGGCGATCAGGAGTCCGGCGTCGGCGACCCCGTCGGCCTCCCCGACCACTTCCACCCCGGCTACCAGTTCGGAGCGAACCCCGGCCCGGAAGATTGCGTGGTCGTCGACGATGGCGACCCGGACCCGGCCTCCGGCACCGGCATCATCCGCCCCGGTCCCGCCGGGTTTCTCTGCGTCGCTCATTTCGTCTCCAGCACCAGTTCGACTTCGGTTCCCTCACCGGGGGTGGACCGGATCTCAGCGCTGCCCCCGTGGGTTTTCATCCTTCCGAGAATCGAGTCTCGCACCCCGCGACGGTCGTCGGGAACCTCTTCCGGGTCGAAGCCCGGTCCCCGGTCGTGGATGAAGACCTCGGTCCGCTTCGGATCGATCTCGGCGTAGAGCCGGACCGGTCCGGCCTGGCCGGCGTGGCGGGCGGCATTGGTCATCGCCTCCCGGCTGGCGGCGACCAGGGCGATCGAGTCCTCGTCCAGGGGCCGGTCGCCGACCGTCACCGCGTCGATCGGTACCTGATGCCTTTCCTCCACCTCGGCGGCAACGACTTTCAGCGACTCGGCCAGGGAATCCGCCCGCTCGCTCTCGGTCTTGCCGGAGAGCCATTCGCGCAACTCGCGTTCCTGGGAGCGGGCGAGGGTGGAGATCCGGCGGCTGTCCTCGGGGTTCTTCTGGATCAGGGCCAGGGTCTGGAGGACCGAGTCGTGCAGGTGGGCGGCAACCTCGGCCCGCTCCTGCGAGCGGATGCGCTCGGCCCTTTCCTCGTTGAGTTCCCGGGTCGAGCGCGCCCAGATCGGAGCGGCGACCAATCCGATCACGATCACCGCGGTCAGTCCGGCCAGGGCGACATCGCCGCCAGCGCTGAGGGCCCCGTTTATGTAGAGGAAGAGCACGGCGCCGCCGAGCAGCAGGGCGATGCCGACCCCGCCCCGGAACGGGCCGAGCAGCGAACGGGTCGACTGGCTGAATTGCCGCCAGATCAGGGCGGCGCCGGCCGCCGCGATGACCAGCGGCCAGACCAGCTGATCCGACCACCAGACCCCGGTCTCGCGGAATATGAACAGCAGCCCGAGGGTGACGAAGCCGGCCCCCGCGGCGACCGCCCAGGAGCCCTTGAACTGCCGGTCCCCGGGTGTCTGGCCTGCCGGGCGGCTTCCTTGCCTCGGCTTCCAGCGGCGGGTGGTCGGTCCTTCGCCGGCGACCGGCAGGGCCACCCAGAGCAGCCCGTAGCCGATCGCCGCAACCCCGCCGGTGACCACGGTCACGACAACGGCGACGACCCGGACCAGGGTCGGGTCGAGGCTGAACCGGAGGGCGATGCCGGAGCAGACTCCGGCAAGCATCCCGCCCTCACGGTCCCGCCTCAGCCGCTTGTCAGGGGAGTCGTTCAGGGGCGCGCCTTCTTGACGGCCTTCTTGCCGAGTGACCGGATTCCGGCCTGGCAGGCGGCAGTTGCTCTCTTGCGGGCGGCGGCAGAGGCCTTGTCAGTCGGTTCGAGGTCATTCGAGTCGAAGCTGCCTGCCCGGCCGTCAGCATGCCACTGCGTGTTGTCGACCACTTCGAAGGCGCCGAGCTTGAAATCTCCGTCGATATGAACCAGGTCCGGCCGCAGACTTGTCCCCACGACGCCCTTGTAGACCCCGTTCCCGTCCGGTTTGCCGGCGAAGAGGTCGGTCGAATAGCCACTCTGCGAGACGTCGATTCCGTCTGACTGCTTGCCCCGCACCGAGATGACTCCCGCCTTGCCGGTTACCTCACCGGTAACGCAGACGTCATCGGGGACGATCACGGAAGTGAGGCCCATGCCGCTCTTGATCGGGAGATTGATCGAGCCGTTCCGATCGAAGCGGAACTTCCTCAGGTCGATGGTCATGTTTCCGGCGGCCATCTTGTAGCCGTCGTCGGGGATGTCCGCCCTGGTGAGCGGGGTTTCGTTGATGTCGCCGTAGCTGCCCTCGACCCGAAGGTCGGCGATCGAGATGGCGGCCATCGGGATGGTCACGGCGATGGCCGCGGCCATCAGCCAGAGCGAGAGCTGGCGGCGTCCGCGCACTCCGGCGAAGACCATGCCGCCACCGAGGCCGATCACCAGGGCGGCCATCGGGATGCCGCCGGCGAGCACGGTCGTGGCGGCGGAAAAGACGAAGAGGATCAGGAAGACGATCAGCGCGGTCAGTCCGATCGCGAACCAGACCATGATCTTGCCAATCGTCGACGAGCCGTCTTCGGGATTGCCGGACGCCTGCTTCGGCATCTGCCTGGTTTCCATCACCTCTGTGCGGGGCAGCTGGGTGGGGGATTCCGCATAGGTGACCGGTTCCGCCTCCGGGTCAGGCGATGGTTTCGGGTCCGAGTGGGGGAACGATTCGGTGCTCGTCCCGGAGCCGGTCGAGTCCCGGGCGAAAGCCCCGGATGCGAGCAGCCAGATGGCAGCAACCACCGCCACGGTCCAGAAGAGGATCCCGAAGAGGGTGCCCGGCCAGAAGCCGAACAGCCAGCCGGCGAAGTGGCCGGAGCCGGCGGTCACGATGCCGACGACCCCGACAAGTACGGCGAGGCCGATCATCATGTTGCGTCGTTTCGGTTCGATCGGAGGCAGCGCCTGGTCCGGGTCGCCCTCGACCGGCATCGCGGCCAGAAGGAGGACATAGGCGACCAGCCCGAGGCCGCCGAACACGAGGCTGGCGATGAAGGCGATCCGCACGAAGATTGCGTCAACCTTCAGGTAGCTGGCGAGACCGGCCGCGACGCCGCCGATGTAGCGGTCGGAACGGGAGCGGGTTAGTTTCTTGGGTGGAGACTTTTCGTTCATGCCCGTGAGACTGAATGCCCGGGCCGGTCCTGTCGATTGGGAATGACCCTTA
>JAGQUR010000056.1 GCA_020438395.1 Solirubrobacterales bacterium | reverse complement strand
CCCTTCCTCTACCTAATCCAGGAAGGCACCCTCGGCCTGGTCCGTTCTGCCGAGAAGTTCGATTACCGCAAGTGATTCAAGTTCTCGACCCACGCGACCTGGTGGATCCGCCAGGCGATCGCCCGCGCCCTGGCCGACAAGGCCCGGACCATCCGCATCCCGGTGCACGTCGTCGAGAAGCTGAACAAGATCGGCCGCGCCGAGCGCAAGCTGGTCACCGAGCTGGGCCGCGAGCCCACCCCGGAGGAGATCGCCGAAGTCACCGGCATCGACCCCGAGGAAGTCGACTCGATCAAGCGTTCCGCCCAGTCGCCGGTCTCGCTCGAGAAGCCGGTCGGTGACGAGGAGGAATCCGAGTTCGGCCAGTTCATCGCCGACGAGAAGGCCGAGTCGCCCTTTGACCGGGCCGCCGACCTGCTGACCAAGGAAGCGCTGAAGGAATCGCTGGAGAACCTCTCCTACCGCGAGCGCCGCGTGCTCGAGCTCCGTTACGGACTCGGTGGCGAGCATCCCCGCACCCTCGACGAGGTCGGGCGCACCTTCAACGTGACCCGCGAGCGGATCCGCCAGATCGAGAACCAGTCGCTGAAGAAGCTCCAGAGCCTCAATGAGGCCCAGAAGCTCCGCGAAGCCACCTGAGTCCACCAGGACGACGCTGACTTCGTCAGTACCACAGAAAAGGCCGGCTCACGTACTCACGGGTACTATCGCCGGCCTTTTCTGTGGAAATCCTCGTCAGCCCCGCCCTGGCGGACTCAGGTCATTTCTGTTGCAGTGATTTTGCACCCGGAGTGCCATCTGTGAGCTTTTTTCGGGCAGGGTCGGGGCATGGTCCTGCCTCTCCTCCTGATCACCCTCCTGGTCGCCTCGGTGACCGACCTTCGCAGTCGCGAGATCCCGAACTGGTTGATGGCCGCGGCGGCCCTGGCCGGGATTGCCCTCGCCGCCGTAGAAGGCCGGGCCGGTTCCGCCGTGCTATTCGGGCTGCTGGCCTCGCTTCCGTTCCTGGCCGCGGCCCTGATCAGACCGGAGGGGATGGGCATGGGCGACGTCAAACTGGTCGCAGTGATCGGCCTCTACCTCGGCCCGGCGGTCTGGATCGCCCTCGCCGCAGGTCTCGCCCTCGCCGGCCTCACCGGAGTCCTGATCGCCCTCGGTCGTCGCCTCCCTCCGTCGAAGACAGCCCTGCCGCTGGCCCCGTTCCTGACTGCCGGCTGCGTGGCAGTTCTTGGATTCACGCTGTGAGCGAGTCTCAAGGTTTCGAAGAGGGGAAACCACGACCATGGGAGCGGCCAAGGTCGATTGTGGATGCCGACGGGCCACTCGGCATATGTGTCGATCCCGCAGATCGCAGGGTGTTGCTTTGGCCTTCAGACTTACGGTACATCCGGTCAAAGCCTGGCCGTGATCCAGCGGTCCACGAAATCCTGATGACAGTGCGCGGTCCCGATCTCTGGAATCGATCAAAAAGTCATCCAAATCGCATCGAGTACCATCGAAAAGGTCTGGGTTCGTCGGCTTGGTTGACCGTGGTCGTGGACTACAACGGGCCAGCGATTATCTGGACTGCATACCCACAAAGGAAAGCACCGTGACGGCCAAAATCGGTCCGTACAAACTTGATCAGGTTCGTTTCAGCCCGGATCGGGATGAACTCGACCTGTGGACCGGAGATTCCGGTCTGGCAATCATGGATTGTGAAACGAGCGACGGTGACCGTTGGTTCGTCCCCGCCAATGAATCAACGGAATTCACCGGTATCGAGATCGAACGAGTCAAGGCCAGGGCCCAAGGGGGCCTGACTGTGGAACTGCCGACCGGTGAGAGAGTGCGAGTCGAGGGCATCGACAGCATCATCGGAGCCCCCGGCAGCGACTGAACCCACCCATGCACTTCAGTAAATGAAGCCTTGTGCCTATACTTGTTGAAGTGACCTGTTGGTCAGGGGCGCCGTACGCGCCGCCCGGCCGCAATCGAACCGGTCACTTCACACCATGAGCGCCATCGACAACGATCAGTGCCCTGTATGTCGCACCGCAGACGTGATCTCCGGCAAGTGGACCCTCCTCGTGATCCGGGACCTCGCCGGTGAAAGCCGCCGTTTCTGCGAACTCGAGCGGTCGCTGGAAGGCATCAGCCCCCGGACGCTCTCGCTCCGCCTCCGCACTCTCGAAGAGGCCGGCATCGTAGAGCGGCAGACCTTCCCCGAGGTCCCGCCCCGTGTCACCTACGCCCTGACCGACAAGGGCAAGGACCTGGTCCCCCTGATCGACGACATGCGCCAGTATGGAATCCGCTGGCTGGACGCCGAGCCCGCCGAAGCCGAAACCGTCAGCGCCTGAAGCCCGCTAGTTCTGCCTGGCGAACTGGCGGGGCTTGGGTTCAACCCTTCCCGAAAATGGCACCCAGGCATCCTTGAGAGCGCTCTTTTCCTTCACCGGCCCTGATCCGGTCCGGCACAGGTAGTTGTCGTAGTAGGACTCCCCTTCGATGTACCGGAACCGTCCGGAGATCCGGCCGTTCTTCACCCGGGCCTGGATGTCGGCGATGAAAACAAAATCGTCATCGAGCGACGGCTGCTGATCGTCCAGATTGGACAACCTGCCGGTGGCGGGATCGAAGGCGATGCTCCTCATGTTCAGGTAGGAACGCGAAGGGGCCTTGCCCTCGCAGACCGTCGAAATCCGGATCGTGGTGTTGGCCTTGCGACCGAGAGTGGTGACCCGCATGAAGCCGCCGGGCTGTTTCGGCAGGTAGTCGGTCGGATCGGGTTTGATCGGACCCACCTTCAGGAGGTCTTTGCCGGGCCCGCCGAACAGCCAGTCGCGGCCCCCTTGGCCGAACAACCGGTCCTTCCCCTTGCCTCCGAACAGGCGGTCATCCCGGTCGCCGCCGAGGAGCAGATCATTCCCGTCATTGCCGAAGAGCCTGTCTCGCCTGGGACCCCCGCGGATCAAGTCGTCGCCGGCGCCTCCATAAGCCGTGCTGTCCTGATTGCCGAGACTGATGCGGTCATTTCCCTGCCCGGCGAACACGGTTGCCTTCCCGACTTCGACGTTCACCACATCGTCACCGGGGCCCGAGCAGATCAGGGATCCGAAACCGCCTTCGATCCGGTCAGTTCCGCCGAGTGTGGAGACCACGGCGTCATAGGCCTGAATCCGGTCGCTTTCCCCGAAGCCGACGTAGTCAGCCGTCTCCCCGCCGCAGGTCGGCATCTCCATTTCGTCGTTGGCCGCGCGGGCCAGCGTGAAGCCGAAGCTGATGCCGACCGGCCCCATCCCGGAGACGACTACGTTCTCGCCGGAAGCCAGAACCTGCGTGTTCCCGGTCAGATGCTGATTGGCCCGCCTCCCGTGCCAGAGGATCTGAAGGCCTCCCCCGCCGAACGAGGGGTCAATGCTGCCGTCCGCATTGAGTCTGGCCGCGGCCCCCGTGCTGGCCCAGGAGTCGCCGCCCCATTCCTTCTTGCCGACGCCGCTCGTGACTGCTCCCGAGACGAGAAGCCTCCCCTGGCCGTCAACATCCACGCCTGTAGCGAAGAACCCGGGATAGTCGGGCAGGAATCCGGTCAGGTCCCGAAGTTCGACCATCCCGTCAGTCCCGAAGTCGGGATCCCGGTCTCCGTCGGGAAGCAGCTTCCAGAGGTGATCGGCATCAACCAGAAAGATGCGGTTCCCGGACACGACGGCGGTGCCGCCGGGGTAGACGTCGAGGTTCGACCAGTAAAAGCTGTTCCCGCGGCTGATGATCTTCGTTTCGCCGGTCACCCCGTCGGCCGAGACCGGGGTCGAATACAGGACGTCGCCGTACGGTGGATCGCCGGTTTCACTTCGGACGACAATTGACCGTCCGTCGGGGAGAGTCGCCGAAAGGATGCCGCGTCCGGCGATACCGGTGTTCCCTATACCGCCACTGCCAAAGGTTGTGTCGGGGTTGCCGCTGCTGTCGATCCCGGCCAGGAACGCTTCGCCGCAGAGGCTGTACGTCCCGGACGGGCAGCCCGCGAAGGTTCCGATCGCGCGCAGACTGCCGTCAGCGAGAATCACCAGAGAAGAGACGGAGGCATCGGCTGCGACTCCATCCGGGGGAGTAAAAAGGCCGCTGGTGCTCAGGGTCACCGTTCCGGTTCCGCCGAAGGACGGGTCCGGGCTGCCGTCGGCGTTCAGGCGGACGAATTTCAGCTCGGTGCTGGCACCGGACGCCAACAGGATCCTGCCGTCGCCGAGCACCTCGACCCGATCCCAGCCGTCGCCGGGGCTGCGGAGCTGGCCGGAGAACCCGAAACCGGGGTCCGGGCTGCCATCGGGCAAGTACCTGAAAACGATCGATCCTGAACCCGTGGTGGCAGAACCGGCAATCACGTAGCCACCGTCCGGGGTTTCGGCCAGATCGGAAGGTGCCTCTCGACCGCCGCCGGCGGGTGCGGTCGAGACGACGCCGTTTGTTCCGAAGGTCGGATCCGGGGCGCCGGGCCGGGCCAGGGCAGAGCCGGCTACACAGGAAAAGGCGACCAGCAGGGCCGGGATAAACACAGGGATACGCAACGAAACCGACAAGGCCACTCCTTGGTCATCTGGACGACACGCGTGCTGCTACTCCATCAGAACGCCAAAGAAAAAGAAGTTGCTCTCAAATGCAATCAATCCTGCAACCGCAGGATGCCTCGCATGGGGAGGGAACTCCCAAACACCATGCACGATCCTGTTCTTGATGAGGCTTTGAAGCGGCTTGCAGCCGAGGCGTCGACGCGGTTCACCTCCCTGGTGGCCACGGGTGACGAGATCCCCTTTGACGTTGCCGAGAACAACGGGGACAGCTCTCACTTCTACCGGTACGTGCCTCTCACTTCCCGGTTCATCACCGCCCACATCGAAGAGTTGAAGTCGCTGCCTTCATACGGTCCCGCGCGCGGCGCCGTCGCCTCGTCCGAGGTTGCGGCGCCCTATCTCGAGTCGCGCGGACTGCCGGTTCCTTCCGAGCCGACCCGCCGGGCCGAGGAGATGATCGCCGTCTTCATCACTTCCCTCTGGGAGGGAACCACCGAATTTTCGCTGGACATCAGCCGGGTTGAGGCCGCCCTCGCCGGGCTCGAGGTCCAGACCCGTGACATCCGTGAGGCCGACGTGCTGATCGCGCCGTTGGTCGGATTCGAAATGACCCCGACCGAGGTCACCCTCGTCAACGGGATCCGGATCGTCCAGGCCGACACGATCGAAGCGCCGATCGAAGCCACCTCCAGCGAGGGAACCGGTCGCGCCGCCTGGCAGACCGCCTACTTCGCCCTGACCGATCTCGAAAGCACCGAAGACGGCCCCCGGCAGGCGATCACCCGTCTCAACGGCCTGATCCGGGCGCTCCGGCTCTACAAGGAAGGCTCGGTTGGCCTCGGCCCGTTCGCCTTCGCGCCGGTCGGCGAATCCAGCTGGCGACGGATCGAGACGACTGTCTCGCCGCCCCGCGCCGGCAGCTACTTCCTGATCGAATCCGAGGTCGACAGGCTGAACGAGCTGATCACCTGCCTGGCGAAGGAATCGCCAGCCGCCGATCGCATGGAATTCGCCCAGACCCGCTTCCAGTACGGCTGCGAGCGCGAGAACCCCGTGGACGCCCTGAGCGACCATCTGCTCGCGATCCGCGCTTCGCTCGGAGGCGAAGGGGTGTTCGACGCCCCGCTTTCAGCCCGCGCCGCCGCCCTGATCACCGGCAACGCCGATGACCTGCGCGCCCGCGAGCGGGTTGAGCTGGCGCTGGACCTCGAGCAGTCGCTGATCAACGGCGAGGACCTGACCTCGATCGGTGGCGAATCCGCCACCTACATCGCCGCCTGGGTGGAGGACTCGGCCCGGCACATCCTGCGCGAAGCCGTGCTCGGCCATTACGGCGCGAACCTGAACATCGCCGCCGAAGAAACCCTGATCACCAGCGGTCTCACCGCCGGTGAAGGCAGCGTCGGCACGATCGGCTCGACCGCGGAATGGGACGCGATCCCCGAGCCGGAAGAGGATCCCCTTGGCGAGCCGGTCGCTGAAGAAGGCGCCGACATCCACATCTTCAAGCCCCGCGTGGTCGGCGGCACCACCGTCGATTCGGCCGAGGACCCGCTCTTCGGCATCGTTCCCGAGTTCCAGCCGGAACCGATTCCGGAGGCGCCGCTTCAGCCGATGCCGGAGATCGAGCGTGCCCTCGGCATCGAACCTTCATCCGAGCCGTCAGGCGAGCCCGAATTTGTGGTCTCGTCCCGGTCGAATGGCAACGGGAAAGGGCTCTTCGACCAGGACGGCAGCGGCGAGGAAACCGGATTGACCAGGCTGCTCGAGCCGGTGCCGCAGGAAGGCGAGATCTCGGTCACCGCATCGACGGAGATCGGTTCGACCCTGCGCGAGGACTGGCTCTCCCAGTCACAGGGCAGCGGCTCGACCATGGAATGGCCTTCGCACGCGATGGACGGACTCGACGAAGCCCGCCACAATCCCCACCCGAAGCCGAATCCGAACTTCTTCCCCGAGCCGGAGACCACCGAGTGGTCGGTCTCCGAGATGCGCTTCAAGCACCGCTGACCCGGGCGGCGCCAGGATCCACCGGTTCGCTGGTGGTGACGCCGCGGGGCCGGATGGCCAGGCCGTGGGCCCGGGCGAGCATCGCCGGGAAGCGGCAAACCTCGGGCGGCATTCAGCCGCCCT
>JAGQUR010000055.1:933-4935 GCA_020438395.1 Solirubrobacterales bacterium | reverse complement strand
CCGCCCTTGTCCGTTGTCTGGACTTGAGTTCGGCCACCCTTGACTTCGGCAACCCGACCAGCCCCGGCCAGATACTCTGGCTTCGTGGCCGACCGGCACAGAATCGGAGTACTGGTGACCGGGGGCACCGTGGGCTCGCGCTCCGAGCCCCTCTCGGGCCGCGAGAAACTGGTCCGGCTGAGTGAAGCCGGTGACCAGCTGGACATCCTCGCCGGCCCCCATGTGAGCGCCGTCCTGGAGAAGGGCGGCATCGAAACCATTCTGCGTCAGCCCCTGAACATGCTGTCGGAGAACATGACTCCCGACCACTGGGTGGCGGTCGGCCGGGAGATTAAGCGGCTCATCGCGAAGGAGGACCCCGAAGGGATACTCGTTCTCCACGGGACCGACACCATGTCGTTCACGTCGGCCGCGCTCTCCTTCATGCTGGCCGGTATCAAGGTGCCGGTTGTGCTGACTGGCTCGAACCGCCCGCCGAACGAGCCGGATACCGACGCGGACACCAACATCGCCGACGCGATGATCGCCCTGCAGCACCTCTCGCCGGGCGTCTACCTGTCATTCGCCGGCCGCCCGAACGCGAAGAGCCGGGTCCACGACGGGGTTTCGGTGCGAAAGGCGAGGGGATCAGGCCCCGCCTTCATCTCGGCCGGCCGGGTCCACGTGGCCGAAGTCAGCTGGGGCTCGTTCGAATGGACCCTGAAGAACCGGTCGGCGACCGGGACCCCGCAGGATGGACCGGACTCCTTCAGGATCGCCGCCGACGACCGCGTGATGAGGATCGACCTTCACCCGGGGATCAATCTCAAGGCGCTCGCCGACACACTGATCTGCGAGGGGTACCGCGGCGCGGTAATGACCCTCTATCCGGCTCTCACCGGCCCCTTTGAGCCGGAGAAGTCTTCCGTTCCCCGGTTCGCGGAGACCTGTGCCGAACACGAGATAGTGCTCGCACTGACCATGAACGCCCAGCCTGTGGGGGTTCAGAACGCCTATGAGTCGAAGCTTCTGCTCGAGGAGACCGGCGCGGTCCTGCTGCCCGTCATTCCCGAGTTGGCCCTGGTCAAGCTGATGTGGGCCCTGGGCTGGAGCGAGGATTACTCGCAGGTTCGGGAAATTCTCGGGGCAGAGGTATGCAACGAATTCGGAGGGAAGCCGATTTGATTTATACGATTGCTGCCAATGCCCGGCGACGATCGAATCAGCCTCAATGAGGCGGCCCGCCGGGCCGGGGTCTCGCCAGCCACACTGACCCGCTGGGCCGACGAGAAGGTCGTCCCGGTGAGGAAGGGACGGTGGACACCTGCGGCTGCCGCGCAGGCCCGCATCGTCGCCCGGATGCGCGAGCGGGGGCATTCCCTGGAGGAATTGAAGGAAGCCGGCAAGGAAGGGAAGCTCTCTTTCGGGATGGCGGAGGACCTTTTCGCCGACAAGAGCGAAAGGGTCGACCTTGCGACGGCTGCGGAAGAGACCGGCCTGAGCGTAGAGGTGATCGAACGGGCGATGACCGTGATGGGCACCCCTGCGGACCGCGAGATGACCCTCTCGGCCCGGGACATCGAAGCCTTCCGGAGGATGGGGGAGGTGGTCGAAGCCGGACTCCCGGTCGAGGCGATGCTGCAGCTCACGAGGGTTTACGCCCAGGCGGTCCGACGCATCGCCGATGCGGAAGTGAGGCTCTTCCATCTCTTCGTCCACGAGCCGATGATCCGCGACGGACTCAGCGAAATCGAGATGGCCGAAGAGCTTGGCGACCTGGCCCGACGGACCTCGCCGACCGCGGTGCCGCTCTTCGAATACCTTCACGACCGCTACCTGAGGTACTTCCTCGAGCAGGACGTGATCGGCCACATGGAGTCCGACTTCGGCGGCGACACCAACCTCGACCAGGTCCGGACCACACTCTGCTTCATCGACCTGACCGGCTTCACCCGCTTCACCGAGCAGGAAGGCGACGAGACCGCCTTCTCGGTCGTCGAACAGTTCACCGAAACGGTCGAGGCGACCCTGCCGCCGGAAGCCGGGATCGTCAAGACGATCGGCGACGAGGTCATGGTCGTCTCGCCCGATCCCGGGTCACTGGCCGAGTGGGCGGTCGGTTTCCTCGCTCTGTTCGCAGACCGGCCCAAACCCCGGGCCGGGATCCACCACGGGGCAGTCGTGTTCAGGGACGGGGACTACTACGGCAGCCAGGTCAACCTTGCCCACCGGGTCGTCAACCGTGCGCTGGGCGGAGAGGTGCTGATCACCGATGCTGTCGCGGCGGCGCTCGAGGGCCATCCGGATCTGGAAACAGACCCGATCGGCGAAGTCGAGCTGAAGGGATTCCCCGTCCCCACACCGCTTTTCCTGATTCGTGCTCGATCCTAGGTTTGATCCCAAGCGATTCTTCTTCGTTCTGGAGCCGATCCGGGCCTCCGGTCTGGTCGAACGGGGCGACGGCGGCGTGGTCATGGTTTCCGGCGGCGCGGATTCGGTCTGCATGCTCGGAGGGCTCACCACTGTTGCCGGGTCAGAGGGCCTCGTGGCCCTGCATGTCAACTACGGCCTGAGAGACGAAGCCGACCGGGACGAGCAGCTGGTCCGCGAACTCTGTTCCGGCCTGGGAGTCGAGCTGGAGGTGGTCCGGGCCGGAGAGCCGGAAGGAAACGTCCAGGGATGGGCCCGGGACATCCGTCACCGGGAAGCCGAGCGGCTTCGCGCCGAACGCGGCCTCGACTGGATTGCGGTGGGCCACAACAGGACCGACCAGGTCGAGACCTTTCTCTACCGTCTCGCATCGTCCCCCGGAACCAGGCCGCTGCTCGTGATGCCGCCGAGATCCGGACGCCTGATCCGTCCGCTGCTTGCCCTGGATCGTGAGTTCATCCGGTCGGAAGCCGAAAGGACGGAGGTGCGATTCGTCAATGACGCGACCAACGACGATCTTTCCTATGCCCGCAACCGGATCCGCCACGAGGTGATCCCCGCGCTCGAACAGGTCAATCCGGCAGCGAGGCAGAACATTCTCCGGACGCGTGACGAGATGGAGGAAGACGAGGATCTGATCGGGGACTTGGCCGGGCAGGCCATCGCGGACGGGATCGGGGAAGGGGCCGAATTTCCGGCCGGTCTCCTGCTCGGGCTGCACCCCGCAGTCCAGCGGCGGGTTCTGAGGCGAATGGCCGAAGGCGCGCTGGGCAGGCCGGTAGCCATTCCCCCTGGCCTGGCCGCCGAGGCCGTGCGACTGGCCGGCCACCCCGAAGGCGGGGTGCTCGATCTGGGCGGTGGAGATGTCCTGTCGGTCGAATCCGGCCTGATCGGGGTGAATTCGATCGCCGAATCAACGGATACGGACCCGCCGGCACCGGTGACGATCCCCGCCCGGGGCGGGAAAGTCCGCTTCGGCGGCTGGAGCATCGAGGCGGAACTGATCGACGGGAAGACGGCCATGGCCATGTTCGGCGATCCGTTCCAGACCTTCTTCGGAAGCGAGTTTCAGGAGTGGATTCTGGCCGAGATCGGGGATATTCCCGCGGTTCGGGCTCCGGAAGTACGAGTCTGGGGACCCGGTGACCGGGTGAATCCGATCGGACTCGGGGGTAGCCGCAGCCTCCAGGACGTCTTCACCGACGCCAAGGTTCCCCGATCGAAGCGCCGGGCCTGGCCGGTGGTCTGGTTCGGGGATCGGCTGCTCTGGGTTCCGGGCCTGGTCCGGTCCACCCACTGCCTCGTGACCAGCGAATCGGAGCGGGTTCTCCGCCTCGAAGCCAAGCCGCCCTTCGCCATCTAGACTGAGCCCGATGGCTGCGACGCCTCCGAATCAACTTGTCTCCGTCGGTGAGGTCCTGATCTCCGCCGAGGAGCTTCAGCAGAAGGTCGTGGAACTCGGCGCCCAGATCAGCCGCGACTACGCGGGGAAGGACCTGGTGATGGTCGGTGTCCTGCGGGGCGCGGTGGTTTTCATCGCCGACCTGCTCCGGCACCTGTCAATCCCCTGCGAAATCGACTTCATGGCCGTCT
>JAGQUR010000055.1:0-858 GCA_020438395.1 Solirubrobacterales bacterium | reverse complement strand
TCGAGGACATCGTCGACTCGGGACTGACCCTCAACTACCTGATCCGGAACCTCCAGGCCCGCGATCCGGCCTCGCTCGAGGTCTGTGCTCTGCTGACCAAGCCGGAGCGTCGCCGGGTCGACGTTCCGATCCGCTACACCGGCTTCGAAATACCGAATGCCTTCGTGGTCGGTTACGGGCTGGACTTCGCCCAGCGTTACCGCAACCTCGACCATGTGGCGCTGCTCCCCGAAGACGCGGTTCCCGACCGCTAGAACCGGATTCGAGAAATCTTCGTTCGGCACCGCTCTCCCATGCCGGTTGGCGGGTTCTCCCTGCTAGTCTGACAATTCGGCCCAAAGGCAGGGAAAGCTTGCCATGGGCCGTGGAAAGAGACCCGAGATTTGAAACGGTTTTTCAAGAGCGCGGCATTCCCGATCCTGCTGGTGGTGATCCTGGCCTTCGTCGCGCAGCGCGTGATCAGCCCGGACAGCGGCGATAAGCCGCCGACCTACAACGAATTCCTGACCATGGTCGACAAGGGCGAGATCGACTCGGTCACGGTCAACACGAAGAACAACTCCCTCGACGTCACCGAGAAGGCGGCGGACGGATCGGATTCCGAAGGCACAAAGTTCGAGACCGGCTACCCGCCCAACACCGAGCAGAGCCTGATCAACCAGCTCCGCGAAGGTGATGTCGCGACCACGGTCAAGGGCACCGGCGGCAGCAGCCTGCTTTCGATGCTCACCTACATCCTGCCCTTCCTGCTCTTCTTCGGCTTCTGGATCTTCCTGATGAACCAGATGCAGGGCGGCGGCTCGCGGGTCATGAGCTTCGGCAAGTCGAAGGCGAAGAAGATGGCCGTCGACGCCCCCA
>JAGQUR010000054.1 GCA_020438395.1 Solirubrobacterales bacterium | reverse complement strand
GGCAAGGAAACCAAGCTGAACAGCCGCCGCTGGCAGACCTACACCCGTCGCTCCAAGGAGTACGAAGGCTGGCACGCAGCCCTGCAGGCCGAGTTCGGCAATGACGTGATCGGGTTCATCTCCGGTTCCCGGCTGCTCGACGAAACCGCGACCACGGTCGATGAAGTGCGGCGGATCCTCGGTGAGGTCGACCGCGACGAAGACATTTTCGCCACGGAGATCCTCTCCCAGGACGGCGAAGACACGACAGTGAAGGCGATTCACCAGCGCTCCGGGCTGGCCCGCAACCACACGCTTCCGGCCCGGCTTTTCGAGGGCGACGCGTTCCGCCGTTTCGCAGCCGTTCACGCGGAGCTGCTCAGCACCTTCGGTCAGCCGCCCTTCCGGGTGACCCTCAAGGATCGGGCCGAGGAGGCCAGTGATTTTCTCGACCTGCACCGGGCGGTCCTCGACCTCGCCAAGCACGGTGTCCAGCTGACCCGGTTCAAGGGCCTTGGTGAGATGAACGCGGATCAGCTGCGCGAGACCACCATGGACCCAGCGACCCGGACCCTGCAGCGCGTCACCCTGGAAGACGCGACGGCCGCCGACAACGTCTTCTCGATGTTGATGGGAGATCAGGTCGCACCACGCCGCGAATTCATCGAGGCGCATGCCAAGGAGGCGGGCATTGACATCTGATCCCGTCCTGACCACGAACGGAGCACCCGCCTGATGGCACTGGAAGCACTGACTGGACATATCGAAGAGCGCGAGCTCGAACTGGAGATGCGCTCCAGTTACATCGATTACGCGATGAGCGTGATCGTCGGCCGCGCGCTTCCCGATGTCCGCGACGGCCTGAAACCGGTCCATCGCCGGGTTCTCTTCGGTATGCATGACCTCGGTCTGCAGCCAGGCAGGCCGTACCGCAAGTCGGCCACGATCGTCGGCGAAGTCATGGGCAAGTACCACCCCCATGGCGACTCCGCGATTTACGACACCCTGGTCCGTATGGCGCAGGACTTCTCCCTGCGCTACCCGCTGGTCGACGGCCAGGGCAACTTCGGTTCGATCGACGATGACGCGGCCGCCGCGATGCGCTACACGGAGGCAAGGCTCACCCGTCTGGCCACCGAAATGCTGCGCGACATCGACTCGGACACGGTCGATTTCGGGCCGAACTACGACGGTTCGCAGCGCGAGCCCCTGGTCCTGCCATCGCGCTTCCCGAATCTGCTTGTCAACGGCGCCTCCGGTATCGCGGTCGGCATGGCGACCAACATCCCGCCACATAACCTGACCGAGGTTGCCGGCGCGGTTGCCGCCTACATCGAAAACCGGGAGATCGATCTCGACGGCCTGATGGAGCACGTGAAGGGCCCCGACTTCCCAGGGGGCGGTCTGATGGACCCGGGCGGGATTCGCGACGCCTACCAGACCGGCCGCGGCTCGGTCAAGGTTCGGGCGAGGATCCACTCCGAACCGCTGAAGGGCGGCAAAGACGCCCTGATCGTCTCCGAACTTCCCTTCACCGTGAAGAAGGGCGGCGACGCCGGCGTGATCGCCAAGATCGCCCACCTGGTCCGGGACAAGAAGCTCGACGGTATCTCCGATCTGCGGGATGAGACCGACCGCACCGGCATGCGCCTGGTGATCGAACTCAAGCGCGGGGCGATGCCCAAGGTTGTTCTCAACAACCTCTTCAAGAAGACCCAGCTCCAGACCTCGTTCGGCATGAACATGGTTTCGCTGGTTGACGGAGTGCCGCGGACCCTGGGCCTCAAGGACATGATCGTCCACTACGTCGAGCACCAGCGCGAGGTAGTGACCAGGCGGACCCAGTACAAGCTCCGCCGCGCCGAAGCCCGGGCCCACATTCTGGAAGGCCTGCTGATCGCGCTCGACAACCTTGACGCGGTCATTGCCCTGATCCGCGGCTCGTCCGATCCGGACGTTGCCCGTGACGGGTTGATGAGCGAGTTCGACCTGAGCCGCGAACAGGCCCAGGCGATTCTCGACATGCGCCTCCAGCGACTGACCGCACTCGAGTCAGACAAGATCCGTGCCGAGCACGCCGAGCTGATGGAACTGATCGGCGAGCTGCGGGCGATCCTCGGTGACGAGGACCGGGTCTACGGGCTGGTCAGGGACGAGTTGATGGACCTGGTCGAGACTCACGGCGACGATCGCCGGACCGAGTTCCAGCACTTCAGCGGCGACTTCGACATCGAAGACACGATCGCCGAGCAGCAGATGGTGATTTCGCTGACCAACACCGGCTACGTCAAACGGCTGCCGGTAGATTCCTACCGCCAGCAGCGCCGCGGCGGAGTCGGGGTGACCGGAATGAACCTCAAGGAAGGCGACTACATCGAGCACCTCCACATCTGCTCGACGCATGACTTCCTGCTCTTCTTCACCAACTACGGCAAGGTCTACCGCCAGAAGGTCTACCAGCTGCCGGAAGGCTCCAGGCAGGCCCGCGGTTCCGCGCTGGTCAACCTGCTGCCGCTGCGAGAGGGCGAGAAGGTGATGGCGGTGATCCCGACCCGGGAGTTCAAGGAACACAAGTACCTTGCCTTCGCGACCGCCCAGGGCCAGGTCAAGAAGACCGAGTTCATCGACTACAACACGCCGATCAAGGCGGACGGAATCATCGCGATCAAGATCCGCGAAGGCGACGAGCTGGTCGGGGTACAGGGCACCTCGGGTGAAGATGACCTGCTGCTGGTCTCCAAGGCCGGCACTGCCAGTCGCTTCCATGAGGATCAGGCCCGGCCGATGGGCCGCGGCACCGCAGGCGTCCGCGGCATGAACGTGAGCCAGGAAGGCAACCGGGTGCTGTCACTGACCGTGGCCCGGGACGATTCCGACCTGCTCGTGGTGACCGAGAACGGTTACGGCAAGCGGACTGCGGTTTCCGAGTATCCGGTCAAGAACCGCGGTACCAAGGGCGTATTGACCATCAAGCTGACCGAGACCAAGGGTGGCCTGGCCGGTGCCCTGATCGTCCGTGAGCATCAGGAGCTGATGTTCATCACCGAGAACGGCATGGTTCAGCGAACCGGTGCCGGCGGGATCAGCAAGACCGGTCGTGCCACCCAGGGCGTCAGGGTCATGAACGTCAAGGACGGCGACCGGATCAGCGCCGTCGCCCTCGTGGTCGAGGCTGCCAACGGAGAAGCCGGCGAAGCAGCCGAAGGAGCTCCGGAACAACCCGAGCTCGAAGCCGCAGAAGACGGCGCTACGGCAGAAGATGGCGCCACGACCGACGACGGTGCCACGGCCGACAGCGGTGAAGCCACCGATAGCGGCGAGGAAGCTGCCGACTCCGAATAGCGGTATTGGCAAGGGGTGAAACTCATTTCGTGCCTTGATGGCACCGAATGAGTTTCACCTTTGGCTTCCGGTCACCCCGCAGGGTAGGACCCGAGGATCCGGACCCATTCGGCCTTTGACTTGAGGCCCTCGATCGCGGCGTCGACGGGGGCCTCACCAGTCCGGCCCTCGATGTCGATGAAGAAGCGGTAACGCCCCAGTTCCCGGCGCATCGGTCTCGACTCGATGCGGACCATGTTGATCTCCCGGTCGGAGAACTCGAGCAGGGCCTCGACCAGGGCACCGGGATGATCTGCGCCCAGTTCGGCGAAAGCGAGGCTGGTCTTCCAGCGCCCGCCCCGGCCGGTGCCGTCGATGCCGTCGGGATCCTCGGCTGAACTGGGAGCCAGCCAAAGGAACCTGGTCACATTGCCGGGCTCGTCCTCGATTCCCTCGCGGATCACCTCGCAGTCGTAGAGGCGGGCGGCCCGGGAGGGAGCCAGGGCCGCCCAGGCTCCTTCGTTCATCGCCACGTCACGGACTGCCGCCGCGGTACTGGAGGCAATCCGGACCTCCGCCCGCGGCATCTCGGTGCGAAGGAACAGCGCGCACTGGGCCAGTGGCTGCGGATGGGAAATCACCACTTCGATCGCATCCGGTTCGATTCCGCTGCGGGCAATCAGGGCCGAACGGATCTCGTGGTCGTACTCGCCGGCGATCCTGACCCGGTCAGCCTGTTCGATCAGGCTGTCGAGGGTGGGCCTGACCGACCCCTCGATCGAGTTCTCCACCGGCACAAGGGCGCGATCCGCGTCGCCACCGGCGACCGCCTCGATCGCGGCCGGAATCGTTTCGCAGGCCATCGGATGAAAGTCCTCGGGCGCAAAGCGGCTGACCTCCAGCGCATCCTCGCTGAAGGTACCGGCGGGGCCGAGATAGGCGACACGCAAGGTGCGCCTACCCGAAGCTGACGGTGTAGGAAGCTTCGTTGTTCGTGGTGATCGACTCGCCCGGAACTGCGTCCACCTTGACGTCCAGCGTCACCTCGCCGGTCGGGGCAGGGGTGAGCGGGATCGAAGCGGTGCCGGTCGATCCGGGAGCGATTTCCGGAATCGACTGCTCAAGCGCGTTGCCGCCATCCACCGAAACCGAGACGGTGACGTCGTTCTCCGTCGCCTCCCCCTGGTTCTGGACCGTCACATCGACCGTGGGGTCGGTTCCCGCCGGGATCGTCGTGGTCGTATCGGGGCTCAGGGCGGTGCCACCGATTGTCACCGAAGAAGCCGGGTCGATGCCCGTGCCGTGGGAAAGACCGTCATCCGGCGTGCCACCGGTCGAACCGGAAACTCCGCCGAGCGCGTCGTCGATGTCGCTGGCGGAAATCCAGTCAGCAGCGTTCGGGACGAAAGTGCTGACCGGCATTGCCGGGGCGTTTGCCCCGTTGGAGGCAATCGTGTTGTCGATCTGGTGTCGGGTCACCCGGTTGTAGAGAACGTCGGCGGCGCTCAGGACCTCCATCTGGCCGGCGATCTGCCGGCGGGCGCGGTCAGCCCCTTCCTCACCGAGGGCGGTGCTCATCTTGTCGGCGATCTCATCCATCGCCGAAGCTCGAAGCTCGTAAACGAGGGTCAGGGAATCCTGTGCGGCGCTCATGTCACCCGGCGTGTCCAGCTTCTCGACCCGGCTCAGGAAGCCGTCCATCGCCGAGCGATCCGACTGGATCTCGCTGGTGAACTCGGTCACCGAAAGCTCGCCCGGGTCGCTGAGGCGCCCGAAGAAGGACTTGCCCAGGGCGTTCGTCTCGTTGACGATCTGGGTGACGCTGTTCGCATACTCCTCGAGGGAGCGGTTCTTGCGGGCGTCGAGGCAGCCCTTGGCACCGAAGACCAGAAGGATCAGGACCAGAAGTCCGGCACCGAGCGCAATCGCCCGGCGGACCATCAGCTGCTGCCGGTCGCCTCCGGAAGCGCCGCCGCGCGATCCACCCCGCCCGCCACGGCGGGAACCGCCGCCGGACCCACCCGAACGACGCCTCGGAGGCGGCGGAGGCGTTCCGGCATCGTCGAGATCCGGCTCCGGATCCGGTTCCGATTCGACCGTCGGCTCATCGACGAAGAGGTCTTCATCCGGTCCGTCGGCGAAAGGATCGTTCTCACGATCGTCTGGGTTATAAGGGTTAGAGAACTCCACTAGTCCACCTGCCGAACGACTTTCGGCGTGGTCAATGTATTCCCTTCACCCGCAAATCGCCCCCCGGCACGCCATTTTGCAGGGACTTTTACGGAATCGCGTTTCCCACTGGCAAGCGGGCTCGCGGGGGGAGGGTCAGGCCAGTCGATGCCGAAAGGTGCTGGGTGATGAACGGAACCATCGTCCTGAACCGTTTCGAGATGGGTGACCGGCTGGGAGCCGGAGGGTTTGGCACGGTCTATCGGGCCTGGGATCGCCGCCTCGAAAGGGAGGTCGCGGTCAAGGTGATCGAGACGGCTGCCGAATCGGGTCCCCGCATTCAGCGGGAGGCGAAGGCCGCGGCGCGGCTCAACCACACCGGCATCGTCACCCTTTACGAGTTCGCCCACCACGAATACGGCCGCGAGGGCGGCAGGGCCTACCTCGTATCCGAGCTGGTCGACGGCGAGACGGTGCGCGAACTGATCGACCGTGACCTGATGAGCGATCACGAGATCGCCGAGATCGGGATCGACATCTGCGAGGCGCTTGATCACGCCCATTCCCGCGAAGTGATCCACCGGGACATCAAGCCCGCCAACCTGATCGTGCCGAATGGCCGCGGTGGAGCCAAGCTGATGGACTTCGGGGTGGCCCGGCTGACCGACGGGGACGACCTGACCAATACCGGTGATGTCCTCGGGACCCTTGCCTACATGTCGCCCGAAGCGGCCGAGGGAAATCCGGTTACCCCCGCCGGCGACGTCTATTCGCTGGCCCTCACCCTCTTCGAGGCCTGGACCGGGGAGAACCCCAGGCGCAAGCCCACCCCGAGTCTCACCCTGCGAGCAATCGAACGTGACCTGCCGCTGCTCGCCGACCTGCGACCCGACCTTCCCCCGGGCATGACCGAGGTGGTCGACGCCTGTCTCGACCGCGAACCCGGTTTCCGGCCGGTGATCGAGGACCTCGGCCTCGCCCTCGAGGAGGCCCTGCCCGAACTCGATCGGACGGTTCCCGGCGACGACCGGAAAATCTCCGGGCTCACTTCCTTTGCCGACGGCGGCCTCGACCTTGGCCGGATTGCCTGCGCCGCAGCGGTCTGCGGCATGGTCGCGACCGGCATGATCGTCAGCGGCCAGGCCGATGCCGCCTCGGTTGGCGTCCTCACCATCGTTTCCGCGCTGCTGACCCTGCTGCGGCCCAAGGCCGGGTTCCTGGCCGGCGGGCTGCTGCTTGCCGTCTGGCTGGTGGTGATCGCCTCGATGCCCGGTGCCGCCCTGGTCGTCCTTCTGGTTTCCGTGCCCCCGGCCCTGCTGATCCGGGGGTCGGGCAGCCCGCTGGCCCTTGCGGTGCTGGGTCCGCTGCTCGGAACCCTGGGCATGGCGCCATTCCTGCCCCTGCTGGCCGCTTTGGCCACCGACTGGCGGGACCGGGCCGTGGTCGCCGTCACCGGTCTCTTCTTCACTGCTTTCGCCGAGTCCGTGACCGGTCGAACCCTGCTCTTCGGCAAGATCGAAAAGGCCCCGACCGGCTGGGAGGATTCGGTCTCCGGTGCGGTAACGGGGCTGATTGTCCCCGTGGTCAGTTCGCCTTCGTTCCTGCTCTCGGTTGCCGTATGGGCGGGGGTGGCGCTGCTGGTCGGCGCGATCGTCGGCTGGACCAGGCAGCGCAGTGGCGGCCAGGTTCGCGAACCGCTGACCGTAGCTCCCGTAGGATCAAGTCGTGTCCCCAACGCCTAGATGGTCGAAAAAGCCATCAACTGAGTCGCGGCGATGAGTGTTTTCCGCAACCTCGAAGCCCGCATCGAGGGCCTCGTCGAAGGGGTCTTCAGCCGTGCCTTCTCGTCGGAGGTGCAGCCGGTCGAGCTCGCCCGCAAGCTCGCCAAGGAGATGGATTCCCACAAGACGGCCTCGGTCTCGAGGGTCTACGTTCCGAACGAATACACGGTTCATCTCTCCGAGAAGGACCGTGACAAGCTCGAGGGCTACGAAAGGTCGCTTGAACAGGAACTTTCCGGCTACCTGCTCGAGCATGCGCGCCGCAAGGGCTATGACCTCCTGACCCGGCCGGAGGTGCACTTCAACACCGACAGCCGGCTCCGGCTCGGGGAATTCGGGATCCAGGCCCGCCTGGTCAAGCCTCCCGCCCGGGAAGGGGAGATGCCCCGCCAGGCAGACGAAGGTCACACCATGGTCTACAAGGTGGCGCCCCAGCCGCCGGAACCCACGGAAAAGGCCCCGGACCGGCCTGCCCTGACCAGGGCGGTGGTGGACCTGAACGACCGCCGCTACGTGCTTGACGGCCCCCGCGCCGTGCTCGGCCGCTCTGACGATGCCGAATGCGTGCTGAGGGACCCCAACGTTTCACGCCGGCACGCAGAACTCAGGCAGGACGCTTCCGGCCAGTGGGAGATTTTCGACCTCGGTTCGACGAATGGGGTCAAGGTGAACGGGCGCCGGGTCACCGAGGCTCCGCTTCGCGAAGGTGACCAGGTCACCATTGGAACGACCACCTTCCGTTTCGGGATCGAACGGTAAGCGCGGCCGGACGGGCAATTGGACTACGAACCGATTTCAGTAGCCCTCAAGTTCGGGTTTCTGGCCGTCCTCTACCTGTTCCTGCTCTGGATCGCCGCCAGTGCCCGCAAGGACCTGAGGCGGAGCAAGGGCGAGAACTTCGCGGGGGACGCCACGATCGGAGCGGTCTCCGCCGGTTCCTATGACGCCTGGCTCGTCGTGGTGCGAGGGGGAGGCCTCGACGCCGGCACCCGCTTCGACGTCTTCGGCGGGGTCACCCTGGGCCGGTCGGCCGAGGCCGACGTTTCCTTCACCGACCGCTACGCATCCGGCCTTCACGCAAGGCTCTACCCTCGCGGTGACAGATACTTCCTCGAAGACATGAATTCGACCAATGGCACCCTGCTCGACGGCGGCGCGGTTACATCCGAGGCCGAAGTGCGGGATGGCAGCATGATCGAGATTGGTGACACGGCCTTCAGGTTTGAACTGGATCGTCCATGAGTAGCTTGAGAAGACCACAATGCTGAGGGTTTCCGGACATTCAGAACGGACCGACGTCGGCCGCCAGCGGCAGGCCAACGAGGACTCCTACCTGGCCCGGGCGCCGCTCTTCGTGGTCGCCGACGGGATGGGCGGCGCCCAGGCGGGGGAAGTCGCATCGCTGACCGCGATCCAGGCTTTCCAGGCCGGTCTGCCCGACGGCAGCCCGGACGCATCGATCGAGCGGACCATCGCTCTCGCCAACCACAACATTTACGAGCAGGCTCATTCGGATGCTTCGCTGGCCGGGATGGGCACGACGATCACGGTCGCCGCGGTCGATGCCGACACCGAACAGGTGTACATCGGCCATGTCGGTGACTCCCGCGCATACCGGCTGAGGGAGGGGATCATCCAGCGGCTGACCAAGGACCACTCGCTGGTCGAGGAGATGCGCCGCCGCGGCCAGATCACCGAGGAACAGGCCGAGGATCATCCCCAGCGATCGATCATCACCCGGGCCCTCGGTCCCGAGCCGGAAGTCCAGGCTGACCTGACTGCGGTGCCTTCCGAGCCGGGCGACATCTTCCTGCTCTGCTCCGACGGTCTGACCACGATGATCGGGGACGAGAAGATCCGCGAGATCCTGATGGGGGCCACCACCCTGGACGCTGCGGCGCGGACCCTGGTCGACGAGGCGAACCGGGCCGGCGGCCGGGACAACATCACCGTGGTGATCTTCCAGGTCGAGGATCCGGCCAAGCCGCTGCCGAGGGGCGAGCAGCCGACCATGATCCGTCGTGGCGGCGCCCGCCGGCCTGCCGGGAGCCGCCGGGGCGAACGCGAGGCGCCGAAGCCCCGGCGCCGCGGCCGGATCATCGCCGGAGTTCTTTCCGTCTGCGCGGTGCTGCTGCTTCTGGTCGGCGGGCTCTTCGTCGCGACTCGCCAGGCCTGGTTCCTCGGGACCGACCCGGCCGGACGCGTTGCTCTTTACAGCGGTCTGCCCTACGAGCTTCCCTTCGGCATCGACCTCTACTCGCTCAAGTACTCGACCGCGGTCCAGACTGATTCGCTGTCTTCGAGCCGTCAGCGATCGGTGACCGACAATGAGGTTCGCAGCAAGGATGACGCCGTCTCGCTGATCGAGGACATCGAGAACCGACAGGGTCTGACCGGGTGAGCGCCTCCCGCAACCGGGAACTACTGGCTCTCGTCCCGGTTGCCCTGCTGCTGACCGCGGGTTTCGCGGCGGTCTTCGCGCAGAACGACAACCAGCTGACAAACCTGAGCCTTTCCTACGGGCTCTATTTCCTGGCGATCTGTCTCGCCACCCACATCTACATCCGGATCAGGCTGCCCAACGCCGACCCGTACCTCTTTCCGCTGATGGCCCTGCTGACCGCATTCGGCCTGGTCATGCTCTACCGCCTCGACGCCGAGATGGGGAGCGAGCTGGCCCGCGACCAGGCGAACTGGTTCGTGCTCGGCTTGATCCTCTTCGCCGTGGTCATCCATTTCTTCCGGGACTACTCGGTTCTCGAGCGGTACCGGTACACGATCGCCCTGATCAGCCTCGGCCTCCTGATGGCGCCGCGCCTGCCGGTGATCGGCTCCCAGGTGAACGGGGCCTATCTCGGGATCAGCCTCGGGCCGATCTCCTTCCAGCCGGCCGAACTGGCCAAGATCGGGATTGTCATCTTCCTCGCCAGCTACCTGCGGGAGCACCGGGAGTTGCTGGTCGTGGGTGCGCGACGCTTTCTTGGCATCACCTTCCCGCCGCTGAAGCATCTCGGCCCGCTTCTGGTGGTCTGGGGCGCGGCGATGTTCATGCTGATCTTCATCCGCGACCTCGGCAGTTCGCTGATGTTCTTCGCCGCCTTCCTCGCCCTGATCTACGTGGCGACCGGAAGGCTCTCATTCGTGATCATCGGCATGGCGATGTTCCTTGCCGGGGCCTGGGTGATCTACCACACGGTGCCCCACGTGACCGACCGGGTCGACATCTGGCTCGACCCCTACCAGGACCCATCCGGGGCCGGGTACCAGATCCTGCAGTCGATGTTCGCGATGGCCGACGGAGGGCTCTTCGGCGAGGGCTTCGCCCAGGCGATGGTGGTCATCCCGGGGACCGATGCACCACTCTTGCCGGCTGCGCAGACCGACCTGATCTACACCCTGATCACCTCGGAGCTCGGACTGTTCGGCGCCTGCGCGATCATCGCCACCTACCTGCTGGTGGCCGCCCGCGGGTTCAAGGTCGCGCTGCTGGCCAACGACGGCTTCTCAAAGCTGCTCGCCACCGGCCTGACCACGGTCTTCGCCTTCCAGGCCTTCGTGATCATCGGCGGCGTGACCAGGGTCATCCCCCTGACCGGCGTCACCCTGCCGCTGGTCTCCTACGGCGGTTCCTCGATCCTCGCCAACTTCATCCTGCTGGCACTGCTGCTCCTGATCTCCGACCGGGCCCGCCGCGAAGCCCGGGAAGGCATCTGAGAAAGGCAGCGGTCCTTGAACGCCCGGATCATCAAGCTCTTCGCCTTCATCGGCGTGACGTTCGCCGTGCTGGTCGGCTTCACTTCCTACTGGACGGTCTTCGACGCGAACAACCTCAAGAACGAGCGGGTCAACAAGCGACCGCTCTTCGAGGCCCAGAAGATCAAGCGGGGCCGGATCCTCGCCTCCGACGGCACCGTGATCGCCCGCTCCGTCGCCAAGGGAAGCGGCCCGTCGCTCAGGTACGTGAGGCGGTATCCGGAGGGCGGCACCTACGGCCATCCGATCGGATACAGCTTCGTCGAGTACGGCAACTCGGAGTTCGAGGCGTACCACAACTCCGAACTGATCGGAGACGAAAACGAGTTCTCGTCGATCTTCGACGAACTGCGCGGCAAGGACCCGGAAGGCGACGACGTCTTCACCTCGATCGACCCGAACGCCCAGGCGACCGCCTTCTCGCTGCTCGGGGACCAGCCGGGCGCGGTCGTCGCGATCGAGCCTTCGACCGGCGCTATCAAGGCGATGGTCAGCGTGCCGCCCTTCGACCCGAACTCGGTGCCGACCGATTTCAGCGCCCTGAACCAGGATCCGGGCGCGCCGATGGTCAACCGGGTCACCCAGGGCCAGTATCCGCCCGGGTCGACCTTCAAGCTGGTAACCGCCACCGCTGCCCTCGATTCGGGCGCGATCACCCCGGATGACACGATCAATGCGCCCGGTTCGATCCAGATCCAGGGCCATCCGCTGGCCAACGATTTCGACCAGGACTTCGGCGACATCAACGTCACCACGGCCCTGACCAATTCGGTCAACACCTACTTCGCCCAGCTCGGCGAGAAGATCGGCACCGGCACGCTCGAGGAGTACATGGACCGCTTCGGCTTCAACCAGAAACCGCAACTCGACCTTCCCGACGGCCAGATGTCGCTTTCGGGTGTCTTCGACAACGGAACCCTGCTCACCGGGGACGACGCGATCGACGTCGGTCGCCTGGCGATCGGTCAGGAGAGGCTGCTCGCCACGCCGATCCAGATGGCCGAAGTGGCGGCGGCGATCGCCAACGACGGCGACCTGATGCGGCCCCAGATCTGGTCGGAGGTTCGCGACCCCGACGGCCGCACCGTCAAGAAGATGGACCCGGAGAAACAGTCGGACGTGATGTCGGAGCAGACCGCCGAGGAGCTGACCAGTGCGATGAAGGACGTTGTCAACGAAGGCACCGGTACCGCCGCTGCCCTGTCCGGGGTCGATGTCGCCGGCAAGACGGGTACCGCGGAGATCCCCGATGTCGAACGCTGCAACGGCCTGCCGAACCAGGCCTGGTTCATCGGCTTCGCCCCGGCGGACGACCCCCAGATCGCGGTCGCGGCAACGGTGGAATGCACCGAAGGGCAGGGAGGCACGGTCGCCGCCCCGATCGCCGCCGGGGTAATGCAGACCTTGCTGGGCGAGTAACCGCCCATTTACAGGAAAAATGCGGACAATCGCGAAGGTTCGTGGGATGCGGAAGGGCTTTGAATGAGACTCAGTGAAGGCATGGTGGTCGACAACCGCTACCGGATCGACTACCTGATCGGTTCCGGCGGAATGGCCGACGTCTGGCTGGCCGAGGACCTCGAGCTGCCCCGCCGGGTCGCCCTCAAGGTGCTCCACGACCGCTACGCCCGCGACCCCGAGTTCATCGCCCGGTTCCGCCGGGAAGCGGAGTCCGCCGCCTCGCTTCAGCACGTGAACATCGTCCCGATCTTCGATCGCGGCCAGGTCGGCGACACCTACTACATCGCCATGGCCTATCTCGAAGGCCGCACCCTGCGCGACCTGATCAGCCTCGGTCTGACCCCGCCGGAATCGGTGGCGATCGTGAGGCAGGTTCTCGAGGCGGCCGGCTTCGCCCACCGCCGCGGCATTGTGCACCGTGACTTCAAGCCGCTCAATGTGATCGTCGACGAGACCGGCCTCGCCACGGTGACCGATTTCGGCATTGCCAGGGCCGGCATCTCGGAGATCACCGAGGAAGGCTCGATCATGGGCACGGTCCACTATCTCTCGCCCGAGCAGGCGCAGGGATACGAGGTCAGTCCCCAGTCCGACCTCTACTCGATCGGGGTCATCCTCTACGAGTGCCTGACCGGCAGGGTTCCCTTCGACGGCGAGACCGCGGTGGCGGTCACGCTGCAGCAGCTGAAGGAAGACCCGGTCCCGCCCAGCTACTACAACCGGGCGGTTTCCCCGGCACTCGACGCGGTGGTCCTGCGGGCCCTGCAGCGGGAGCCGTACGAGCGTTACCCGGACGCCGAGAGCTTCATCGCCGCCCTCGACGAGGCGGAAGCGAACCCGGGCGAGCCGGAGAAGAAGAACAACTGGTGGAAGTGGGCGCTGGTCGTGCTGGCCGTCCTGATCGGATTGCTGATCGCCTGGGCCGCGACCCGGAGCCACACGGTCGACGTGCCCAACATGGTCGGAAAGAGCAGCGACACGGCCGTTTCGAGACTGAACGAGAAGGGCTTCAAGGTCGAGGTCGAACGGCAACAGAATCCGTCCGTGCCCAGTAACCAGGTCTTCAGCCAGAACCCAAGGGGGGAAGCGGACCAGGACTGCAACTTCCTTGGCTTCTCCTGCTCGAACCCGACCGTGACCCTGAAGGTCAGCGGCGGACCCGGCCAGACCGAAGTCCCCGACGTGACCGGCCTCAGCCAGGCCGATGCCGAGCAGCAGCTTTCCGAGGCCGGTTTCACGACCAGCGTCGAGACCAAGGCGTCTTCGGACGTCGATTCGGGACTGGTGATCGAAACGGATCCGCCCGCCGGTGAAACGGTCAAGCGGGGCTCGCAGGTGACCATCACGGTCTCCAGCGGGATCTCCAAGGTGAAAGTTCCACCGGTCGTCGGCCAGACCCTGAACGCGGCCAAGCAGCAGCTCGCGGCCGTAGGCCTCGACTTCGATTCGACCGAGAAACCCAGCGATCGCCCGCAAGGCGAGGTGATCGACCAGTCGCCCACCGCGGGCACCAGGGTCGACCCGGGCACGGCGGTCAGCCTTACCGTTTCCTCTGGCCCTGAAGACACCCGGGTTTCGATCCCGTCGGTGGTGGGACTGACCCAGAGCGCCGCGGAGTCCCAGCTTTCCTCTGCCGGCCTTGTCGCCAGCGTCCAGACCGAGACCACGACGATCCAGCCGCAGGACGGCAAGGTCATCGACCAAAGCCCGATCTCCGGCACCAAGGTGACCGAAGGTTCGACCGTGGTGATCACCGTCGGCAAATACGAAGCGGGTTCTTCGGGAACCGGAACCGGAACGGACGGCAGCGGCGGCATCGGCGCCAACTGATTCACGCTCTTCGCCTGTTCGGGCGGGCCAACGCCCCTCCCGGCGGGCCGACCAAATATCGTTTCCCTTCGATGAGAGTTGCAGTCCTCAGCGGTGGCCGTTCCAGCGAACATGACATTTCGCTGCTCTCCGCCGAGGCGGTAGCGGAGGGACTCGACACCGCCGGCCACGACGTCATCCGCATCACGATCGGGAAGTCCGGAGCCTGGATCCACGACGGCCACCCGGTGGAGGTCCGTCCCGGCGAAGGACTGGCCGTGGCCGGGGATCTCCTTTCGCTCGACGCGGTCTTCCCGGTCCTGCATGGCCCGTTCGGCGAGGACGGTGTCACCCAGGGCGCCCTGGACACGGCCGGCCTTCCCTATGTCGGTTCGGACGTCCTCTCCTCCGCGGTCTGCATGGACAAGCTGACCCTGAAGCGACTCTGCGGCTTTCACGGGATCCCCCAGGTCGGTTTCGTCCAGGCCTTCACTCCCGGCTGGGAGGAGGAGGCCCTCGCGCTCGAGTTTCCCCTCTGGGTCAAGCCTTCCCGTCTCGGCTCGAGCGTCGGGATCAGCAAGGTCACCGATCCGGCCGACCTTGCGGCGGCGGTCGACGAAGCGGCGAAGTTCGATCCACGGGTGATCATCGAAGCGAATTCGGCCGGTCGCGAAATCGAGTGCTCGGTGCTTGGCAACGAGGATCCGGAGGCATCGCTGCCGGGCGAGATCCTCACCGATGACGAGTGGTACGACTACGAGGCCAAGTACACCGAGGGTCGCACCACGATCGCCGCCCCGGCCGAACTTGACGATGCCACCACGGCCGCGGTCCGCGACCTTGCCACCCGGGTCTTCACGATGGCCGGCTGCTCCGGCCTCGCCCGCTGCGACTTCTTCGTCGAGCAACCGGACACCGGCAACGCAACGGGCGATCCTGGAGCCACCTCCGGCCAGACCCGAGTCCTCCTCAACGAGATCAACACGATGCCCGGCTTCACCCGGACCTCCGTCTACGCAAAGCTCTGGGAAGCCACGGGCCTCAACTACCCGGACCTCTGCAACCGCCTGGTCGAACTCGCAATCGACCGGCACCAGTCAGAGCAGGAACACTCCTTCTAGGACTCCTAGCCGAAGAGGCGGATGTCGCTTATTGCGACTCCGAAGCCTGAATCGATTTCTGCCGGGTCGGTTATCCAGAGCAGGTAGTACTGGTACTTCACCCCGGCGGTGATCAGGTCGATCCGCTGCTGTTCGGAGACGTCGGGGACCTGGGCCAGGCGGGTCCAGCCGTCAACGTCCTCGGGGATCGGGTCGTTGGAGCCGTAGACCTCCAGCGTCCAGCCCGGGGTCGGGGAGCGAACTTCCATCTCGGTCGCCTCCACCGGCTTGCCCGCATCGACGTAAATCCCTACCCCGGACTTGTCGCCGAAACTGTCGGTCTCGTAGGTCTCGGTGGTCCAGGCGGTCGCCGACCGGTCGTCGTCAAGCGCCAGGTCGACCTCCTCGGAATGCTCTTCCTGGTCGCCCTGGGGGTCGTAGTCGCTGGCCGAGACCAGGGAGATCTGCTGGTCATTTGAACCGCCGCCACCGGCACCTCCGCCGCCTCCGCCGCCGGTGTCGCCGCGGGAGATGAAGTACGCGGTGCCGGCCGCGATCACGAGCGCGACCAGCAGCATCGCGACCGCCGGCCAGGGGGAGGTCCTGGAAGTCGGGATCTGGCGGCGGGGCGGAGCGACTGCGTCGAGCACCGAGGTCGCCTCGCCGGTGGTGCCGCCGGCCCGGATCGCCTCGACCTCGAGGGCGGCCTGCAGGTCTTCGACCATCTCCTCGATCGACTGGTAGCGGTCGTCCGGGTTCTTTGCGGTCGCGCGATCAACCACGCGGGCGGAGGCAGCGGAAATGTCGGGCCGGATCACCTGGACGTCAGGCAACTCTTCGTTGACGTGCTTCATCGCGACGCCGATCTGGTTGTCCGCCTCGAAGGGGACGTCGCCGGTCATCATCTCGTAGATCACGATGCCCAGCGAGTAGATATCCGAGCGGGGATCGACCTCCTTGCCCATCGCCTGCTCAGGCGCGACATAGTCGGTGGTGCCGATCACCTTGCCGGTCGCGGTCACGCCCTCGTCGTTCAGCTCCCGGGCGATGCCGAAGTCGGTCAGCTTGGCCCGGCCGGTTGAATCGATCAGGACGTTCTGGGGCTTGACGTCCCGGTGGACCATGTTGCGCTCATGGGCGACACCGAGCCCCTGGGCAACCTCGAGTCCGTAGGCGAGCGCCTCGGTCGCATCGAGGGCACCGACCCGCGAGATCCGCTGCTTGAGCGTTTCGCCCTGGACGTATTCGAGCACGATGTAGGGCCGGCCCTGGTCCTCGCCGGCGTCGATCACGGCGACCACGTTCGGGTTCGAGAGTTTCGCCACCGCCCGCGCTTCCTGGTTGAAGCGCTCGAGCTGTTCGGGCTCCTCGGTCATCTCCCGGTGCATCAGCTTCACCGCGACGGGACGGTCGAGCACCTCGTCACGGGCGAGATAGACAGTGGACATGCCGCCGCTGCCCAGCTTGGCCTCAAGCCGGTAACGGTCCGAAAGGACCGTTCCGATCATCTGTGAGCTGGCAGGCGGGTGGTTCACTTCACTGATTTTGCCTGCGACCGCTCATAGGCGCCGCAGGCTATCCAGAGCGCGGAGAATCCGCAGCAGAAAGGGCAGTCTCGGGAAAAATTCGTCAAGTTGCTTCAAGTCCAGTATGAACCGCCTGAAGGAGGTCTGAAGTGTTGGCTGATGCCAACAAAAATGCAGCAAAGGACTAGGAATCTGAGGATCGGCGGATGACCTTGCGGTCACCGTCTGCGACGTCGCCGATTCGGCGGGCCTCCGGATAATGGGCCTTCAGCACATCGAGGGCGGTCGCCTCGTCTTCGGCCGGGACCACCACGCAGAAGCCGCAACCCATGTTGAAGACCTCGTACATCTCGTCTTCCGGCACGCTCGCCCGCTCGGCGATCAGCTCGAAGATGGGCTGGGGCGCGAGCGGATCGGTGATCTCGTAGGTCACATCGGCCTTGAGGCGCAGGAGATTGTCGAGTCCGCCGGAGGTGATGTGCGCGAGTCCGTGCACCCGGGCGGGCGAAGCGAGCAGGTCGAGCACCGCCCTTACATAGATCTCGGTCGGCTCGAGCAGGACTTCCCCCAGCGGACGGCCCAGCCGTTCGTCGGCCATGGCGATGCCGGAAAGAGCCGAACGGGCCAGCGTGTAGCCGTTCGAATGGATGCCGGAGGAGGGAAGTCCGATCACGACGTCGCTCGGGGCGACCGCCGAGCCATCAATGATCGAGTCCAGGGCGACCGTTCCGAAACAGGCGCCGGCGATGTCAAAGCCCTTGACCAGGTCACCGATCTGGGCGAGCTCCCCGCCGGGGATCTCGATCCCGGCCAGCTCGGCCCCGCGAGCCAGCCCGACTCCGATCTGCTCGCACATCGCCGGGTCGGCCTGCTCGACCGCGAGGTAGTCGAGCATGGCGAACGGTTCCGCGCCGACGCAGATGATGTCGTTGACGTTCATCGCGATGCAGTCGATCCCGACCGTGTCGAAGCGGCCGAGTTCCTCGGCGACGAGCAGCTTCGTGCCGACTCCGTCGGTGGAGAGCGCGATGCCCGTGTGGTTGTCCAGCCGCATCACCGCGGCGTAGTGGCCCTTGAGGTCGACCTGCCGGGTGGGGCGGCCGATGTCGGCCGTGGCCAGGGCCGCGACCAGGCGGCTTACCGCGAGGTCGGCGTCGGACTGGCTGACTCCCGCCTTGGCGTATGCGTCTTCGCCGCTCATCGGGAGTGATTCAACATGAGAGCGCGGTCATTCGGCGGTCCGGGTGTCCGGAGCCACCGGAAGTGAAGAACTCCGGTTCCTCCGTTCGGCCGCCAGCCGGGACAGGATCAGCAGTGCGAAGGCGATCCGGTAGGCGCCGTAGGGGGCGAGCGCGCGGTCCCTTTCGACCATCCTGATCAGATCGGTGGCGGCCATGGTCGAAGCGAAAGAGGTGGCGGTGCCGATCGCCAGCCAGCGGGCCTGACGCCCGGAGATTCCCCGCCGGGCGAGCCGGACTCCCTTCAATCCCACCGCGCCGAGGATCACCGGCAGTGCGACCGTCCGGGACAGCAGGTTGGCCTGGTCCCGCGAGAAGCGCCGCAGCCGGGCGGCGGTCAGGGTGGCACCGTTGCGGGACACCCCGGGGATCAGGGCGGCAGCCTGTGCAACTCCGAGAGCCAGGCCGTCCTTCCAGTCCGCTTCGCCCTTGCCACGGTCCTGCGGCCGGCGGTCGGCAATCGCCATCGCCAGGCCGCCGAGGATCAGGCCGGCAGCGGTGCCCCGCGGTCCGCCGAACTTCGACTCGATCACCCGTTCGAATCGGTAGCCGACGAAGGCAGCCGGGAGAAAGGAGAAGAGCAGGACCGAGGCGCGTCGAAGGTCGAATTCAGCCAGTTCTGTCCGGATCTCCCCCCGGCGGGTGATCAGCAGGGCCAGCGCGGCGCCGCCGTGGAGGGCCACCTCGAAACTCTTGCGCAGTTCCGGATCGAGCTCGTCCGGATCCCAGCCGAGAAGTCGGGGAAGCATTGCCAGATGTGCCGACGACGAGATCGGCAGAAGCTCCGCCGGCCCCTGAACCAGGCCGAGGATTACCGCGTGCCCGACCGCCCGGCCCGAGGAGCCCTCAGTTGCGCGTCGGCTGTCACCGGAACCGGAAATAGGAGCGAGAATGCTATCCACGGGATAGAATCCGGGGCTTCAATGCGACGCCCAGACTTTCATTTGCGCCGGTATCAGCTGATGCAGATGGCCGGTGACGGCCTGCTCGTCGCGCTGTCCTACTTCCTCGCGTTCCAGCTCCGCTTCATCGATGACCCGGGCAACGTCCCGGAGCGCTACGTGACCCTTTTCCTCCAGTCGGTCGGTTTCGTGATCGTCGGAAAGCTGATTGTCTTCTATCTCTTCGGGCTCTACCAGAAGTGGTGGCGCTTCGTGGGCGGCCGAGACATCGCCCGGATCGTCCAGGCGGTGTCGGTTTCAAGCCTCCTGCTGGTCGTGCTCTTCACCGTGGTCCAGCCGTTCAAGCACGACCTGCCGCGCTCGGTCGCGGTGACCGACTTCCTGCTCACGCTCTTCCTGATCGGCGGTGCTCGCCTGGCGACCCGGCTCTTCAAGGAGCGTCCCAACAAGGGCAACCGGATCGCCCGCGGCCGCGAGGTCCTGGTCATCGGCGCGGGATCGGGCGGCCAGATGGTGGTGCGCGAACTGCGGCTGAACCCGCATCTCGGCGAGACCGCGATCGGCTTCGTCGATGACAACAAGGACATGCGAGGCATGCGCATCCAGGGCATATCCGTCCTCGGTACCACCGACGAGATCGAGACCATCCTCGACGAGACCGAACCGGACGAGGTGATGATCGCGATCCCCTCTGCCCCCGGTGTGCTCCGCGCCCGGGTGGTGGCCGCCTGCCGGGACCGGCATATCCCGGTCCGCACGCTCCCCACCGTCTTCGAGCTGCTCCGCGGTGGAGTCCAGCTCAGCCAGCAGCTCCGCGAAGTCCAG
Source organism: Solirubrobacterales bacterium (assembly GCA_020438395.1). Taxonomy (GTDB): domain Bacteria; phylum Actinomycetota; class Thermoleophilia; order Solirubrobacterales; family 70-9; genus 67-14. The sequence goes on along the minus strand of JAGQUR010000054.1, from coordinate 11,807 downwards.
GTCGAGGACGTGCTCGGCCGCGACCCCGTCACCATGGAGCTGGCCCGGGTCGGTGCCTACCTGGAAGATCAGGTCGTAATGGTGACCGGTGCCGGCGGATCGATCGGCAAGGAGCTCTGCCGCCAGATCGGTCTGGTCGGCCCGAAGTTGCTGGTAATGCTCGACCACGCCGAGGACAACCTTTTCGAGATCGAAAGGGAGATGGTCTCCGAGCGGCACTTCAGTCGGGTCGAGGCGGTGCTGGCCGACTGCAAGGAAACCGAGCGGATGTTCGAGGTCATGCAGCGGTTCAAGCCGAACATCGTTTTCCACGCGGCGGCCTACAAGCATGTGCCGCTGATGGAGTCGAACCCGCTAGAGGCGGTTCGCAACAACTCCTTCGCGACCAGGATCACCGCCGACTGCGCCGCCGCCGCCGGGGCCGAGCGGTTCGTGCTGATCTCGACCGACAAGGCGGTCAACCCGCAGACCGTGATGGGCGCTTCGAAGGCGATGGCCGAGTGGGCGGTAGCCGCGGCCGACGTGCGCCATGCCAATACCCGCTTCGTCTCGGTTCGCTTCGGCAACGTGCTGGGCTCCTCCGGCAGCGTCGTCCCGATCTTCAAGCGCCAGATCGAACAGGGCGGTCCGGTCACCGTTACCCATCCCGACATGACCCGCTTCTTCATGACCATTCCGGAAGCCGTTCAGCTGGTGATCCGGTCCGGGGACACGGGCGTCAGCCGCGGCGACGTCTTCGTGCTCGACATGGGCGAGCCGGTCAAGATCACCGAGCTGGCCGAGAACATGATCAAGCTGGCCGGCCGTGAACCGGAGAAGGACATCGCGATCGAGTTTGTCGGAGCGCGGCCGGGCGAGAAACTCCATGAGGAACTCTTCGGCGAAGAGGAACGGCCACAGTCGACCGCGTCCAAGCGGATCATGAGGGCGGTGCGGGAACACCCGATCGACCCGGACTGGGTCATCCAGACTCTCGACCGGCTCGAGCAGTCGGTCCAGACCGGCGACGAGGCGAACCTCGCCGAAACGGTCGTTCAACTCGCAAGCAACCCCGGCATCGACCCGATCCGGGTCGGCTGACAACCGGTTCAAAGCGCATTCATCCGCCATTCCTAACTAACATGCCCCGGTCGGCGTTTCCGGAGCGAAAGCTCATCGGCACCGGAATCGCCGCCCGAATCCGAAAAGTGGAGACCAGTTGACCGACGTTATCCAGACCGTAGGTGCTTACGCAGGCCTCGTCGCCCTGCTCGCGATGGGCGTCCTCGCGTTTCTGGTCTTCTCCCAGGCACGCGACATCCGCCGCCTGCGCGACTGGGCCGGCGGCGCGCCGGAACGCGATGCCGAGGTGCGCGAGGTCAGCGAGATCGTGGCCGAGGAAAGGTCGGCCGAGCTCAAGGTCCTGGCCGACCGGGAAGAGCGACGGATGGAGCGGGCCGGCCTGGTCGAAACCTCCTACTGGGACCGGCTCGGGCGCAGCGGCCGGATCATCGCGATCGTTGCCGTGGTCCTGATCCTCGGCGCCGCTGCCGCCTGGGCCGCAACTAGCCTGCTCGGCTCCGACGACAACTCCGGCACCGGAAAACGCGCCGCGCAGTCGAAGAACGTCAAGCCGGCCCAGATCACTGTGGGAGTCCTGAACGGCACCGGAGGTACCGAGCAGGGCCTCGCCGCCCAATACGCCGAAGTCCTCAACAAGGACGGCTTCAAGACCGGGGTCGTCACCGACGCCACGGATACGTTCACCGAGAGCGTGGTCATGTTCAAGAACGGCCAGCAGACCGAGGCAAGAAAGGTCGGCAAGGCGGTCGGCATCGATAATTTCGAGCCGGTGCAGCAGGACGTAGCCGATCTTTCCTCAGGCGCTGACGTGACCGTGGTGATCGGTACCGACCACGGCCCGCTGCCCGGGGAGTAAATGAAAAGCCGCGCCGGCTTTCGCAGCCTCGGCTGGCTGGCGCCCCTTACCGTCGGGCTGCTCCTGATTGCCACCGTCGCGGCCTTTGGCTGGTCGCAGCGGCTCAAACGCGAGCCACTGGTGATCGACCGGGTCGAGTACATCGCGCTCGGCCAGACACAGAACGGGGAGTCGCCGACCGTCTTCAGTCCCAACGGCGATTGCAAGCGGGACCGGATGTCAATCAACTTCCGGACCACCAGGTCCGACACGGCCGACGTCGACATCATCGGGCTCGGTGGCAACTCGATCCGGAACCTGGCCCGGGACCGGTTCTTCAAGCGCTACCGCGAACACACATTGATCTGGGACGGCCGCAAAGACGACGGGCGGGTTCCGATGACCGGCAAGTACCGGGTCCGGGTCACCATGCACGGCGAGGACCGGGTGCTCTACCTGCCCGGCTACATCCGCCTCCACAAGTACACCCCCAGGGGAGAGTCCGGCTGCGCGGATCAGGTGGAGTGGTCGTACTCGGTCAAGGAAGCCGGCAAACCGGCAAGACCGGCGACCAAAGACGACTTTCAGGGGAACACACCGTGATCGAGGCGCTGGTAGCCCTGATCGCCGCGGCGGCGCTCGCGGTGGCGATTCTCGACCAGCCGTCGATGCGGCGTTCGGTCGCGATGGCGGTGGCTGGGGGCTTGGTCCCGATCCTGATCGCCGCAGACCAATGGCACTCCGGGCCGATCACGGAACTTCGCAACTCGCCCGGCATGCTCGCCGTGGCAGTCCTCTGCGCACTTGCCCTCGTCGCACTGATCGCCTGGGTGATCGACCGCTGGCCGGTGATCTTTCCGGTGCTCGTCTTGGTCGCGCTGCCGTTCCGGATCCCGCTCAATGTCGGCGGGGAGGACGCGAACCTGCTGGTCCCGCTCTACCTGGTGATGGGCGGCGGCGTGCTGGCCTCACTTGTCCGGGCCCGGCGGAGCGACCTGCTGGAGGCGAACCCGATCGTCTCTCCGACCGGTCTCGCCCGCTGGCTCAAGCCCCTTCTCGCCGCGGCCGTCGTGATCTACGCCCTGGGCCTCTTCTACTCGGACGACCGTTCCACCGGCCTCCAGAACCTCTGCTTCTTCCTGATTCCCTTCGGGGTGATCTTCGCCCTGATGGCCGAGGTCGAGTGGACGAAGGAACGGCTCCGTATCCTGCTCGGCGTCCTGGTCGGACTGGCCCTGATCTGCGCCATGGTCGGATTCGTCGAGTACGCCACCCGGGACCTGCTCTGGAATCAGGTGGTGATCCGCTCGAACGACTTCCACGTGTACTTCCGGGTGAACTCGCTTTTCTGGGATCCGAACGTCTACGGGCGCTATCTCGCCCTGGCGATCACGATGGTCGCCGCGGCACTGCTCTGGGCGAAGCCGAACCGCGATTCCGTGATCCTCGCGCTGATCGCCGGTGTGCTGTGGCTGGCCCTGATGACCACCTACTCGCAGTCGAGCTTCATCGCGCTGATCGCCGGGCTGGGCACCCTGATCGCCCTGCGCTGGAGCCTCAAGTGGGTGCTGGCCGGACTCGGTGTGCTGGCGGTCGGCGTGATCCTCTTCGGCACCTTTGCCGGCGGCCTCGTCAAGCTGGACCTGGGGGCGATAAACAAACAGACCAGCGGACGGGCCAATCTGGTCGAGGGCGGCTTCGACCTCTTCCAGGCGAGACCGGTCTACGGCTACGGACCGGGCTCCTTCTCCGTGGCCTTCAAACAGGAGGTGGCCGGTCCGGACGCGCCGGTGACCGAATCCCATACCGAACCGATCACGGTCGCGGCCGAACAGGGCCTTGTCGGGCTTGCCGTATACGTCGCCCTGATCGTCAGCATCTTCGCCGCATTGATGGCTGGTATGCGCAAGGTCATGCCGGGCCTCGGCGCGGCCCCGCGCTCCTACGACCCGGACCGCGGACCGCCGGCCGCCCGGGCCGCGATGCTGGCCGGCTTCGTCGCGGTGCTGGTCCACACCCTCACGTATGCCGGATTTCTCGACGACCCGGTTACCTGGGTTCTGATCGCGATCGGCTATAGCCTCGCCTTCCCATGTCGGGCTACCTCCGCCGCCTAGCGACAACCGGCGCCGCCTACACGGCGGCAAGCATCATCTCGAAGCTGATCGCGGTGGCCCTGCTGCCGCTTTACACGCGGTACCTGACCCCGGCCGACTACGGCGCGGCCGAGGTGATGTTCTCGGCGGTGGTCGCCGTCTCGATCGTGATCCGGCTCGGGGTGGTCGAGGCGCTGCTCCGCTTCTATTACAAGCAGGGGGAGGACCCGGCCAGCGTCGTCTCGACCTCCTTCGCAATCCTGTTCTGGGCGGGCCTGATCTCGGTGATCGTCCTGATGCCCTTCGCCGGCCCGATATCGGAACTGCTGCTCGGCGAGTCCAACCCGACCCTCGCCCGGATCGCGATCGCCGGACTCTTCGTGCTCACCCTTTCCGAGTACCTGCTGACCATCTTCCGGCTGGACGAGCGGGCCCGCGCCTTCTTCACGGTGACCATGCTCTCGGTGCTGATCACGATCCCGGTCACCGTCGTCCTCGTGGTCCCGCTCGACCTCGGCGCCGAAGGCCTGTTGCTGGGCAGCTACGGCACCGGCCTGGCGATCGTGCTCGGCCTGATCTTCTACAACCGCCACCGGCTGGCGGTCCTTCCGGAGCGGCCGCTACTCAACCGGATGATGGCCTTCGGCCTGCCGACCATGCCGGCCGAACTGTCGCTCTACTCGCTCAGTTTCATCGACCGCATCCTGATCGCCCGCACCCTGGGACTGGCCGAGGCCGGGCTTTATTCGATCGCGATCAAGATGTCGCAGGGCATCGCGGTCCTGGTCCGCGGTTTCCAGCTCGCCTTCCCGCCGCTCGCCTACTCGATCCAGGACGACGACGAGGCCCGGCTCGCCTATTCGGCGGTGGTCACCTGGTTCGTCACCGTGATGGCCTTCGTGGTCAGCTTCCTCTGGCTGATCGCCCCCTGGATTGTCAGCCTGCTCGCCGCCCCCGAGTTCGCTGACGCGGCCGACGTGGTCGGGCCCGTCTCGGCCGGCGCCGCGCTCTACGCGCTCTACATGGTGCTGCTGGTGGTGCTCGGCCGCACCGGCCGCACCGAGTACAACCTCCCCGCCACGATCGTCGGTCTGGTCGCGAACATCGGTCTCAACCTCCTGCTGCTGCCGCTCTGGGGCATCATCGGCGCCGGTGTCGCCCTGGTCGTCTCGTACCTGCTGGTCGTGATCCTGATGTACCTCTTCACCCAGCGGCTCTTCCCGGTGCCCTACGAGTGGATGCGCCTGGCCCGGGTGCTGCTCGCCACCGCCGCCCTGATCGCGATCGGTGAGGTCTTCGTGCCGGGCGAAGGGGCCGGCTGGCTGGTCGTGAGGCTGCTGCTGGTGGCGGCGCTTCCCTTCGTGCTGCTGCTGACCGGCTTCTTCACGGCGGAGGAGCGACGCTGGCTGCTGCTCCTGACCAGGCCCGGCGAACTCAAGGCGAAGGTGCTCGAGGCGCGGGAAGTCGGAAAGGCAGCCGGCGAGGAGGGCGAAGGGATCGACGTTTCAGGCAGACCCGGCCGCCGCGGCCTGCCCGAGGCAATCGAAGTCGAACAGTGGGACGAGGACCTTCGCTCCTGAAGGCGCAACGGGAAACCGTCGAAATTTCCCGGAAAGTTGTTACGCCCTGGCCTGGCTGGCGCGGTCGGCGAGGCTTTCTCCCCGGTACGGGAAGAGGGCCTGCCTGGCGTGGGCGGCGTAGACCGGGGTGGGGGCGTTCGGCATGAAGACCGAGGCGATGGTTCTCAGGCCGTAGGCCCAGGCGGTGAGGACCCGCACCGCCAGGGCGGCTGCCCGGCCGTGGTGCTTTCGCATGTAGAGATCGCGGTTGCGGTGAAACTCGACGATCCGGGGCAGACCTGAAGTGAGGTCGGTCGATAGCTGGTTGTGATGGACCGCCTCGGCGGATGGTACGTAGAGGGTGCTCCAGCCGGCATCGGCCAGGCGCTTGCAGAAATCGCATTCGTCGTAATAGACGAAGAACTGCTCGTCGAGGAAGCCGATTTCGTCGGCCGCTTCGCGGCGGACCATCAGGGCCGAGGACTGGGCCCAGTCAACCCGCCGGGTTTCCTCGCCCTTGCTCTCGACGGTCAGGCGGGAATGGAGGAACATCGCCCCGACCACCGCCGACTCGACCCCGGGGAAGCGCCAGGCGCAGGCGTAGGCATTGCCGTCGCCGTCGAAGAGCTGGGCGCCGGCGGCCCCGGCCTCGGGGTCGGTATCAAGCGCTTCGACCAGGGCTTCGACCGCACCGGCCCGGAGCTCCGAGTCTTCGTTCAGCAACAGGCAGTACCGGCCCCGGGCCAGCTCGAGCAGGAACGAGTCGTTGGCCGCCTTGCCCTGCTTCTGTTCGAGCGGGATCACCTCTGCCTGCGGAAATTTCTCCCGCACTGCTTCGACCGAACCGTCGCTGGAGGCGTTGTCCAGGACCAGGACTTCCCGGCTCAGTCCGTCCGGATGGAAGCGGTCGATCGCGGCCAGGCAGGCCATCAGGTAATCCCGGCCGTCGTTGTTGACGACGCAGTAGCTCAGGTCCACTTCTGTGCCTTGGCTTGCAGGGTCGGGTGCCGGGGAGGGGAAGTTCACGGTCGCCAACCATAATCCCGGTTGTGCAAGTCAAGCTGATCGACCCTTCGGCTTTCACCCCGCCGTACGACCGGTCGCTGGCCGCTGCCCTGGCATCGCAGGGGGCGGATGTCGAGTTGATCACCTCCGATTTCACCTACGGTCCGGTCCCCGAGCCGCAGGGATACGAAGTCAGCCTGGACTTCTACCGACGCCTCACTCCGCGGGCCCGGCGTCTCAGCAAGGCGGTTCATCACCTGCCCGAGATGCGGAAACTCCGGCGGCAGCTCGATGCGGCCCCTGACCCGATGGTCGCCCACTACCAGTGGCTGACCATGCCGCAGATCGACCACCGGCTGATTTCCCGCCGCCGGCCCAGGGTCATGACCGCCCACTACATCCTGCCGCCCGGTCCGACCCGAAAGCAGGTCTCCGGGGCCAGGAAGGTGTTCGGGGCGATGGACGCGGTGATCGCCCATTCGCGCCTCGGTGCGGGGAGGCTGGTCGAGGAGGTCGGCCTGTCCGAAGACCGGGTCCGGGTCATTCCCCACGGCGCCTTTGACTACCTGACCCGGCTGCCGGAGGAGAAGCCGCTGCCGCCGGAGCTGGAAGCTCCCCCGGAAGCCCCGGTCATTCTCTTCTTCGGGCTGCTTCGCCCCTATAAGGGGATCGGGGTGCTGATCCGCGCGGCGGAGCAGCTGGCCGAAGCGCCGGGTGAGGCAACCCCCGAATTGTGGATCGTCGGCAATCCCCGTATGGACCTGACCGAATTGATGGAGCGCTCCGAGCGGCTGAACGTCAAGGTTCGCTGGCTGCCACGTTTCATCGAGGACCCGGAGATCCCGGCGATCATGCGCCGGGCCGATGTCCTCGTGCTGCCTTACCTGGACGGCGAGCAGTCAGGGGTGCTCTACACCGGCATCGCTTTCGGCAAGGCGATGGTCGTCTCGGACGTCGGCGGTATCGGCGAGGTCGCGAGGGACCACGGGCTGGCTCGCACCGTTGAGCCCGGCAACACCGAACAACTGGGTGCAGCGCTGTCGGGGCTGGTGATCGGTGACAACGCGGTCGAGGCCAGGAGAGAACTCGAGGAGAAGTGCAGGGCCGCCGCCGAGGGACCCTTCGCCTGGGAAGGCATCGCCCGCCAGACGATCGACCTCTACGAGGAGCTACTGGCGTGATCGTCGTCTACATCCTTTTCTGGCTCAGCGCGGGCCTGCTCTTCTTCACCCACGTCGGCTATCCGATTGCGCTCTGGCTGCTCGACTTCGTCGGTCTGGGCGGTCGTGCCGGCGAGGTCCGGGGTCGCAAGCTGAGCGAGATCCCTCCGGCGGTCGATCCCGACACCGACGAGGAGATCCTGCCGACCGTCTCGCTGATCATCGCCGCCTACAACGAGGAGACGGTGATCGAGTCAAAGGTGAAGAACGCACTGGAGCTCGATTACCCGCGCGAACTCCTGCAGATCATCGTCGCCTCCGACGGATCTTCCGACGGCACCGTCGGGATTGCAAAGGAAGCGGGCGCCGATCTCGTTCTGGACCTGCCGCGTGGCGGAAAGATCGCCGGCCAGAATGCGGCGGCCGAAGCGGCCACCGGGCAGCTGCTTGCCTTCTCGGATGCGAACTCGACCTGGGAGCCGGGTGCGCTCGCGGAGCTGATCGAACCCTTCCGGGACGAACGGGTCGGCTATGTTTGCGGCCAGGTCCGCTTCACCGGTCCCGACGGCGGCAACCTCGAGGGCGCCTACTGGCGCTACGAGATGCGGATCCGCGAGATGGAGTCCGAACTGGCCGGGGTCACCGCCGGCAACGGGGCGATCTACGCGGTCCGGGCCTCGGCCTACATACCGCTGCGGCCCTCCGGCAGCCACGACCTGTCCTTTCCCTTCGCCCTCGCCAAGCGGCGGCTCGCGGCGCTTTACCGGCCCCGGGCACGGGCGACCGAGAAGCTGGTCCCCAGCCTTGACGGGGAACTGGCCCGAAAGCGGCGGATGATGATCGGCCTCTGGGACATCGTGGTCGGTGAGGGAATGCTCGATCCACGCGGCTACTCTCCGCTCTATCTCTTCGAACTCTTCTCCCACCGGCTGCTCCGGTACCTGAGCCCGGCCCTCCACCTGATCGCCTTCCTGACCAACATCGCCCTGCTCGGCCACGGCTGGTTCTACGGCCTGACCATGCTGCTTCAGGGGCTGCTGCTGGCCGGGGCCGTTCTCGGTCGCTGGATTCCGATTCTGCCGTTCAGGATCGCCCGCTACTACGTCGAGGTCACCCTCTCGATCGCTCTCGGCCTCTGGGACCGCTGGCGGCAGGGACCCCCGGCTGCCTGGGAGAAAGCAGAGGGCACCAGATGAGCCGCCCGCTCGAAAAGCTGATCACCGCGGCCGTGATGGTGCTGACCGCGCCCCTCCTGATCGTCTCCGCGGTCCTGATCCGGCTCGAGGGAGGCGGCAGTGCGATCTACCGGCAGACCCGGGTCGGCAGGCACGGCGAGGAGTTCGAGATGCTGAAGCTGCGGACCATGATCCCGGGCTCGGATCCGGTCGGGGTCGGGACCGTGGTCGGTCGTGACGATCCCCGGGTTACCCGGATCGGCCGCTGGCTGCGCCGCACTTCGCTGGATGAGCTGCCCAACCTGATCAACGTCTGGCGGGGCGAGATGGCGCTGGTCGGACCGCGCCCGACAATCCCGGCCCAGGTTGCCGACTACACCCCGCATCAGCATCGTCGCCACGAGGTCCGTCCCGGGATCACCGGCTGGGCGCAGGTGCAGGGACGCGCCGGCATCCCCTGGGACGAGCGGATCGAACTCGACGTGGAGTACGTCGAGAACCGCTCGCTCAGGCTGGATCTGGAGATCCTTCGCCGGACCGTCTGGCTGACCGCGACCGGCCAGGGACTGGCGCCGGACTGATTCCTTCAGCGCTCCGGGGCTCGTCGGGCCAGGCGCCTTTTCCCGCTACGCTTCTTCGATGCGCATCGGCGAGATACTCGCGGCGAAACGGCCTGTGTTTTCGGTGGAGTTCCTCCCGCCGAAGACCGATGAAGGCCGTGTCCAGCTCTTTGACACGGCCCGGCAGTTGGCCAGGTTCGAGCTCGATTTCGTATCGGTGACCTACGGGGCCGGGGGGTCGACCCGTGAAGGCACGATCGATATCACCACCGCGCTCAAGGATGACATCGGGCTCGAGGTGATGGCCCACCTGAGCTGCGTCGGCGATACAGCCGAAGGCATCGATCGCACCCTGGACCGCCTCCGGGACGCCGGTGTGGACAACATCCTGGCCCTGCGCGGCGACCCGCCCCGCGGTCAGACTGACTTCGTCCAGCCCGAGGGCGGCTTCGGCAGCGCCGCCGAACTGGCCGCTCACATCAGCTCCAAGTACGACTTCTCGATCGGCGGAGCCTGTTTCCCCGAGGTCCATCCCGAAGCCCCGGATCTCGACACCGACTTGACCTACCTCAAGACGAAGGTCGATGCCGGCGCCGAGTTCCTGATCACCCAGCTCTTCTTTGACAACCGGGCCTACTTCGATTTCGTCGATGCGGCCAGGGCCAAGGGCATCGACGTGCCGATCCTCGCCGGGATCATCCCGGTCACCGGATACGCCCACACGAAACGAATCTGCAGCCTCTGTGATGCGTCGATCCCGTCCGCGCTCGAGACCGCGATGCTCGCCGCCGAAGGGGACCCCGAGGCCGAGTTCAATCTCGGTGTCGCCTACGCCGCCCAGCAGAGCGCCGAGCTGCTTGCGGCCGGGGCGCCCGGCATCCACTTCTACGCGCTCAACAAGGCGCCCGCCACCCGGGCGGTCCTTGGAGCGCTACGGGCCGCCCAGCCCTGGCGCGGCGCCCGCGGCCAGTCCCTTCCCAGTTAGCTACCGCGGCAGCCTGGCCGGGTTTTCCGCGGCCTTGCCGGAAGATCCGGAACAGCTTGCCGGATTGATCCCGATCAGGCCCGGTAGGGCGGGAAGAAGCCGGGTTCCGCGTCCCGGCCCTGACTGGTCACGAGCGCTTTGGTCAGTTCCGCGGCGGCGGCCGGGTCGCAGACGATCTCCGAGGTGAACCATTGCTCCTCGCGGTTGGCGAAGCCCCGCTTGAATTCTTCGAGAGCATCACCGGGACTGATGCCGCCGCCGAAGTTCACGGCCAGTTCCCGCTCCGCGCCGAAGGCGATCATCTCCTCGACCACGTTCTTCATCGGGGCGCCCTTCAGATGGGCGTCGGCGGTGCCGGAAAGGTAGTAGTGGAGCAGGCCGTCGGAAAGGGCGGCGATCGAGGCGGCCGCGGCTTCACCCTCCGGCGTTCTGAGGATGAAGAGCCATGTGTTCTCGGCGGAGAGGATCAGGTCGAAGTAGCTCTCGCTGAAGAAGTAACGATCGGAGGCCCCGGTCCTCGACATCGTCTCGGTGTAGGCGGTGAAGAACCCGGCCCGTTGTTCGGGGCTGGTCTCCTGTCCGGGGGTGATCTCGACCGTGCAGCCGCGTTTCAGGTTCTTGCGGATCTGCTGGCGGTCGGAGGCCCGGCTCTTGCGGGGCAGGGCCGGGTCGGAGAGCAGGCAGACGTTGCGCGCGGTCGCTTCCGCCAGCGGCGGGTCCCCTCCGAGTGGATGCCGGAGGAAGACAGTGACCAGCCCGGTGGCAGAAAAGTCGATCGAGGCCGGGTCGATCGGAAAGTCGAGACGGAGCAGGGGGCCATCCGAGATCGCCAGGCCCGGATAGCCGTAGGGCGAGATCCCGTCCAGCCGGTCGGAACCGGGGATACCCCTGACCAGCAGGGGGGCGGAGGCGACCAGCTCGGTCTGCCCGCTACCGTCGCCGCCCTCCTCGAAGACGAGCAGGGAGTGGGTGGTTTCCTCGGCTTCGAGGAACTCGGCCGAACGGAAGAAGTCGGGCCCGCTTGCGGCCCGGCCGCTGTCCTCGACAAGTTCGGCGGTGAACTTCACGCCGACGGTCTCCCGACCCCCGGGAGGCCGGGGACGGGTGGGCGCCCGTTCACCACTTCTCGACCGCGGCGAAGAACTGTTCCGGGGTGGCCCCCCAGATCTCGCAGTCGAGCATGGTCCCGTCGGGTCGCCGGATGTGCCCGGGCATGTTGCCCTCGTAGGTCCAGCCCTGGGCGGCAACCACCTTCTTGGCGGCCTCGTTGACGGCGGGGATGCGTCCGTATATCCGGTTGGCGCCGAAGTCCTCGAAGGCCCTGGTCACGGTGAGCCGCTCGGCCCAGCGACCGACTCCTTTGCCCCGGA
>JAGQUR010000053.1 GCA_020438395.1 Solirubrobacterales bacterium | reverse complement strand
TCTGATTCTTGCCAAGGACTTCATCTCCTACCGTATTCCCTGCCGCAACTTTTACTCCAGGTCCAATGATCGACTTTTCGACCACCGCTCCGGCGCCGACCTCGCTTCCTTCGAGCAGCACCGAACCGGTAATTCTTGCTCCGGCGCCGACTTTGGCACCCACTCCTACAACCGCCCTGGGGCCGATAGTTGCGGTCGGGTCGACCTCGGCCTCCGCGGAGATGAAGACCCCGTCGCTGTGTTTCTCGACTTCCGTATGGATGCGGCCTTCGAGGATGTCCCAGCAGGCATCGAAGTACCTCTCCCTGGTCCCGAAATCCATCCAGTAGCCACCGAGCGGCCGCGCGTAGAGCCCTTTGCCGGTGATCGACGGGTAGAACTCGGTCTCGATCGAGACTTCCCGGCCGGCCGGTATTTCGGCGATTGCCTCGCGTTCGAGCACGTAGGTGCCGGCGTTGATCAAACCGGTGCCGGTTCGCTCCGGATCCTTCTCGCTGAACTGGAGGACCTGGCCGTTCCCGTCGATGTCGACCAGGCCGTAGCTGCTCGAGTCCTCGACCTCGTAGAGACCCAGGGTTGCCCTCGCGCCCGTTTCCTCGTGCTGTTTCCAGAGCGCTGTGAGGTCGAGGTCGGCGAGCACGTCGCCGTTGAGGGCGAAAAACCGGTCGTCGAGCAGGTCGAGCGCGTACCGGATCGCCCCGGCGGTCCCCAGGGTGTCTTCCTCGACCAGGTAGGTGAGGCGGGGTCCCCCGGGTTCACCGTCACCGAGGACCTTTTTCATCTCGTCCGGCAGAAATCCGCAGGCAAGGATCACTTCGTCGACACCGTGGCTGCCCAGCCACTCGGTCATGTAGGTGAGAAACGGCCGGTCGACCAGGGTCAGGGCCGGCTTGGGGGTTTCATACGTCAGCGGTCGAAGTCTCGTGCCTTTGCCGCCGACCAGTACCAATGCCTGCAATCTGTCTTACCCGCTTTCGTCACCGGTCCCCTGCCTTGCCGATCCCTTCGTAGAGGAATCCGGCGGAGCGGAGTTTGCCGGCATCAAGGAAATTTCGTCCGTCTATGAGCAATGGCCTCCGCATCCGATCGGCCGCCTCAGTCCAATCGATCTCCTTGAATTCCGACCACTCGGTGACGAGCACCGCCGCGTCTGAATCTGCAAGGGCCTCCTGGGCTGTCCTACTCATTTCTACTCCCGGGAGGAGACTCCTTGCATTACTCATTGCCACAGGGTCATATGCAACAACTTCGGCACCCTCGCCTCTTAGACGGGCGGACAAAACCAGGCTCGACGCCTCCCTCATGTCGTCCGTATCCGGCTTGAAAGCGAGGCCCAGAAGGGCAATTCGCTTGCCGACCAGGGACCCGAGGTGTTTTGTGAGCTTGCTCACGACCCGTCTTTTCTGGAGTTCGTTGACTTCGATTACGGAGTTCAGCAGCTGGAAGTGGTAGCCCGAGTTACCGGCCAGTAATTTCAGTGCGTTGACGTCCTTGGGGAAGCAGGACCCGCCAAAGCCGATCCCGGGACGGAGGAAATGCGGACCGATCCGCTCGTCGAGCCCCATCCCTCGGGCCACTTCCCCGACGTCGGCCCCGACCTCTTCGCAGACGTTGGCGATCTCGTTGATGAAGGAGATGCGGGTCGCCAGGTAGGCGTTCGACGCGAGCTTGATCATCTCGGCACTGGAGGTATCGGTCATCACGAACTCGCCCCCCAGGGGCCGGTAGAGATCGGCCACTTCTTCGGCCGCGGCAGAATCCTCGGGTTCGGACCCGACCACAACCCGGTCGGGATGCATGAAGTCCTCGACCGCGGTGCCTTCCTTGAGGAATTCGGGGCAGGAGACATAGGCCAGGCCGGGCAGTTCACGGCGGATCGAGGCGCCGGTCCCGGCCGGCACCGTGCTTTTCATGATCAGCACGTGATCACCGTTTGCCTTGAGGTCCTCAACCACGGAACGGACCCGGGAGAGGTCGGCGTCGCCCGAATAGGTCGGGGGCGTGTCCACGCAGACGAAGAGCAGCCGGGCCGAATCGAGAAGCTCGCCCATGTCGGTCGTGAAGGTGAGCCGGTCCCGGTTATTTTCGATCAGTTCGGCCAGGCCGGGCTCGTGAATCGTGATCTCCCCGCGGCTCAACGAGTCGACTTTCTCCTGGACCACGTCCCGGGCGATGACCCGGTGACCGAGTTCGGCGAAACAGGCTGCGGTTACGAGGCCGACCCAGCCAGCCCCGATGACGCCAATCGGCGCCTTCTCTTCAGAATTCATCTCACTCACTTGTTGGGGGTGAAGGCCCGTGTGGACCGGGCCATGCCGAGCATCTGCTGGTTGTCGAGACCGAGCAGCAGCGAATTCGAGATCCAGTACACGGTGTCGCCGTCGGTCCAGGAGACCAGCTTGATCCGGTCGCCTTCGGGATAGACCTGGAACTTGCGGTCATCCATCTCGACTTCGTCGTGGGGTGCGTCGAGAATCGGCGGGTCGGTCCATCCGCGGAGGCCCTGCAGGCCGAAATAGTGGAGGCCGTCGTCGAGCTGGACTTCCATCACCATGCGGTAGGCGCCATAGACGTTCTTGTCCGGGTCACGGGTGTGGTAGACCCGGCTCTGGCCGTCTGCGTAGATCGCCCCGGAGGGAAGTCGCTTGGGGTAATAGACCGGGAAGTCGGTACGGGTGATCTGGCTGTCCAGGTCCTGGGCCACCGACAGGCCGCTGTCTGCAGCATCGACCAGGTCGTCGTTGTTCTTGTTGGGGATCTTCGAGGTCGAATCCTCGAGGTTCTTCTTGCGCTCTCTGGCCGCCTGCTTCTCTTCTCTTGCCTGGGCCTTCTTCCGGGCCTTGTTGTTGGCGCCGTCGCCTTCGTCGAGCCTGCCGACCGGGCCGGGCTGGTCCTCGAAGCCGAGGAACTTGTTGACCGCCGCATCGATTTCGTCCGGGGTGGCCTCAACATAGGAGATGCCGTCACGCATCGTGAAGGTGGACGGGAAGGAGACTTCGGTAACCGCGGCCCCGCGCGAATCGAACATGAGCGCAAGCAGCTGGATGATCTGGTCTCCGCCACTGATGTCCGACCGCGTGTTGTCGGTGAAAGCGCTGAGGAGCTCGTCGCGGCGCTTCCAGACTTCGCCGAGGGTCAGGCGGTTGCGCACCTCGCCGATCAGATCCTGCTGCCGGGCCGCCCGGACCAGGTCGGAGTCTGTGTGCCGGTAGCGGGCAAAGCTGAGCGCGTCCGCGCCACACAGTTTCTGGTATCCGGCTTCGATGTCGATCGTTGCGTACTGCTCGGAGACGGAGAGTCCGGCGTTGTCGTTGAAGTAGTGACGGTCGACGTCCACGTACACACAGCCGATCGCGTCGATCACGTCGGCAAAACCCTGGAAGTCGATGTTGACCACATGGTTGACCTCGAGTCCGGTGATTGACTTGATCGTCTTCAGGGTCAGCGCCGTGCCTCCGTAGGTGTATGCGGCGTTGAACTTGTCGTATCCGTAACCGGGAATGTCCGTGTAGAGATCGCGGGGAATCGAGAGCATCGCGATCTGATCGGTGTCAGGGTCCAGCCGCACCAGCATCGCCGTGTCGGACCGTCCCGGATCGCCGGCGGTGTCGCCTCCTCCGGTCCGGACATCGGAGCCGATGATGAGGATCGTCTGGGGCCCGTCGGCGTCCTTGAGCGCATAAGGCGGAAGCGCGATCTTGTTCTCGCCCTCGCCGATCTTGGTTCCGATGTCGTTCACGATGTGCATCACCGAGGCCTGGGTGGCCGTGGCGAAGGAACCGATGATCACGACCACGGCAAGCAGGAAGCGCCACCAGTAATGGGGACGTTTGCCCGGCTTGTCGAAGTCGCCGCCGGTGGGCGGACGCGTCGGGTCCCAGACATTGCCGGTCCGGCGCGAGTAGTCGATCGCGTCGTGGACTTCGGTGCGTGCCGAAGCCTGGAGCACGGCGGTCTGCTCGGCGGTGATCCCGGTTTCGGACGGCTGCTCCCATTCCTGTGTACCGGTCGCCGGTTCCTCACCGGTCAGGGGCTCCTCGCCCGTATGCGCCTCTTCGCCGGTGAGCGGTTCCTCACCGGTCGCAGATTCTTCACCAGCCGAAGCTTCCTGCCCACCTTCGACTTTGTCCCCGCCCTCGCCGGCACTCGCGGCGACTGGCGCGGCTTCCTGGCCGGCTTCGGGGGCAGTCTCGCCTTCAGGCGCAGACTTCCCTTCGGCGGGAGTTGCCGAAACGGCACTCTCGCTGCCTTCGAGCAGCGCGGCCCGGAACACGGGGTCGAGATCGGGTACCTCGCCCTCCTCGACCCGCGCCTCGAATGCGAAAAGTTCCTCGGTCGGCGGCTCGACATATTCGCCCGGCTTTTCGGCCGGAGAGTCCTCCTGGCTGCCACCCGCCTTCGGGGCCGGCTGCGCAGGCGGATACTCGCCGCCTTCGGGCGCGACGCCTTCCTTGTCTTCTGGCTCTTCGTGCTCCTCGGTCACCGGTTCACCCCCTTCCGGCAGATGCGGCTGCGCGTTCCAGGAACTCCCTCAGGGCGGAACGGTACGCGTTCAGCGACTGGACCGAAACCCATTCCTCCGGCCCGTGATGCCCGGCTCCGACCGGCCCGAACTCCACCGCGGGGATGCCGGCCCTGATGAACGAGACGGCGTCGGATGCCCCGTCCCTCCCCACCGAAAGCGAAGGCCCCTCGTGGTGTATCGAGGCCGCGCCGGTCAGAGCCCTGATCCAGGGGGAGTCGGTCCCTCCCCCGCTGACCGGGGGCAATTCGATGATCGTCTCGATCGCGGCAGGCCCGAGCCCCGCGATCTGTTCGCGGATCTGTGCCGGGTCCTGGTGGGGGAGGTAGCGGATGTCTACGTCTATCGCGCAAGAGTCGGGAACCTTGTTGAGCGCGTCGCCGCCCCAAATCCGGCCAAGATTTATGGAGGGACGGTCGAAGAGCTCGGAGCTTTCTCTCGCAAAGGGTAGTGATTCCACCCCCCGGAACATGTCTACCGCCCGTAAGACGGCGTTTTCGCCCAGCCAGGGAGTCGATCCGTGGGCAGCGCGGCCGGCCACTGTTAGGCGCAGGGCCAGAACGCCCTTTGCCGCCACGCCCACATGCATGTCGGTCGGTTCACCGGTTATCGCGAAGTCTCCGGTCAGCCCCATCCCGTCTGCGTCCCGTTCCGTGGACTGCCCGTTTCGCACGAGATAGTTGCTGCCGCGATTGTCGGCCTCCTCCGACTCCTCGTCGGAAACGATCCCCAGGACAACCCTCACCCCGGGAACCGGCTCTTCGGCGGTAGGCAGCGCGAGCATCATCGCGGCCAGTGCCGCCTTCATGTCATAGGCACCCCGGCCGATCAGCCGGTCGCCCTCGACCCGGGCCTCGAACTGTCCCGCTTCGGCGGGAACCACATCGATGTGGCCGTGGAGGATCACGGTCGGAGCATCCGGTTCACCCCGGGATGCCGTGATTACCGGCAGCCCCCGGCACACGCCCTGTTCGGTTTCGACCCCGCGGCTGTCCAGCCAGCCCTTGATGAATCCGGCAGCCTCATGCACCCCCTCCTCGTGGGAGGTGTCATAGCCGATCAAATGCTCGGCGAGAGAGAGCAGATCATCCATCCGGGCAGAATATTGGGGATGGTCGTTCCTCGGGCGTCAGCGGGTGGATGCCAGGGGCCTCCAGCTGTTCGCTGGCGAGGAATAAGCCAGGAAACGGCCGTGATAGTACGCGGGTACGTGAGCTGCCTTTTCCTGGCGTTGACGAAGACCAGCGGACAGCTGGTGGTTCCTGGCGCCGCCCGGGCTAGGCCTGGGCGATCTCGAGGAAGGCGGTCACCCGCTCGAGGTCGCGCTCGGCGACCTCGCGGGCAGCCTCGCCGGTGGAATCGTCGGCGAGGCGGGCTTCGGCGTCGCTCTTCTGCTCTTCGAGCGTCGCCACGGTCAGATTGCCCGGCTCGATCGCTTCCTCGAGCAGGATCTGGGCGTTGTTGGCGAAGACCTGAAGCATTCCATGGGACTGGGCCCACTCCCTGGTCTCGGATTCCGAGACCTTGAGACGGAGCAGGGTCGGCTTGAGAGCGGCGAGAATTGGCACGTGGCGGGCCAGGATGCCGATCTCGCCAGTGACCGTCCGGGTCGAGAGCTGGACGGCCTCGCCGCTGAAGACCTCACCCTCGGGGGTGAGGACTTCAACGCTGAATGTACTTTCGCCGGCCAACTTCCCGGAAGCCCCTAGCCCTTGCCCTGCTCGATGACCTGGTCGATCGAGCCCTTCATGTAGAAGGCGTTCTCGGCGTAGTCGTCCAGTTCACCGTCGAGGATCATGCGGAAGCCTCGGACCGTCTCGGCGACCGGCACGTACTCGCCGGAGGTGCCGGTGAACTGCTCGGCCACGAAGAACGGCTGCGAGAGGAAGCGCTCGAT
>JAGQUR010000008.1 GCA_020438395.1 Solirubrobacterales bacterium | reverse complement strand
GATCCCGGTCAGGGGAAGGATTACCCCGGGCCGGGGGGAATAGGGCGAACCAGATGGCATTCGGAAAGAAAAAGAAGCAGTCAGCAAGCGTCGAACTCGAAGAAGCGCGCGCCCGCAAGCAGGCCGAGCGGCCCCGAAAGGGTGGAGCGCCGATCATCGAGATGCGCGACGTCAGCAAGGTCTACCCCGGTGGCCATCTCGCCGTCGACCGGGTCTCGCTCGCCATCAACCGGGGCGAGTTTGTCTTCCTGGTCGGACCGACCGGCTGCGGCAAGTCGACACTGATCAAGATGCTGATCCGTGAACTCGAGCCGACCGACGGGACGATTTCGATCGCCGGACGCGACATCAACCAGCTCCCGGAGAAGAAGGTTCCGCAGCTTCGCCGCAATATCGGCACCGTCTTTCAGGACTTCAAGCTGCTTCCCAGCCGCACCGTTTACGACAACGTCGCCTACGCCCTCCAGGTGATCGGTGCCTCCAGGGCGGAAATCCGCCAGAAGGTGCCAGAGACCCTGCGACTGGTCGGTCTCTCGACCAAGCTTCACAACTACCCGGACGAGCTGTCCGGCGGCGAGCAGCAGCGCGTTTCGGTGGCGAGAGCCTTCGTCAACCATCCGCCCCTGCTGCTGGCCGATGAGCCCAGCGGAAACCTCGACCCGGTGACCTCGGTCGGGATCATGCAGCTTCTCTACCGGATCAACAAGACCGGAACCACGGTCGTCGTCGTCACCCATGACCGCGAAATGGTCGACCGCATGCGCCGTCGCGTGATCGAGCTCTACGAGGGCCGGGTCATTCGCGATGAAGTGGCCGGCGGATACACCGAAGAGTCCACGACCGAGTTCGGCGTCCGCATGAGGGCCGAGATGGGCGTCGGAGTAGAAGGCCACACCAACGGAAATTCCAAGGGAGCACACTGATGGGCAAGCTTTTCTTCTTCACCGGCGAAGCGATCCGCGCGATCAAGCGGAACGTCGCCCCGACCACGGCAGCCGTGGTCACCACCGTGCTCACCGCGCTCCTGCTCGGCGTGCTCATCCCGGTCTTCCAGACCGCCCAGAGCAAGGGCGAAGACGTCCGCGGCCAGCTCGAGCTGCGCACCTTCCTCTATGACGACGCGACCAAGGCCGAAACCCAGGCCCTGCAACAGAAGCTGAAGGCCATACCGCATGTCGAGTCGGTCACCTATCTGAACAAGGCCGCCGCCAAGAAGGAGTTCATGAACAGTGACTTCGGCAAGGCGAACCCGGATGCTCTCAAGCAGCTGGGCGGCAGGAATCCGCTCCCGGCCAACTTCATCATCAAGCCGGATGATGCCTCCAACCTGGACAGCATCCGTGCGGCGATCCAGACTTCTGGCGGAGGGACCCAGTCCAACGGCTCCGGATCGGCCAGCCAGGCGAAGTACATCTCCCCGATCATCGCCTCGGTCGATGACCGTCAGGAAGATGCCCGGGACATCGAGCAGGTGACCGGGGCCCTGAAGCTGATTCTCACCGTGATCACGGTCCTGCTGATCGGTGCCTCCCTGCTCCTGATCGGCAACACGATCCGTCTCTCGATCTACACCCGCCGTCGCGAAATCGAGGTCATGCGTCTGGTCGGTGCCACCCGCTGGTTCATTCGCTGGCCCTTCATGATCGAAGGGGTGGTCGTAGGCATCCTCGGTGGCGCGATTGCGATACTGGTGCTGTGGATTGGCAAGGTCACCGTCGTCGACCCCCTTTCGGACAAATTCGCCCTGATGAATGCGCAGGACTCAATGTCCTTCGTGGCCCTCGTCGGCTGTCTGTTCATCGCCGCGATCCTGGTTTCGGCGATCGGCTCCGGACTGACCATGCGCCGCTTCCTCAAGGTCTGAGCGGTTCGGGCCCGCTTCCGGGCACGGGCAACATCGACCCTATGGCGATTTGAAGACCGGAATCGTTGCCGTCTGGGCGGTAATCGGCGGCATGCTGCTCGGCATGTGGGCCGGTGGTCATCCGGACAACCTGCCCGATTCGCTGCGCGACATTTTCGTGGATGAAGGGGCGACCAACTGGTCGGTTTCCGACCAGGCTGCCGAGCTGATCCAGAGCAGCTACTTCCGCGCCACAGACCCGGGCGAGGTCCAGGACTCGTCGATAAACGGAATGGTGCGGCAGCTCCGGCGCCAGTACCACGACAGGTTCTCCCACTACTTCACGCCCAAACAGAACGAGCAGCTCAGCGAATCGCTCGAAGGCAGCTTCAGCGGGGTAGGGATGACGGTCGGCCGCAACGGCCAGGCCGGACTCGAGGTTGGCTATGTGTTCCACAAGTCGCCGGCCGATGAGGCCGGTCTGAAGGCCGGAGACGTGATCGTCGAGGTGGACGGAGAATCGATCCGGGGCGAGGACGTCGGCCTGATCGTGGCGAAGATCAAGGGTCCGGAGGGGACCGACGTGACCCTCGGTATCCGCAAGGGCGGCAAGGGGCCGGTCAAGGACTTCAAGCTGACCCGCGAGGAGATCCGGGTGCCGATCACCGCAAACCGGGTCCGCGATGTGGACGGCAAGAAGCTCGGTTACGTCCAGCTCACGACCTTCAGCCAGGGAGCGGGCCGCGCCCTGAAGAGGGCGGTCGAGCGCGTCATCGACAAGGGTGCCCAGGGGATCGTGCTCGATCTCCGTGACAACGGCGGTGGCCTGCTCGAGGAGGCGGTGTTCACATCGAGCGTTTTCCTGGACGAGGGTGACGTGGTGGTGGAGACAAGGTCCCGCAGCCAGGGCAACACCGTCTACAAGGCGGTCAAGGGCAAGGTCGACAGCCCCCCGATCGTCGTCCTCGTCAACCGCAACACGGCCTCGGCCGCGGAGATCCTCGCCGCGGCGCTGCAGACGGACATGGATACCCCGGTTGTCGGCACCAGGACTTTTGGCAAGGGTCTGTTCCAGCAGGTACTTCCACTCGACAACGGCGGCGCCCTGGACCTGAGTGTCGGGGAGTTCCTCACCGCCGACGGTGTATCGCTCGCCGGGAAGGGCCTGAAGCCCGACGTGTATGCGCCCCTGCCGAAGAACGCGACCCGGGACGTCCAGCTCAACAGGGCATTCCAGGTGCTTGCGGGCGAAACGGATGGCTGACCGCCGCCAGGACCCCGGTCGCGGCACCCGGAGAGTCGCCCTGCTTGAACGAAAAGGTCGCTTCACCTCGGCCCGGCCGCTCTTTGAACGCGGTCCCGCGGTCGCTCTCGAGAGGAAGGCCCGCACACGGGAAGGGCAGATCGCCTGGGTCGAGTTCGGGCCGGGGCGGGCCCGTCTGATCCGCGACCTGGGCCGAATCGACAACGCATCGGAGGTCTGTGAGGCCCTGACGCTTGATCGGCTCGGTCGCCGCGGTTTCTCCCGTGCGGTCGAGGAGGCGGCCGAAGGGGCCGCCGCTTCTCCGGAGGAAGCGTCCCGCCAGGATCTGACCGGACTCCCGACCTTCACCGTGGACCCGGCCACCGCCCGCGACTTTGACGACGCCGTTTCTGCCCGCCGCGAGGGGGACGGGGTGCGGCTCTGGATTCACATCGCCGACGTATCGGCTTTCGTCCGCCCGGGCTCGTTGCTGGAGAAGGAGGCGTTCCTCCGCGCCAACAGCACCTATGTCCCGACCTCGGTCGAACCGATGCTTCCCCACAGTCTCAGCTCCGGGGTCTGTTCCCTGTCCCCCGGGGAAGACCGGCTCGCCGTTACAACGGAGATGGTCCTCTCCGGGTCGGGGGAGGTGACCAGGGTTTCGTTTTACCGCAGCCGCATCCGTTCCGACGCCAGACTCGACTACGAGCAGCTCGACCGGATCTTCCTCGACCGGGAGCAGGCGCCGGAGCCGGTGGCCGGGCCGCTCGCGCTTGCCCGGGAGGCCGCTGCTGTCCTGGCCGACCGGCGCCGTGGTTCATCGCTGGAGGTGAACAAGGCCGAGCCCAGCTTCGAGTTCGACGGGGAGGGTCATGTGGTGAGGGCGGTGGCCGAGACGGCCACGGAAGCCCACCGGCTGATCGAGCAGCTGATGGTGCTGACCAACGAGCAGGTAGCGGAACTGACCAGCAGCCGGGGCATCCCTTCCGTGTACCGGGTGCACGAGATGCCCGACCCGGACCGGGTCGAGCGGATGCTTGCCCAGCTGGCCTCACTCGATCTGCCGGCGCCTCCGGTTCCCGCCGGCATGGGACCCACGGCGGCCGGTGAGATCGCGGTCGAGGCATCACGGTCGGTCTCCGCGGAAGCGGCCCGGCGGGGGCATGGCGGCGAGGCGTACAGCTCGCTGATCCTGCGGTCGCTGAAACCGGCCAGATACCTGGAGAAGAACCTCGGCCACGCCGGGCTGGGCAGCGATGCCTACTGTCATTTCACCTCGCCGATCCGTCGCTTCCCGGACCTGTTCGTTCACCGGGCGCTGCTCTCGGCGGTCGGGGGCGGGGAGGAGGGGCCATCGACCGGCGAGGCGGCAGAGGCAGCCCTTCACGCGTCGGAGCGGGAGCGCGAAGCGATGATTCTGGAACGGGATGCCGATGATGTCTGCGCCGCGTTCCTGCTCGAACGGGAACTCTTCGAGGAGGGGTACGAGAAGCGCTTCGAAGGGGAGGTCTCCGGGGTGATCCGCTCCGGTGCCTTTGTCAGGTTCGGCGGACGGTTGGGAGACGTGTACGAGGGCTTCGTGCCGGCGCGCCGGATCCGGGGCGAGAGGTTCGAGCTCAACGAGGAAGAAACGTCCCTGGTCGGTTCAAAGACCGGACGCAAGGTCAGCCTCGGCGACGAGATCGCGGTGAACGTCGAAAAGATCGACGCACCGGCCGGCCGGGTCGATCTGGATCCCTCAGACGGATAAATTCCCTCTTTCATGGCGAAGAAGGGAAAGAAGCGGGCCCCGGCCTCCGGTGACGTTGCGACCAACCGGAGGGCCAGGCAGAAATTCGAGATCGTCGAGAAGTTCGAGGCCGGCATTGCCCTGCTCGGAACCGAGGTCAAGGCGCTGAGAGAAGGGAATGCCCAGATGGGCGATGCCTACGCGGTGGTCGAAGACGGCGAGGTCTGGCTCCGCAACCTTCACATCCCCCACTACGCCCCGGCGACGATCAACAATCACGATCCGGAGCGCCCGCGGAAACTTCTGTTGCATCGGGCGGAGATCGAGAGGTTGATCGGCACTACCCAGCAGAAGGGCCTCACGCTGGTTCCGACCCGCATCTATTTCAAGGGGCCAAGGGCAAAAGTCGAACTTGGCCTCGCCCGAAACAAGGAGGGCCGGGACCGGCGGCGTGAAATTGCCGATCGCGATGTGAAACGAGATATAGAAAGGGAATTCAAGGGGCGGTATCGTTCCTGACCTGATGATGAAGCTTCGGAATCCCATTCTCCTGCTGCTTGTGCTGGCCGCCGCGATCGCCGGTCCCGGCATCGCGACCGCCGCGGACGAACCGACTACGACCACGACGGTTCCGAGCACCTCCGACTCGACCAGCACCAGCTCCTCGTCCGACTCGGCGCCTCTGACCCTGACCCAGGAGCAGATTGACGCGCTGAGCAACCAGGGGTCATCTTCAGACAACAACAAGAGCGTCTTCGAGAAGGCCTCGGACTTCGTGACCGACAACGCGCCCTGGTTCATCATCGGCATCATCGTGCTGGCGGCGATCATCGCCGGCATCCTGATCATGCGCGGACGGCCCCGGAAGTCGGGTGCGGCGGGCACTCCCAAAGCGTCGAAGTCGAACAAGTCCATGCGGCAGGCAGGCGGTCTCTCCGAGCCGCAGGCTTCGGACCAGCCCGCGCAGGTCCCCAGTCCTTCCGAACTCCGCCGCCGCAAACGGGCCGCGATCCAGCGCTCACGCGAAGAGGAGCGCATGCGGCGCAAGGCCGGAATCGAAAGTCGCAAGGCCGCCCGGCGGGGTGAAGCGCCCTCCGCTCCCGTAGCAGCACCGGTTGCAGCTGCTGCGGCCGGGGCCACGGCAGTGACCGCTGCCGGCGTCGCGGCCGGATCCATCGACCCGGTTGAAGCCGAGAAGCAGAGTGCCCGCGATCAGGAGACCGCTGCCGCGGCAATGGCCCGGTTCGGGACGGTGCAGGCTCCGACACCCGAGACGCCCGCGGTGCAGGGACAGGCCGTACCGGCTCCCGTTTCTCCCAGCCAGACCGCCCCCGCGGCGGGAGTGGTGACCTCCGAGACCGCCACACCAGCTGAGTCCGAGACCCCGCTGGAGCCCCAGACCACGCCCGTGACCGAGGCGGCCCCGGAAGAGGCGGCCCCGGAACCGGTCGCAGAGCCGGTAGCGGAGCCCGTGGCCGAGCAGGCCACCGAACCGCCCCTGCCGGTTGACAACACCTACTACACCCCGGCGCCGTCAGTCCACGAAGCCGAGACGAGCGTCCTGCATGAACCGTCGCTCGAGAACCCCGGCGCCGACGCTGCGGTTGGCAACGCGGCAGAGGCCTTCCTGGCCGGTGGTGCCGCCGGCGCGGCCGGGGGCCTCGCTGCCGCCAGGGCCAGCCGGCCGGAAACGCCCGCCGAGTCCCCGGCCGAGCCGCCCGAACCGGTAGTGGTCCCGGAACCCGGAATGGCCGCCGAGCACGCGCTCGCCGACAGCGAGCCGGTGGCTCAGCCGATCGAGGAGACGGTTGCGGAGGACCCGGCCTCGGCTGCCGCCGAAGAGCGGCTTCGTGCCAAGGTCGCCGAGATCAAGGCAACCCAGCAGACTCCGGCGCCTGAACCGGCCGTCGAGTCGGCACTGGCCGAACCGGAAAGCCCTGCCGTAGAAGACACGGATCTTTCACCCGGCCTGGCCGCGGTCGAACGGCGGCTGAGCGAGAACAGCGAGGAGCGTGACCGTGCCCTGCGCGATGCCGAGGAAAGGCTGCGACGGGTCGAACAGAGGGCCGAGGACGCCGAGCGACGCGCGGCGTTCGCCGAGCGTCTGGCCCAGCTCAAGGTCGAAGAGTCCGAGCGCGAGAAGCGCCTGAACGATGTGGTCAGCGGAATCGACCGGGCCGAGCAGCGCGCCCGGGAGGCAGAGGCCCGGGCGGAAGCGGCAGAACGGGCCGCCGCGGCCGCGCTCGAGCAGAACGAGCCCGCTCCGCCGCCGCCTCCCGCACCTCCGAGACATGCGTCGGCAGAACCGTCTCCGATGTTCGCCCCGACCACGCCGCCGCCACCGGAACCTCCCGCCGCGGAGCCGGAGTCGGCTGAGGCCCAGGCGGACGATTCCGAGGCTTCGGAGCCGACCCCTCCCGAGCGAAAGGGTCTCTTCGGCGGAACCCCGGCTTCCTCGACCGGCACTTCGACTTCGGCCGACGCTTCGTCGGATGCGGTGAACCTCAACAGCGCCACCTTCGAGGAACTCCGCGAGGTCGGCCTCTCGGTAACCCAGGCAACCCGGATACTCGCCTACCGGGAACGGTTCGGTGGCTACGGCTCGGTCGAAGACCTCGAGAAGGTGCCCGGCTTCCCGGCCGACCTGATCGAAAGCCTCCAGGGCCGCATCACGATCTGACCGGGATGGTCGGGCCGGCTCCGTCGAGCGGCTAGTCCAGCGTGAAGTAGGTTCCGGTCGGGCCGAGGTTGACGATCCTGGTCGTGCCGACCGTGGATTCGCTGCCCCATGCCTCGTGAATGTGCCCGCAGACGGCCAGCACCGGCTGATGTTCTTCGATCGCCGCGAGAATCGCGGTTGAACCGAGGCTCATCCCGTTCCCGGCCTCGTCGCAATGTCCTTTCGGGGGCGAGTGCACGACCAGCACGGCTTCCTTGGGGAGTTCAGCCAGCGCAGCTTCCGCTTCGGTCTCTTCGAGGTCGTAGCTCCAGCCCCAGGGAGTGACCGGGATGCCTCCACCGAGGCCGAAGAACGTCCGCCCCTGGATCTCGACCGAATCTCCGTGCAGGACCTTGGCCGCTTCCCACGCCGCCGTGGACTCCCTGAGGGCGTCAATGGTTTCGTTGTTCCCCGCCACCAGAACGGTCGGGGTCTCGATTCCGGCAAGGGCTCCGATCGTTTCGTCCAGGCCCTGGTGAATCGAAGCGAAGTCACCCGCCCCGATCACCACGTCGGCCTCCTTCGACATCTCGGTCAGGCGGGCCGCCTGGTCCAGGTCACGATGCAAGTCACTGAAAGCGAGGATCTTCATGGGGGAAGCCTACTGGCGGGCTTCCCACTTCTCGCTGAAACGGAGCCAGATCTCACTCCTTGCGGGGAAGGCGGCCACCGCATGGCGAAGTTCGTCCATCGGTACCTTGCCCACGATCGCGATCGTCGCTGCATGGAGCCATTCGGCGACCTCGAAGCCGGTGAAGGTAGCACCAACGATCAGGCCAGTCGAACGTTCGATCACCAGTCGGCTGGTCCCGCCAACGCCTTTCCCGACGAAGGAGGCACCCGCCGAGGAGCCGGTGCTCGCGTCAATGACGACCACATCCATGCCGTCCGCTTCGGCTGCGGCGAGGGTCTTCCCGACCGCGGCAACCTGGGGATTGGTGAAGGTGATTCGGGGCGCGCCGATCGACTCTGCCCGGTTGTCGGGTTCGTGACCCAGAAGCGTCTGAACCGCGATCCATGACTGGTACTTGCCCATGTGAGTGAGCAGGGTCCGGCCATTCACGTCGCCGACCGCATACAGCCAGTCGTGCCCCTTCACCCGGTAGCAGTCGTCCGTCTCGAGATGGCCTCCGCCATCGATTCCGATCGACTCGAGACCGATCCGGTCGGTCCGGGGTCGCCGGCCGGTCGCAACGAGAAGATGCGACGCCGTGTATTGCCGGCCCACCGCCGTGGCCGTGATCTGCCCGTCTGTCGATTCGATCGAATCGACCGCGGCCCCGGTCATCAGGTTGACCCCGTGCTCCTCCCGCAGGGCCTGCTCGACCTGCTCGCCGGCGAACGGCTCCTCGCCGGGGAGAACCCGGTCTTCCGCTTCGAGAAGGGTCACTTCCGTGCCGAGACTCGCCCAAGCCTGGGCCAGTTCGCAGCCGACCGGGCCACCGCCGAGAATGATCAGGGATTCGGGAACGGTCTCCGCTGTGGTGGCCTGATGGTTGTTCCAGATCGACACTTCCCCGATTCCCGGAATGAACGGGACTGCGGCCGAAGACCCGGTGGCGATGGCGACCGCCCGGTTGGCGACCAGCACTTCTCCCGCAACCCGGACCTCTCTTTCGCCGGCCAGCACCCCGGTGCCCCGGAACAGCTCGATTCCCTTTCGCTCCAGCCAGCCCATCTGGCTGGAGTCGTCGAGGTGGTGGATTACCTCGTCGCGACGGGCGAGGACGGAGTCGGCGTCCAGAATCCCGGTGACGGCCTGGCGAACCCCCTCCGTCCTCCGCGCCTCGTCGAGCAACTCCCCCGGGCGAAGCAGCGCCTTCGACGGCATGCAGGCGTAGTAGGAACATTCACCGGCGACCAGGTGCTGCTCGACCAGGCCGACCTTCAGGCCGGCATCTGCCGATCGCCCGGCGAAGACTTCTCCGGCCGGTCCGGCGCCAAGAACTACGACGTCGAATTCGTGGATGCTCAAGATTTCTTTCGCATTGGTTACGCCTTCCCGACCCGGTGCGGGGCTGTCAGCTCTTTGACCCGGACTTCGGCACACCGTACAATGGAGGGGCACCATCCAAGGGGACGACAGGCTTCGACGTTGTCGGACCGTGCGGAGGGTTGCAGGTCGAGGACGCCGATGGCCTCGTAAAAAATCGGCACAAACCAATACGTGCGGACCACGAGTTCGCCCTCGCCGCCTAGCTGATACCTAGGTAACGAGAGTCGGCCCACCCTCGGCCCGTGGGGAGGGGTTCCGGCTTCAGAAACGGGCTTGCCCCGAAGGATCGCCTCGGCCGGAGGGGGACATTTCAGAGGCTTGGCCATTCGTAGTGCCTGCTGGCGCGGACCCCGGATGGCGAGAACAAAGCGCCGGCTAAGCCTGTAGACGCCTTTCGTCACGCGACTGCGGACGCGGGTTCAATTCCCGCCGTCTCCATCAGAGCTCCGAAGAGAAATCCCGGGGCCGTGAAGAAAGAGAAAGGGCCCGCCTGGTTAGCGGGCCCTTCTTGCTTCCCGGACGGTGCCCGGTTCCTCTCGGACCGTGCTCGGTTCGATTTACCCCCGTATATCAGGGGCAAATTGAACCGAGTGGCGGAAACTTGCGGCCGGCTACGGAAATTCGTGGTCGGCCGGGAAACGCGCGGTGGCTACTCGCCGGCCGGGGGCATCTGCTGGATGTAGCCGAAGCCGCGTGCCGCGACCGTGTTGACCAGGTCCCGCTGTGCTCCCCGACGGGCCTTTGCCGCGACCAGCTGGGTACGGAAGGTCCGGCGCCAGGCGTTCTTTGCCTGCTGGATCTGCTGCTGGGCGTTGGCCTTCACGTTGGCCATCCGCGAGTTGTAGAGGTTGGTGACGCTGGTGATCCGGGCCTTGTAACGGGAATTGACGCTGTTGACGTCGGTATTGCGGTCACTCACCAGTCCGTTGATCTGGGTCTGCAGCTTGTTGATCTGCCTGATCAGCTTGGCCCGCCTGGCCGGATTCGTGGTTCGGCTCAACTGTCGCTTGAGGCGGTCACGCTTGTTCGCCTTGAAATTGATCTGCGGCGCATACTTGTTGTAGATCCGCTGGATGGCGGCGTTCTGGTCATCCTGCAGGCCGGCCAGACGCTCAGCGAGGTCCTGCTTGATCGCCTGGACCTGCCTTTTCTGGTTGGTGAGGATCTGCTTGACGATCCGGCGCTGCTGGTTGTCATCCTGCTTGGAGAGCCGCAGCAGCTTGCGGGCGAAGAGCTTGTCGACCGTGAGGCTGGCGTTCTTGCGGCGGGCGGTCAAAGTCGTCTTGTACTTCTTGCGCCGGACATTCGGCGTCGGGCTGTTGCGCTTCGTGAAAAGGAAGCTGACGTAGCTCTTCATCTGCTTGAAGGTGACCGTCTGCTTTATGCCCGGGATCGGACGCTGGGCCGAAGCGGGGGAAGCGGTCAGGGCGAGACCGGCGGCTATCAGGACGAGGAAGGTGACGAGACGTAGCTTCATGGTGTCGAACCTAACACCGCGCTTAGGTCGAGGTTGTGATTTCTTCGTCGAGGTCCGGAGATGGCGGGACGATTCCGGCTACGGATTCGCCCTGGGCGAGGTGGTCTTGTCGCGTGGAGCGGTCGTCTCCTGCTCGGCCCGGATCACATGCATGACCGCGTTGATCAGGGCCAGGTGGGTGAAGGCCTGCGGGAAGTTGCCGAGGTGGCGGCCCGAGCGCGGATCGATTTCCTCGGCGTAGAGCTGAAGTGAGGACGCATACCCGAGGAGTCGTTCGCAGAGATCCCGGGCGCGCTCCAGTTCACCGATTTCCACCAGGGCGCTGACCAGCCAGAACGAGCAGATGGTGAAGCTTCCCTCCTCGCCGCTCAGTCCGTCATCGGTCTCGTCGACGCGATAGCGGAGCACCAGGCCATCCTCGGTGAGCTCGTCCGCGATCGCCAGCACCGTCCTGCGGACCCGGGGGTCAGTTGCCGGGAGGAAGCGGAGCAACGGCAGCAGCAGACATGAGGCATCGAGCGCGTCGGTCTCGTAATGCTGGGTGAAGACCCCCCGTTCGTCGACCGCGTTCTCACAGATGTCGGCGTGAATCTCGTCTGCGGCGACCTGCCACTCGTTTGCGAGGTCATGCTCCTCGCGCAGACGGGCGAGGCGGGCGCCCCGGTCGACCGCCACCCAGCACATCACCTTCGATGACGTGAAGTGCTGGGGTTTGCCGCGCACCTCCCAGATTCCGTGGTCCGTCTCTCGCCAGTGATCAAGCGCCGCGGTGACCTGCCGTTTGAGGATCGGCCAGATCTCCTCCGGCATCCCGTCCCGGGACTTGGTGTGGAGGTAGAACGAATCGAGTACCGCGCCCCAGACGTCGTGCTGGCGCTGGTCGTAGGCGCCATTTCCGATGCGGACCGGGGATGCCCCCTCGTAACCGTGGAGATGGTCGAGGATCTCCTCGTCGAGTTGTTTCTCGCCGGCGACCCCGTACATGATCTGGAGATCGTCCTCGCCGGCTGCGACGTCGGCGATGAAATAGAAGAAATCGTTCGCCTCCCAGTCGAAGCCGAGCGTGTAGAGGCCCCAAAGCGTGAAAGTGGAGTCGCGGATCCAGGAGAAGCGGTAATCCCAGTTGCGCTCGCCGCCCGGGGTCTCCGGAAGCGAGGTGGTCGCGGCGGCGACCAGGGCGCCGGTTGGCGCATAGGTCAGGCCCTTCAGGGTCAGGGCCGATCGCTCCAGATACCCCCGCCAGGGGTGGTCGGGGAAGGTTCCGCGGGCCAGCCAGTTCTGCCAGTGGTGAGCCGTCCAGACCAGCCGGTCGTAGGCTTCGTCGTAATCCTGGGGAGCGGCGTGCTCGCTCCAGGAGAGGGCGACGAAGCGGACATCACCCTCCTTGAGCAGGGTCCGGGCAGTCGTCCTCGGGCCCTCGAAGCCGAGGTTCATGTCTGTGTTGAGCCGAAGCTGGATGTCAGTTCCCTCTGCGGAGGCCACGCCTTCGTGGTACGCGTCGCCGGTGTACTCCCATTTCGCAGGGTGGCGGCCGTAGTCGAAGACCGGCTTGCAGTCGAGGGTGAGCTGCACCTCACCGTGAACGCAGCGGACCATCCGCAGAAGGACGTGGTCGGCGTCGTAGTCGGTAGGGGCCCGCCGGTGGGTTCCGGAACGATCCCCTTCGTGATGCCAGGGGCCGATCAGCAGCACGTCACGGACGATGATCCAGCCGTCCCCGGTGCCCCAGGAGGTCTCGAGCACGTTCGTCCCCGGCAGGTAGCGACGGTGGCTGGGCACGTTGATGTCGGCCGGACCCAGCCGGAAGTTCCCGGCGCTTCGGTCGAGGATCGAGCCGAAGACACTGGGCGAGTCGAACCGGGGCAGGCAGAGCCATTCGATGTTTCCGCTGGGGGCAACCAGGGCGGACACCTCGCCGTCCGAGAGGAAGCCGTAGTCGGCGATCGGCGGGTAGGGCGAGACCCCGGGCACCGACTCGGGAGTCTGGATGCGTGCTTCCCAGGTCTGTCCGAACTGGGGTCCGGAGTGGGGGTGAGGGTCGAATCCGCCGTTGCTCATGAGGCGAAAATGCTGTCACATTTCCTGAGCCGCTCCCAAGCTGGCAGACTGGCTGGTCGCTCCATGGCAGTCGTTACGGCAACAAGTATCGGAATTCACGTCGGCGGCGATCCGCTGTTCAGTGAGGTTTCCTTCAAGCTCATGCGGGGTGACCGGATGACCCTTTCCGGACGCAACGGCGCCGGCAAGTCGACCCTGCTCCGGATCCTCGCGGGCGAGGCCGAGAATGATTCCGGTGCGCTCAGCTACCAGAAGGGAGCCCGGGTGGCGCTGCATGACCAGCGTCCGCCACGGGACCGGGGTCTCTCCCTCCAGGACTACGTCTTCACCGGTCGCGCCGATGTCATCGCGACCGAGGCCGAGCTGGAAGAACTCGAGCGGAAGATGTCCGACGGCGACCACGGCGAGGAAACGATGAAGGCCTACGCCGATGCCCAGCAACGACTCGAGCTCGCCGGCGGCTATCGCTGGCGGGACGAGGTCCTGGTCGTGCTGCGGGGGCTCGGCTTCACCGAGCCGGAATTCGAAAGACCGCTTTCCGGCTTCTCCGGGGGCGAGCTCACACGGGCCTCGCTGGCCCGGGCGCTCGGGGCCCGCGCCGACCTGCTCCTGCTCGACGAGCCGACCAACCATCTGGACATCCCGACTCTCGAGTGGCTCGAGGGGTACCTGAAGGAGATCGACGCCAGCGTTGTCCTCGTCGCCCACGACCGCTGGTTTCTGGAATCGGTCGGCACCTCGGTGCTCGAACTGGAGGCGGGACGGGCGAGGTTCTTCTCCGGTCCCTGGCATGCCTGGCGCAAGGAGCAGGCGGCGAGGCAGGTCGCGCTGGGCAAGCAGATCGAGAGGCAACAGGCCGAGATCGCCCGCATGGAAAGGTTCGTCGAACGGTTCCGCTACAAGGCGACCAAGGCACGTCAGGCCCAGTCACGGGTCAAGCAGATCGAGAAGGTGAAGAAGAACGCCGCCTCGTTCGACCCTCAGGACAGGAGGGTTCTGAGCTTCGATTTCGCTCAGCCCGAGCGGGCGAGCCGGGTGGTCCTGAAGCTGGTGAACGGACGGATCGAAGTTCCCGGTCGAGTGCTGCTGGAGGATGCGAACCTGCTGCTCGAACGCGACGAGCATGTGGTCCTGGTGGGCCCGAACGGGGCCGGCAAGACGACCCTGATGGCCACCCTGGCCGGGGAAAGAAAGCCCGCCGCGGGCCATGTGAGGCTAGGTCACAACGCAAAGGTCGGCTACCTGTCGCAACACGCCGAGACCGCGGCCGGGGACGGCACGGTCCTCGATGCGGCGGCGCGCGAGACCGGCCTTTCCGGCCAGAAGGTCCGCGATCTGCTCGGTGCCTTCCTCTTCTCGGGGGAAGACGCGAACAAGCAGCTCTCCGACATTTCCGGAGGCGAGCAGCGCCGCCTTTCGCTGGCGATCCTCGTCGCGTCCGGCGCCAACCTTCTGTTGCTGGACGAGCCGACCAACCATCTGGACATCGAAAGCCGCGAGGCGCTCGAGGATGCGCTGCTCGGGTTCCCCGGAGCCCTGATCCTCATATCTCATGACCGCGCTCTGCTCGAGGCGGTCGGCAGCCGGACCCTGGTCTGCGAGGACGGATCCCTCACCAACCACATGACCGGCTGGGCCGAGTACCAGAAGCGCCGCGACGAGGAAGAGGAGGCTGCCCGCGAGAAGGCGGCCGCGGCCATCCGTCCGGTCGGCAGGTCCGACAATGCGCGCCGCGGGGGGTCACCCGGCAAGGAGGTCGCGCGCACCCGCCGTCGGGTCGAGAACCTGGAGAAGAAGATCGAGGCTGCCGAGGCGGAACTTGCCGAACTCGAGGATGAACTGGCCGATCCCGCGGCGTGGTCAACCCCCGAGAAGAGCGAAAGGGCGACCCGGCGGCACGACGACGCCAGGGCGAGGATCACTTCGCTGTACGCCGAATGGGAGGAAGCGGACCAGCTCGCAAGGGAGACGGCGGAGGCCGCTTCGGTCTGAATCTCCCCCGTCCCGCGGTTTCGTGACGCCCGGTACGGGGAAAGGCAAGTGTAGATTTCGGAGGCGAGGAGTTGCCCTTGCGAGGAGTCGTCCTTGGAGAAGCACTTGTCGAACCCAGATGAGCGGGCCGATCGGAACATTCCCGACTCGGAGGAGCGGAGGCTCTACCGCGGGCGGATAGCCGAGGCGGCCGGCCGGGCAGTACTCGAGAACGGCCCCGATCCCGACGGGATCTGGGCGGAAGCGGCGGGGCCGGGCAGCTACCGCTGGCTCTGGACCAGGTGGATCCAGATGGCTCCGCAGGTGCTCGGCTGGGCCTCGCTGCTGTTCAGCGTTGCGGCTGTACTTGGCTGGATTCTCGACGTGCCCTTCCTGACAGGTGAATTCCTCAATGCGCCCGCCTTTCCGGTCGCCTCCGCGATCATGATCGGACTGCTGGCCACAGTCCTGCTGCTGTGCAGGCCGGGCCGTTCGGAGGCTGCCGGCAGGATGGGCGTGGCGATCGGTTACCTGACCATGGCGATGGCGCTCCTGCTGCTCTTCTCGGACGTGGTCGGCATCGATCCGGTCGACTGGGGTGACAGCTCCCTGATGGTGCCGGCGTTCGCGGCGTTGATCAATGTCCCCGTCCTGGCCCTGGCCCTGGTCACGATCGATCTCGACGCCCCCCGGTACCGCTGGCAGGCGATCCTGGTTCCGGCCCTCGGGATCGCCTTCCTCGTCTCCCTTCTGACCAACGGCTACAAGGCCGTCCTGGTCTCCGGAGACACGCTCTCGTTCAGCTACACGGGGGCACTGGCCCTCGTGCTGGTATATGTCGGCTACGTGCTGATGAGGCCCGAGAGGGGTCTGGCGGCATTCCTTTCCGCGACCGGGCCCGGACCCTCGATGGCCCGGCTACTGGTTCCGACCGCCCTGCTCATCCCGTTGACCATGGTCCTGGCGGAAATCGCCGCGGAGGGGCTCGATGCCGAGGGAGCCGCCTTCGTCAAGGGTCTGGACAAGATCCTGATGCTGGTCCTCCTGCTCTGGATGATCACCTATGCGTCGCGCCGGCTCCAGCGCTTCTACGAGAGCTGGAAGGAGGCCAGCTCGGAACTGGCCTCCCAGGCCAACGTGCTGACGAGGATGTCCGAGGGGGTGGTCGTGATGCGTATCTCCGACACCAGGATCGTGCTGACCAACCCTCAGTTCGACGCGATGCATGGTTACCGGCGAGGCGAGCTGATCGGTCGGCCAATTGACACCATCGCCCCTCCCGACCTCTCCGAGGCAGAACTCAAGTTGCGATCGGAAGTGCTCCACGAACTCGCCGACCGGGGGGAGACCAGTTACGAGAGCAGGTCTGTCCGCAAGGACGGCTCCGATATCTGGAGCCGCGTCAACGGCGTCGTAACAACGGTCCCCGGTCACGGTCCTGTGCTGATCCTGGTCAAGTACGACGTAACCGAGGAACACAGGGCCAAACACGCCGGGCGCGACGCCGAGATGCGGTTTCGCCAGGTGTTCGAGCAGAGCCCGATCGGTCTCTGCCTCGTCACCCCCGAAGGGCGATTCGAGAAGGTCAACCAGAGCTTCGAGCTGATCACCGGGTATTCGTCCGGGGAACTCGCCGGCATGACCTTCTCCGACATCACCCACCCGGCCGACCTCGAGGAAGACCTGGCCCTGACCGGCGAGCTCTTCGCGGGCGAACGCGACGGCTTCTCGATGGAGAAGCGGTACATCCGCAAGAACGGGGAGGTCGTCTGGGTCTACCTGACCGTAGCCATGTTGCGCGACCCCGACGGACATCCGTACCAGGCGCTTTCGATGGTTGAGGACATCACCGAACGCCAGCGGATGAGCCAGCAGCTCCAGTACCTGGCCGACCATGATCCGCTGACCGGCCTTTTCAACCGGCGCCGTTTCGAGGAGGAACTCAATTCGGCGGTCACCTCCGGGGCCGGCCGCGGCATCGCGATCCTGGTGATCGACCTGGACAACTTCAAGTTCGTGAACGACAGCTACGGCCACACGGTCGGGGACCGGCTGATCGTCCGTACCGCGGAATTGCTTCGAAGCAGGCTTAGGGCCGATGACACCCTGGCCCGGCAGGGCGGTGACGAATTCGTAGTGGTTCTCCGTGACATCAATCCTGAAGACGCCCTTGCGACGGCCGAGGAACTGGTCCGGCTGGTCGCCCGCGACGTGAGGGTGGAAGGGGCCGAGCATTCGGCCAAGGTCACCGCGAGCATCGGGGTCGCGGTCTCGTCCCAGGGCAAGCCGGTCCCGGAGGAGACCCTGATGATGCAGGCCGACATCGCGATGTACGAGGCCAAGGACGCGGGCCGGAACGGGGCGAGGGTCTTCCATCCGGGGGAGGACTCCCATGTGACCCTCGGAATCGACTGGGCGGGGCGCCTGCGGGGCGCGCTCGAGAACGACGAACTGCTGGTCTACGCCCAGCCGATCTACCGTCTCGGCGAGACCGGTCCGCCGCACCATGAGCTGTTCGTGCGGATGAGGGACCGCAACGGCTCGATCATCCTGCCGGGCGCCTTCCTGCCCACCGCTGAACGACATGATCTGGTCCAGGAACTGGACTCGTGGGTAATCCGCAAGGCGATCTCCACCTTGGCCGGGCTCGATGCCGAAACCTGCCCGCGCCTTCAGATCAACCTGTCCGGGCGCACAGTGGGTGATCCGAAGCTGCCCGGATTCGTCCAGAGCGAACTCGAGCGGACCGGGGTCGACCCGGCGAACCTGATCTTCGAGGTGACCGAGACCAGCGCGATCGGGAACATGACCCGGGCCCAGGAATTCTCGGCCAGGATGAACGAGCTCGGCTGCGGCTTCGCACTCGATGACTTCGGAACCGGCTTCGCCTCCTTCTACTACCTCAAGCACCTGGCCTTCGACTACGTGAAGATCGATGGCGAATTCGTCCAGAACCTTGCTTCAGACCCGGTGAACAGGCTGCTGGTGAAGGCCCTGGTCGAGATCTCCCGCGGGATGGGGAAGCAGACGGTGGCCGAACAGGTCGAGGACGCCCGGACCCTCGGGATGCTGCGCGAGTTCGGCGTGGACTTCGTCCAGGGTCACTTCCTGGGTCGGCCCCGGCCGCTGGAACGGGCCGACCTGACCGATCTCCCCGAGATCCAGCTGGACACGCCAGTTCGGAGCTGAGGGTCAGTTACGCGACTTGCGCCAGGCGACCAGCTTGCGACCGAAGGCCGGGGTTGCGCTGGAAGCCAGATGCTCGGCTTCGGCCCGTGCCTCGTCCGGGTCCAGGCCCAGGACTTCACTGGTCAGGTCCGTGGCTGCGGTGCGCCGTGAAGTGAGAACAAGCGCCGCGCTCATTCCGGCGGGCGTGAGGCCGAGATCCCCTTCGTTGATCAGACCCATCTCGCGGATCCGCCTCACCATCTGAAGGGCCGAGGGCTGAGAGACATCCAGTTCGCGGGCGAGCCGCGCCTGGGTCGGGGGAGAGCCTTCCTGCCCGAGGTCGAAAAGCGCCATCAGGTACCTGGCGACGCCTTCGCTCATTTCCACGCAGGGATGAGTGCCGGCCGGGCCGAGTTCCTCCTGGCTTTTCGAATCGGTGTCCATTCCGGGACCGATTCTACCCCCGCGATGGGTCATCGGGCCCCCGATTGGCATACTCTCTGCGCTCCAGTCGCTCTACCTGCGGAGGAATACACGTGAGTCGCAAACGTCTTGTCCTTTTCCTGATCGCCATCTTCGCCCTGGCCCTTTTCGTGGGCTGCGGATCGAGTGACGATTCATCCGACGAAGGTTCGTCGTCGTCCGACGGCGCGACCACGGCGTCCAGCTGCGCCCCGGGGGATCTCAACACCTTCAAGGACGGAGTGCTGACGATCGGCACCGACTCGCCGGCCTATCCGCCCTACTTCGAGGACGACGACCCGACCAACGGAAAGGGCTTCGAGAGCGCCCTCGGCTACGCGATCGCCGGTGAGCTCGGTTTCAACGACTCCCAGGTCGAATGGACCACGGTTCCCTTCGACGCTTCCTACCGCCCGGGTCCGAAGGATTTCGACTTCGACCTGAACCAGATCTCGATCACCCCGGACCGCGAGAAGGCGGTTTCGTTCTCTGTTCCGTACTACACCGCGAACCAGGCGGTACTGGTCAAGAAGGGCAGCGATCTCGACGGGATCACCAGTCTCGATGACCTGAAGGACGCCTCGATCGGCGTCCAGGTCGGCACGACCAGCCTCACCGCGGTCGAGGATCAGATCCAGCCCAACAGCGATCCGAAGATCTTCAACAACTCGAATGATGTGGTGACCGCCTTCAAGCAGGACCAGGTCGACGCGATCGTGGTCGATCTGCCGACCGCCATCTACCTGCGGGATGCCGAACTCTCCGGCACCGTTGTAGCCGGCCAGTTCGAGCAGGAGGGCGGCGACCAGTGGGGCGCGCTGATGACCAAGGACTCCGATCTCAAGGGGTGCGTCGACAAGGCGATCAACACGCTCAAGGAGAACGGCACCCTGGAAGAGATCACGAACCAGTGGATGGCGGACTCGGCCAAGGCTCCGATGCTGAGCTGATCAGGGTCTGATCACGGAAGCTCCAGTTCAAAGCGGTACCGGCGGTCGCCGGGCCGCCCGCGAAAAGGCCAGAAAGGCCAAGGCGCGGCGCGGCCAGGCGATCGCCGCTTTTTCATCACTTGTAATCCTGGGCGGGCTGGCGCTCGTGGTGTTCACCAGCAGCGGCTGGCCGGACGTCCGTGAGACCTTCTTCTCCTCCGAGGCCTTCAAGACGTCCTTTCCCGACATTCTCGACGGCTTCTGGCTTGACGTGAAGCTGTTCCTGGTCGTAGAGGTGATCGTGCTGATGCTCGGCCTGCTGGTGGCGGTGATCCGCACCAGCCGCAGTCCGGCCCTCTTTCCGATTCGCCTGCTCGCCGCTTTCTACTGCGATTTCTTTCGCGGGGTGCCGGTAATCCTGCTGGTCTATCTGGTCGGCTTCGGTATCCCGGCGCTTGCCCTGGAGGGGGTTCCCACAGATCCGATAATTCTTGCCGGGGTCGCCCTCTCGCTGGCCTACAGCTCATATGTGGCCGAGGTTTACCGGGCCGGGATCGCCTCGGTCCATCCCAGCCAGACCGATGCAGGGCTGGCCACCGGGCTGACCCGCATCCAGACCCTGCGCTTTGTGGTGATTCCGCAGGCGGTCCGCCGGGTCAGGCCGCCACTGCTCAATGACTTCATTTCGCTCCAGAAAGACGTCGCCCTGGTCTCGATCCTCGGCATCAGCGAAGCGTTCCGCATCGCCCAGGTTGAGGCGGCCTCGACCTTCAACTACACGCCACTGATCGCCGCCGCGCTGCTCTACCTCGCGGTCACCTTCCCGATGGCCCGTATCCTCGACCACATCACTGCCAAGGAGCAGATCAACTCATGAGTGCCGCCAGGACACCGGTGATCGAGATCCAGGGAGTGACCAAGTCCTTCGGGGAGCGGGAGGTGCTCGGCGGCATCGATCTGACCCTGCGCGAGCACGAGGCGATCGCCCTGATCGGCGCCTCCGGTTCCGGCAAGTCGACCCTCCTCCGCTGCATCGACCTGCTGGTTGATATCGACGACGGTGACATCTTCCTCGACGGCGAGGTGATCACCGATCCCTCGGTCGACCCCGTATCCGTTCGCCGCAAGCTGGGCTTCGTCTTCCAGGCCTTCAATCTCTTTCCCCACATGAAGGTCATCGACAACGTCACCCTCGGTTCCGTTCGTGCCCACGGGGAAGGCCGCAAGGACGCCAGGGAGCGGGGCAGGGAACTCCTCGATCGCTTCGGTCTCGGCGGGAGAGAGGACGACAGGCCCGATGAGCTCTCCGGCGGCCAGCAGCAGCGGGTTGCCCTGTGCCGGGCCCTCGCCGGTCAGCCCCGGGCGCTGCTGCTGGACGAGGTGACAAGTGCCCTCGACCCCGAACTGGTCGGGGACGTGCTCGACGCCGTCCGCGACCTCAAGGAAGAGGGCATGACGATGATCATCGCGACTCACGAAATGAGCTTCGCCCGGGAGGTAGCCGACGAGGTCGCCTTCCTCCACGAGGGCAGGATCATCGAGCAGGGAAGCCCGGAAAAGATCCTCTCCGAGCCGGACCGACCCGAAACCCGCAAGTTCCTGCGTCGCCTCCTGGCAGCAGGCCGCATCTAACCCGGGCAACGCACCCAGGACGCACCTGCGGGCGCCTGGACTTCGTCAACGCCGGGAAACGGCAGCTCAAGTACCCGCGTACGATCGCGGCCATTTCCCGGCTTATTCCTCGCCAGCCACCCGC
>JAGQUR010000052.1 GCA_020438395.1 Solirubrobacterales bacterium | reverse complement strand
GGGATCAGGCGGCCGAGGCGGACTTCGCCTCGGGCTGGCCGTGCTCGAGGTCGAGCCGCGGGGCTTCGTGCCAGAGGTCTTCGAGGTCGTACCGCTCGCGGGCTTCTTCGGTGAAGATGTGGAGTACGCAGTCAAGGTAGTCGAGCACGGTCCAGCCGACGTCCCCGGAACGGTCCGGGTTGACCGGCAACAGCGAATGATCGTGCTTGAGGCGCAGGTGGACCTCCTCGGCGATCGCTTCGGCCTGCCGCTCGTTGCGGGCCGTGCAGATCACGAGGTAGTCGGTGTAGGTGACGAGTTCACGCATGTCGAGACAGACGATGTCCTCGCCAAGTTTGTCGTCCACCAGCCGGGCAATTTCCCGGCTCAGATCTTCACTGCTTGCTGCCATACAGACCCTCATTGTCAATCATTTCCGCCACCCCTTGCGGTACGAGATGTTTCCACGGACGGCCTGAAGCCACCCGTTCCCTGATCAGGG
The DNA here is from genome assembly GCA_020438395.1 of Solirubrobacterales bacterium. GTDB lineage: Bacteria > Actinomycetota > Thermoleophilia > Solirubrobacterales > 70-9 > 67-14. The sequence continues at coordinate 8,509 of JAGQUR010000052.1, read as the reverse complement.
TCGAGGAAATCTCGACCCTTGGCATTTCGAAAAAGTCGAGCCGGTCCCGGGCACCAAGTCCTTCGAACACCTCCGCGACCGCCTCACGAGCCACCTCCGACCGGGGTGCAACCGCGAACCTGGCCAGTTCCAGAACCCGTTCCGGTCGATGCCAGTCCCCCAACCCGAGCGCGGCATCAGAGCCCGAGAGGAAGGAGATCTGGCTGTCCGGATTCGAAGTGTGGATCTCCTCAAGAGTGTCACATGTGTAGGACGGACCTTCGCGGTCGACCTCGGCAGCCGAGACCTCAATACCTTCCTGATGACTGAATGCCGCCTGCGCGAGGGCCATCCTGACGCCGGCAGGCGGCGATCCCTCGGTGTCCTTGTGCCAGGCCTCGCCGGTCGGCACGACGATGATGCGATCGAGACCGAGCCGCCAGCCGGCTTCGGCCAGCAGCACCTCGTGACCCAGGGTCGGTGGATTGAACGAGGAGCCGAAAACCCCGATGCGGGTCACGTCAGCCGCGAACCTGGCCTTCGCCCCGGCCCACGTACTTGATCGTGGTCAGCTCACGAAGTCCGACCGGCCCGCGAGCGTGGAGTTTCTGGGTCGAAATCCCGATCTCCGCCCCCATCCCGAAGACGAAGCCGTCAGTGAACCGGGTAGAAGCGTTGACGTAGACGGCAGCCGCGTCCACTCCCTGGACGAACATCTCAGCCGCCTGCCCGTTGTCGGTGACGATCGCGTCCGAATGCCCGCTCCCGTGTCGGTCAATGTGGTCGATTGCTTCCTCGATTCCGTCGACCACCCGGACCGCAAGCTTCAGGTCCAGATATTCGGTGTCCCAGTCTTCCGCGGTCGCTTCGCCCACGGAGGTATCGCCGGAGTTCTCGCGGGTCCGGGAATCACCGACCAGTTCCACTCCGCCTTCCGCCAGTTCGGCAAGCGCGGGAGGCAGGAATGCCGCAGCGACCTCGGAGTCGACCAGCAGGGTCTCGGCCGCGTTGCAGACGCCGGGGCGCTGAAGCTTCGAGTTGTAGGCGATCGCCCTTGCCATTTCGAGGTCCGCGTCGGAGTGGACATATACGTGGCAGATTCCCGCCGCCGCGTAGATCACCGGGACGGTCGCCACCTCCTCGATGCTCTTTTTCAGGCCTTCTCCGCCCCGCGGAATCAGCAGGTCTACCACCCCGTCCTGCGTTGCAAGCTGCCCGATCGACTCGCGGCCGCCGCCGACCGACAGGACGACACCGTCCTCGGGCAGCCCGGCGTCGGCCAGTCCGGCCCGGACGACGTCGGCGAGTGCCGCGTTGGTCCGCTCGGCATAGCTCGATCCCTTGAGCAGAAGGGAATTTCCGGACTTGATGGTCAGAGCCGCACAGTCGATGGTGACGTTGGGTCTCGCCTCGTAGACGACGGCGATCACTCCGAGCGGCACCCGGATCTTGCTCAGTGCGATGCCGTTCTCGAGCGTGCCGGTCTCCAGCACCTCGCCGACCGGATCCTCGAGCGATGCAACTTCCCGGACCCCTTCGGCCATCGCCTCGATCCGTTCGGGAGCCAGGGTGAGCCGGTCGGTCAGCGCGCTGGTCAGCCCCTGTGCCCGGTCATCGGCCAGATCGGCGGCATTTGCCTCGAGAATCGCCTCCACCGACTCGCCCAGGCCACGAGCAATCGATTCCAGTGCGCGGTTCTTCACTTCGGTCGATGCGGCAGCCATCGCCCGGGCGGCGCCCCTGGCGGTCAGGGTGTCTGCGGCTATGTCGGTTGCCGTCGCTTCCATGCCTGAAGCGTACCTGCTCGACATTTTTCGCTTGACGGTGCGAAGCGATGGCGCTAGCTTCGAAACAACACTGCTGCTTCGGGGGAAGCATGCAAACAGCCTCAAACAGTCTCAGGTCCCGCTTCATCGTCACGGCGGTCGCCGCGCTCGTGATGTTGCTCCTGTCCGTGACTTCGGCGAGCGGGGCCATGGTCCCGCGCTTCGCCCTTGACGTGATGCCCGGTCCCAGTGGCTCTTACCCGTTCGGCATGACGGAGGTGAACGGAACGCTGCTCTTCTCCGCGGACTCGCAATTGGGCAATGAGCTCTATGGCACCTCGGACGGGCGCTCGGCCAGACTGATCAAGGACCTGATGCCGGGCGAGGAGGACGGGGATCCGGGAGATTTCGTCCGCTTTGGTGACTTCGTCTATTTCCTCGGCTATTCACCCACAGCGGGCTATGAGCTCTGGCGCTCGGACGGCCAGAGCGCGACACTTTTCGCCGACATCAATCCGGGCCCGGACGAGTCATACGTCAACAACCTGACCGTGGTCGGCAACACCCTGTTCTTCACGGCCTCGACACCCGCCGCAGGGGACGAACTCTGGAAGACCGACGGAACGACCACGACCATGGTCCAGGATCTGTATCCGGGACCGGGTGATTCGGATCCCGAGTACCTGACGCCCTTCAACGGGGAGCTGTATCTGACCGCGGAATCGCCGGCCACCGGCCCGGAGCTCTACCGCTCCGATGGCAACACGGTCAGTCTGGTTACCGACATCGAACCCGGGGCCTCGGGTAGCTCCCCTAGCGGCCTTACCGTCTTTGGCTCCCACATCTACTTCGCGGCTTACAAGACCGGACCCAGCCGGGAACTGTTCCGGAGTGACGGCGTCACGACCAGCCTCTTCAAGGACGTGAATCCGGGCGCCGGATATGGCAGCCCCGAGTTCCTGGTGGCATCGGGCGGCCGGCTCTTCTTTTCGGCCACGGACGGGACTCACGGATCTGAGCCCTGGAGCACCGACGGCACCAATACAGCGATAGTCGCCGACATCGCTCCTGGAATGGACAACTCGGAGGTCCAGGAAGTGGCACCGTTCGGCAACGGCCGGGTGATCTTCAACGCGGAGGATCCCACTCACGGGGAGGAACCGTGGACAGCCGACGCCACCGGGGCCAACCTCGTTCGGGACATCAGGCCGGGAGAGGAAGACTCGACCCCGGACGAGTTCTACCTGCTGGACGGGGACATCTATTTCCGGGCCAACGACGGCGTACACGGCCGGGAACTCTGGTCGACCGGCGGAACCGGAGCGAACCTGGTCAAGGACATCCTTCCGGGCACCGACGGATCCTCGCCGCGAAACTTCTTCCCCTATCGGGGGCAGACCTGGTTCGTGGCCGACGACGGCATCCACGGCCGGGAGTTCTGGAAGCTGATTCCTCCCGACGTTTCCGTCACCGTCAAGGCCCCGGGCCGGCTGCGTTTCCGTCCGAGCGGCAGGGCCGACCTCCGGATCACCTGCCCGGCCGGCGAAGCGACCGGGCCCTGCTCCGGCAAGTTCGCTCTGGCGACCAGGTCGAAGGTCAACTTCAGGGGAAAGCGCAGGGTCGTCGTCCTGGCCCGCGGAGGCTTCAAGGCCGCGGCCGGCAAGACAGACACGATCATCATCCGGCTGAGCAGTGCCCAGAGGAGGCTGCTCCACCGGGTCCGGGCCGCCAGGAACCTGAAACTGACGGCAGAGGCGAAGGACAAGGCCGGTAACAAGGCCAGGATCACGATCCGGATCAAGGCGGTGCTGCCGTGAAAAAGATCCTGATCACCGCATGCAGCTGCCTGTTGATGCTGGCCGGGACCACTTCGTCGGGGGCTGCCCTCCCCCAGACCGACCTCTTCCAGGACCTGAACCCGGGTCCCAGCGGTTCCGACGTTGAAGCCTTCCTGCCGATCGGGGACCAGCTGTGGACCTCGGCGAATTCGGGGCAGACCGGATATGAGCCCTGGATCGTCGGCAAGTCAAAGCTCAACCTTGTCACCGACATCTCTCCCGGGCTCGCGTCATCCGATCCCGGAGTCAGCGCCGAACTGAACGGGATGATCTACTTCGCCGCCAGCGACCCCGACCACGGCAGGGAGCTGTGGCGCTCCGACGGAACTTCCGCCGAGCTCGTCAAGGACATCTACCCCGGGCCGGAGGATTCCTTCCCGCAGAATCTCGTGACGGTCGGCAACCGGGTGTTCTTTTCCGCTGCCGACTCCGTCAACGGACGGGAGCTGTGGCAGGTTGATGCCGGTGGAGCTTCCCTGGTCTACGACATAAACCCCGGCCTGCCCTCGTCTTCACCTGCCTTCCTGACCTCCTTCACGGGCAAGGTGTTCTTTCAGGCGTACACGCCGACCCATGGGCAGGAGCTCTGGTCCAGCGACGGCGTCACGACCGGCGAAGTAGCAGACCTCTACCCGGGCGGCGGCAGCTCACAGGTTTCCCAGCTGGCCGTAGCGGGAGGAAACCTGTATCTGGCGGCCTATCTCCCGGCAACCGGAATCGAGCTCTACAAGAGCACCGGCGGAGTTCCAACTCTGGTCAGCGACGTCGAGCCCGGGGCGAGTTCCTCCTACCCGGACAGTCTGACCGCCTTCGGCGACAAGGTGGTGTTCCGGGCACACACCATGGCCACCGGGGATGAGCCATGGATCAGCAACGGAACCGGAGCGACCCAGATTGCCGACATCAGTCCCGGAGCCGATGCTTCCTACCCGGGCAATTTCACGATTCTCGACGGGACGGTCTACTTCACCGCCTCTACCCCCGACCTCGGGGTTGAGGTCTACCGGTCGGACGGCGTCACGGCCGACCTGGCGGGCGACCCAATTCCCGGCAAGTTCGGCGGCGCATACGGGCTGAAAGGGATAGACGGCAACCTGTACTTCGCGGCCAGCACCCCGGAATACGGCTCCGAACCATGGATCCTCGACGGGTCCGGGAGCCGCATGATCCGGGACCTGCTGCCCGGCCCCGAGGGGTCCTACCCCACCGGCTTCGCTGCTCACGGGGATGGCGTGCTCTTTGGCGCCGACGACGGCACCCATGGACTCGAGCCCTGGTTCATGCATCCCGATCGGGAGGTCAAGCTCGCCCTGCTCGGGAAAAGACTCGGAGTCTCGAAGAAGGGCTTTGCCGGGCTGAAGCTGGCCTGTCCGGCCAATGAGGCGAATGGCCCGTGCATTTCGAAGATCACCGTAGCGACGCGGAAGCCGGTCCGGGTCAAGGGCAAGCGCCGCAAGGTGACGCTCTCGCGCAAGTCGATCCGGGTGCTGACCGGAAACACCGGCACCGCCCGGCTGAACTTCAGCCGGGCGAACATCCGGCTGCTACTGAAGCAACCCGCGGCCCGCCGGGTGCTTGTCACGGTCAAGGTTCGGGACAAGGCCGGGAACAAACGGACGGTCAGGAAGCGCTACCTGCTGGGCAGGCCCGCCTAGGCCAGCACGAAGTAATCGCGGTGAATCAGCTCTTCGGCCGCATGGGGCATGAGTTCGAGAACCTCGGCGCTCTTCATGCCCTTGATCCGTTCTGTTTCGCCCGCCGAGTAGTTGGCGATGCCCTTGCCGATAACCGAGCCGCCCGCCACGACCTCGACCGCGTCGCCCGCCTCGAATGAGCCTTCCACCGCGGTCACCCCCACCGGCAGGAGACTGGAGCCGCTCTGCTTCAGCACCCGGGCAGCGCCGTCATCGACGACGATTCGCCCGGCCACCGGCTTGGCGTATCGCAGCCACTGCTTGAAGGCCGGGGCATCGCTGCGCAGGGCCGGGAAGGCGGTCCCGGCGGATTCACCGGCCGCCGCCCTGGCCAGGGTGCCGTCGACCGTCCCGTTGCAGATCCGCACTTCGATTCCCGATCCGCTGGCCATGCCGGCCGCGGCCACCTTGCTTCGCATCCCGCCGGTCCCGAAGACCGAGGTGCGGTCGCCGATCTCCATCGACTCCAGGTCGCCCGGGTCGGATACTTCTTCGATCAGGCTCGCTTCCGCGTCCCGTGCCGGATCGGCGGTGTAGACGCCATCGGTGTTGGTCAGGAGGACGAGCAGCCGCGCTTCCAGCATGATCGCCACCTGGGCGGCCAGGAAGTCGTTGTCCCCGAAGGTGATCTCGTCGGTCGCGGTGGTGTCGTTCTCGTTGATGACCGGAACGACGCCCCAGTCGAGCAGACGACGAAGAGTCTGGCGCGCGTTCACATAGCTGGTGCGGTTGGCGACGTCCGATGCGGTCAGGAGCACCTGGGCGGCGGCAGTCTCGCCCGCCTCCAGCCGGGTTTCGTATTCACGAAAGAGCGAGCCCTGACCGACGGCGGAGGCCGCCTGCAGCTCGTCGATCGCCCGCGGCCGGGCTTGCAGTCCGAGCAGGCGGATGCCCCTGGCGATCGAACCCGAGGTGACCATGACCAACGGCTCCCCGGCCCGCCTCAGCGCGGCCGCCTGGGAGCAGACAGAATCGAGCACCTCCTCGCGAAGGCTCCCGTCATCAGCCGAGACGATCGAAGATCCGAGTTTCACCACCAGCGTCATAGCCAGACAAGCCTAGGACTTATCAGTACAGCTCGAACTCGAGCTCACCGACACGGATTTCATCTCCCGATTCGAAACCGGCACGCTTCAGCTCCGCCATGACCCCGATTTCGGTCAGACGGGTTTCCAGGTAGGCGAGCGCTTCTTCGTTGTTGGTGTCGAAGCGTTCGAAGAGAACTTCGATGCCGTGGCCGTGGATGCGGAAGGCGCCGTCGTCTTCGCGCTCGACCGAGTAGCCGCCTTCACCCTTGGGCCGGTACGTGAGGTGTTCCGCTTCGAAGTCGACCTCCACCCCGTCGGCGGAGGTGACCACCGGCGCTTCAACGTGATCCGGAACGAAACGGACGATTGCTTCCTTGAGCCTTTCGAGCCCCGCGCCCGTGGCCGATGACACGGGAATGATTCCGAGCACGGAGTCGCCGAGCTCCCGGTCCCATTCCTCGACCTGATCGGCCATGTCGGCCTTGGTCCAGAGATCGGACTTGGAAAGGACCAGCAGTTCGGGAAGGTCCTCAAGGCCGGTGCTGTGCGCGGCCAGCTCGGCGCGGACCGCCCGGTAGTTGGCCAGCGGCTCGCCCTCCGAGGGGGCCAGTTCGACCACGTGGATCAGCATCGCGCAGCGTTCGACATGAGCCAGAAACTCGTGCCCCAGTCCGGCCCCTTCGGCCGCCCCCTCGATCAGGCCGGGGATGTCGGCCAGAACTACCTGACGGTCGGGCGTCTCGATGGTGCCGAGGACCGGCTCCAGGGTGGTGAAGGGATAGTCGGCGACCTTGGGGTCGGCTCGGGTGAGCCGGGCCAGCAGGGAACTCTTGCCGGCGTTCGGCAGGCCGATCAGACCGGCGTCGGCGAGGAGCTTGAGTCGCAACTCGACCCAGCCGGACTCGCCGGTGGTTCCGTTCTCTGCGAAGCGGGGTGCCTGCCGGACCGAGGTCGAAAAACGCTTGTTGCCATGCCCTCCACGACCGCCACGAGCCAGTACGGCGGTCTGGCCGGGTTCGGTCAGGTCGATCAGGGCGCCATCGACCGAAGTCGCCTGGGTTCCCGGCGGCACCGGAATAACCGTGTCCTCGCCGCGTGCTCCCTGCTTGTTCGCCCCTTCACCGTGATGTCCACGCTCGGCCCGAAAGTGCTTGGACCTCAGGGCACCGAGATCGCGCCGGGAGGTGTCGCATTCGAGCAGGACGCCGCCGCCGTGTCCGCCGTCACCGCCATCGGGCCCACCGCGGGGAACATGGGCTTCCCGCCGGAAGGAGATGCAGCCGTTTCCACCGGAACCGCCCTCCACGAAAATCTTTGCCTTGTCGTACAGCACCGGCCTAGGGTACGGAGATGGGTTCGACCGAGGTGATGTCAGCTTCGAAGAACGGCTCGAACTCCCCGTCGGTGATCCACCCCGCGACCAGCTTCGACGGCACCTTCATCCCTCCCGATTCGAAAGTGCCTTCGAACCGGCAGAGGAAGGGAACCAGTCTTCCGTCCTCGCCTTTCGGCTTCAACCAGCGCGGTGCCTCGACTTCGGCTGCACGGTTTTCCCCGTCCAGCCTGATGGTGACTTCCTCCGCCAGCTCGACACCCGGTCGCCGGAAGGCAACTTCATTCCCGGAGACGACCCGCCATTCGACTCCTCTCCCTGGAAGCAGGGTCGCCGGCACCATCGTCGATTCCATCACCGCCCTTGTTGCGGCCGACCGGGCGGCATCTGGGCTCGTGTCCGAGAAGACCTTCCGGCCGGCAATTCGGCCGATCATCCCCCCGTCGTCGTCCCGGTAGGAATCGGCTACCTCCAGCAACCGGATCCTTTCCGATGGAACCCGGGCCCGCCAGGTGAACGACTCGCCATCGAGTTCCTGCCGCGCTTCGAACGGCAGCCGGAGGCCGACCTTGATCGAACCCTTCATCCGAAGAAGCCAGCTTCGGGTCAGCTCGGCGCCCGGAAGGATCGCCTGCCCCAGGTAACTCCTGACTGGCTCGTCGAGCCCTTCCAGGAGTGCCGCTTCAAATATCGTGGCTTCCTCCATGAAGCCGATCGGAGGCTACTCCGAAGGGGTGACCGAGATGGTGCGGCCGCGGCGGCCGGGCTTGAATTCGACCGTGCCGGCACGAGTGGCGAAGATCGTGTGATCACGACCGAGGCCTACGCCCTCTCCGGGCCAGAACTTCGTGCCGCGCTGGCGGACGATGAT
>JAGQUR010000051.1 GCA_020438395.1 Solirubrobacterales bacterium | reverse complement strand
CCGGGCAGTCGAGCGGATGGTTGACCAGCAGGAACTCCACCACCGCGTTCTGGGCTTCCTTGACCTGATCGGTCCGGGTGTGGACGACCATGCCGTCTCGAACCGGGGCCGAGCAGGCGGTCTGGAGCTTCGGGATGCCCTCGATCTCGACCAGGCACATGCGGCAGGCGCCGACCGGGGCGCCGAGCTTCGGCTCGTAGCAGAACACCGGGATCTCGATGTCGCCGTTCTTGGCCGCATCGACCAGCATGGTCCCTTCGACCGCTTCGATCTCGCGTCCGTCCACGGTCAGGGTGATCATGTTCTTCTTCGGAGCCGGCATCAGACGTCCTCTCCCGCTGGCACGCCACGACCAGCGAGGCGCTGGCGTCGAACGTGCTCGGGGCTGACCCCACCCGGGCCCGGTTCCTCGCCGCCCGGTTCGTCGCGGCCCGGAGACTCGGTGAGACCGTCGAGCGATCCGGACCAGGCCTTCGACGCTTCCTCCGCAATCGTCTCTTCGAACTCGTCGCGGAACTTGTTGACCATCGAGCTGACCGGCATTGCCATCGCGTCACCGAGCACGCAGAGGCAGTGGCCCATGATGTTGTCCTGGACCGAGGAAATGATGTCGAGGTCCATCGGGGTGGCCTCGCCTGTGCAGACCCGCTCCAGCATCTTCTCGGTCCAGTTGGTGCCCTCCCGACAGGGGGTGCACTTGCCGCAGGACTCGTGGCGGTAGAAGTGTGCGGTCCGGAGCGCCATGCGGGGAATGGACACCGAGTCATCGGCGACGATGATCGAACCGGAGCCGAGCATCGAACCCGCATCCGCCATTGCCTCGAACGAATACGGAAGGTCCATCTCGGCCGGGGTGAGCACCGGCGAGGATGAGCCGCCCGGATAGAAGGCGGTGATCTCGTGTCCTTCGAGGGGACCGCCGGCCAGGCCGTAGATCAGGTCGCGCAGGGAGACGCCCAGTTCGACCTCGTAGTTGCCGGGGCGCTTGACGCATCCGGAGACCGAGACGACCTTGGTGCCCGGCGACTGCTCGGTGCCGAAGCTCTTGAACCAGTCGGCGCCGTTGGCGACGATGTGGCTCACGTTGCTGAGCGTCTCGACGTTGTTGATCAGGGTCGGTCCGCCGTAGAGGCCCTGGACGGCCGGGAAGGGCGGCTTCAGCCGGGGATTGCCGCGCTTGCCTTCGAGCGCATCGAGCAGGGCGGTCTCCTCGCCGCAGATGTAGGCCCCGGCGCCGCGATGGACGACGAGTTCAAGGCTGAAGCCGGAACCGAGAATGTTGGTGCCGAGGTAGCCGGCCTCGTAGGCCTCCTCGACCGCGCGGTCGAGGATGTCGGCCTGATCGTCGTATTCGCCGCGGATGAAGATGAAGGCGTGGCCGATGCCGGCCGCGAAGCTGGAGATGATGATGCCCTCGATCAGCTGATGCGGGTTGCGTTGCATGAGCTCGCGATCCTTGAAGGCACCGGGCTCGGATTCGTCGGCGTTGCAGCAGAGGTACTTGGCGTCATCGGTGTGCGGCAGGAAGGAAACCTTCTTGCCCATCGAGAATCCGGCACCGCCGCGGCCGCGCAGACCGGAGTCCTCGAGCTCGTTCACGATCCACTCGGGTTCAATTTCCTTCAGCGCCTTTTTCAGCACCTCGTAGCCGCCATAGGACTCGTACCCGGCCAGGGTGGCCATCTTCGGGTCCTCCGCGTGGCGGAGCAGGACTCGGGTCTCTTCGATCACCGGTTTGGCCCCTTCCCTTCGGTCACCCGGGGATCGGTCGACTCGGCGACGCCACCGGCCAGACCGCGCTTCTCGAGGGCCTTCTCCGGCAGCACTTCCTCGCCGGCTTCGAGCTGGTCGACGATGGTCGAAGCATCGCCGTTTTCCAGCGGGCCGAAGTAGCGCTCGTCGACCGAGGCCATCGGGGCGAGATCGCAGGCACCGAGACATTCGAATCCGGAGACGAGGATGTTGCCGTCCTCGGAGAGCGACCCGCCGTGTCCGGCCGCCTCGCGGTCGGCGCCGGTCTTCTCGCAGAATGAATCGAGCAGCTGGTCGCCACCCCGCATCCAGCAGGCGAGATTGGTGCAGACCAGAACCTGATGCTCGCCCTGGGGGCTGGTCCGAAGCAGGTCATAGAAGGAGGCGACCGATTCCAGGTAGGCGGGAGTCACCTGCATGACGCAGGCAGCCTGGACGATCCCCGCCGGGGTACACCAGCCGTAGCGGCGCTGGACGATCCAGAGCACCGGGATCGCCGCCGACTTCGGGCTGCCCTTGTGATCCTTGTCCGGGTACTTGTCGACCACCTGCTGGATCTGCTCGCGCAGGTCTTCGGGCACCTCGACTTCGGCCGGGTCCGGAATCTGCTCGGGATCGCCGATCGGAAGGCGGCCGGTCGTGTTGGCCTCGTCGACCGGGAGCCCGGGCGAGATGAAATCCTCGGGTTCCGCGTTTCGCGGATCGAAATCGGAGGGCATCACGGGGGTCACCGGTCGATGCCTCCCAGGATCGGATCGAGCATGGCCAGGGTCTGGATCAGGTCGGCCACGTATTCGCCGATCGTCATGTCGGCCAGAGCCTGGAGGTTGACGAAAGAGGGCTCGCGGAAGTGGACCCGGGCCGGCTTCGAGGAGCCGTCCGCCATGACGAAGCAGCCGAGTTCGCCGCGGGGCGATTCGATCGGGTTGTAGACCTCGCCCGGCTCGACCCGGAAGCCCTCGGTGACCAGTTTGAAGTGGTGGATAAGCGATTCCATCGAGGTCGAGAGCTCGGCCCTTGGCGGCAGCGCGTACTTTCGGTCATCCGCGACCCAGGGACCCTCGGGCAGCCCGTCGAGGATCTGTTCGATGATTTTCAGCGACTCGCGCATCTCGGTCAGGCGCACGCGGTAGCGGTCGTAGCCGTCGCCGACGGTTCCGACCGGCACGTCGAAGTCGAGTTCGGGATAGGCGAGGTATCCGCCTTCCTTGCGAAGGTCCCAGGGTTCGCCGGCGGCGCGAAGCAGCGGCCCGGTCACGCCGAGATCGATCAGCCGTTCCTTCGGGACGACACCGACGTCCTTGGTCCGGATCAGGAAGATCTCGTTCTTGTCGAGCAGCGCCTCGTACTGGCCGATGCCGGTCTTCAGCTGCTCGATCAGCTTGCGGACCTTCTGCTCGAAGCCGGCCGGGATGTCCTCGGCGACGCCGCCGATCTGGAAGTACCGCGTGTGCATCCGCTGGCCGGTTGACATCTCGAAGGTGTCGAGCACCCGGTCGCGGTCACGGAAGCAGTAGAAGTACACGCCCATCGCGCCGAGGTCGAGGGCGGTAGTGCCGAGCCAGACCAGATGCGAATGGATCCGGTTGAGCTCCATGTGGAGGACCCGCAGCCACTGGGCGCGACGCGGAACCTCGAGGCCGGTCAGCTGCTCGACCGCCCCGACATAGGCCTGCATGTTGAAGAAGTAGGAGAGATAGTCCATCCGCTCGACGAAGGGGATGACCTTCCAGTACTGCATGGTTTCGCAGGACTTCTCGATGCCGGTGTGGACATAGCCGATAACCGGCTTCAGGTCCTTGACCACCTCGCCCTCGAGGTCGACGACCAGGCGCAGCACGCCGTGGGTCGCCGGGTGATGCGGGCCCATGTTGACCGTGAGCATCTCCTGCTCCGGCTCGAGCTCGAACTCGACTCCGGGGATCCGCTCCGACAGCTCGGTGGTGAAATCGGAGACCGTGATCTCTTCGTCGCGGAGCGTGCCGGCCTCGCCCATGGCGCCGGCCTGCCTGACCTCGCGGTCATGGAGTGTGTCTTCGACCCTGGCCACTACTGCCACCAGCCCGGATTGGTCACTTCGTCACGGGTGAAGATCACCGGTTCACCGCCGACCGGGAAGTCGCGGCGCTGCGGCCAGCCGACGTAGTCCTCGGGCATCAGGATCCGGCGCAGGTCCGGGTGGCCTTCGAAGACGATGCCGAAGAAGTCGTAGACCTCGCGCTCCTGGAAGTCCGCGGTCGGAAAGAGTTCGACCACCGACGGGACAACCGGCAGCAGTTCTCCGTCGACCTCCATGACTTTGGCGGGATCGGCGATCACAGCTTTCACGCGGAGGCGTTCGTATCTCTCTCTGTTCAGGAGTTCGTAGTGGACAGCGAATCTCGGGGTCAGGGGGAAGTGGTCGGCTCCGTGGACCGAGCTGAGGAAGGTGTACTCCTGGCCGGGGGATTCCTTGAGCCAGGTCAGTACCTCGACCACCTTCGCCGGATCGATGATCAGGGCCGCCTGCTCCCGGTCGAAGCTCGTGTCGAGCACGGCCCCCGGGTGTTCGCGGTTGATCTCGGCGAGGATCAGTTCCAGTCCGGGCGCGTCAGGCACCGAGGACCTCCCGGGCCTTCGCGTAGGCCTCGAGTGCTTCCTCGGAAGGCTTCGACGCCGGCCCGCCACGGGCCCACTCTTCCGTGCCGTGGGCGTTGTAGCGACTCCGCCAGCCCGGATCGGGATTGCCCATGATCTTCTGCTGAAGCTTGGTGAAGCCGTAAAGAAGCGCCTCGGGACGGGGCGGGCAGCCGGGCACATGCACGTCCACCGGCATGAACTTGTCGGCTCCCTGGACCACCGCGTAGTTCTGGAACATCCCGCCCGATGAGGAGCAGGCGCCCATCGAGATCGCCCATTTCGGTTCCAGCATCTGGTCGTAGATGCGGCGGACGACCGGGGCCATCTTGATCGAGACCCGGCCGGAGAGAATCAGCAGGTCGGCCTGGCGCGGCGAGGCACGGAAGGCCTCGGCGCCGAAACGGGCGATGTCATAGCGCGGCGAAACCGTCGACATCATTTCGATCGCGCAACAGGCGAGACCGAAGGTGGCGGGGAAGATCGAATGGGCGCGGGCGGAGTTCAGGACCTTCTCGAGGGTGGTCGTGACCACCCGCTCCTCGACGTACTTGTCGAGATCCTCGCCCGACAGGTCGCCGCGCAGCATGTCGCGCGCCTTGAGCTGGCGGGCCCGGAGCTCCTCCGGGGATTTCGGTTGCTCGAGGGGGGCGTGAACCCGCAACTTCTGGCGTTCTATCTCCAATCCAGTGCCCCCTTGCGCCAGACGTAGATCAGGGCCACGAAGAGCAGCGCCACGAAGAGGACGACTTCGGCCAGGACGAAGACCGAGTCGGTCGACTTGAGGATGGCCCCCACCGGGTAGAGGAAAACGACTTCGATGTCGAACAGGATGAACAGCATCGCGACCAGGTAGAAGCTGACTCCGAAACGGAAGGTCTTGGAGATTTCCGAGGGGAGGCCGCATTCGTACGGGTCGAGCTGGCGGATCGCGGCGCTGGATTCATCGCCCTTCAGCCGCTTCGGGCCAAGCAGCAGGTTCAGGGTCGCAAAGGCACCTCCGACGAGGATGCCGAGGGCTGCGAAGACGAGAACTGGGAGGTACTGATGGAGCATTGCTGGGAGGTGGGTGGTAGGTCCGTCAGGGAACTAATGTGTCCGCTGACTATGGGTTATACACCTCAGCGGCCCGACTTTGTATCAAGTCGTTACATAGTGATTTTTCGCATAAAAAAGCGGAAACCCGACCACTTCAGGCGGGATTAGTCGTGTCCTCCGCATACACGGCGCTGGGCCTCGCAGTGATCGCCCTGAACCTTCTCGCCGCCCTGGTCGGGGTGATCGCGTGGCAGAGAAACCGTCCGTCGGTCTGGTTCTGGTACCTGCTCCGGGCCGCCCAGATCATCACCGGGGTGTTCGTGCTTTTCGCCTGCGTCGTCTACGCCGCGGGCCACCGGGCCAGCGACGAGCTTCACTACCTATACGTCTTCCTGCCGGTCGCCGTTTCCTTCATGGCGGAGCTGATGCGCGGAGCTTCGGCCAGCCAGGAACTCGGCGACCGCCTCAGCCCGAAGGAACCGAAGACCAACCAGGAGCTCAGTGATCTCTTCGCCGGGCTCGAGTCCGGTCAGCAGGAGACGATCGGCCTGGCGATCATCCGCCGCGAAACGGTGGTGATGACCATCGCCAGCTTCGTGATCGCCTTCCTGATCTGGCGCGCGCTCGAAACCACCGCCAGCATGTTCTGAGCCTCGGTCCGGGAGGCTGGCCCCGGCCCACCGCCTCACCGGAGCCCCAGCCTGCCCCATGGCGAAGGTGTCACCCCTGGCAAAGGTGTCACCCCTGGCGAAGGTGTCACTTGCTGATCACCAGCTTCGATTACTGGAGAGTGGCACCGGTAGCGCGGCCTGTTGCCGCATGATCCGGTCGAGCTCCCTGAGCGTCCGTTCCGGGTGTTTGTAGACGTCCTCCCAGGTAAACCTGATCACCCTGTACCCGCGTGCTTCCAGCTCGACGCTCTTTCTTCGATCACGGTGGAACGACTCTCGGCCCTTGTGCGTTCCGTAGGGATCGAGCTCGACCACCAGTTTCAGTTTCGGCCAAAGAAAGTCGGCTTTGTAGGGATCAAGGAACACGTTCGCCTCCGGCATCGGCAGCGACCTGGCCCGGATCAGACGCAGCAGATCCTCTTCCGGCTCGGACTCCGCGTCGGCGAAAGCCGGGTGCCAGAAATCCAGTTCGGCCCGAAGTCGACCGACGCCCTTTCGCCCCGAAGCGGCCGCCAATATCTCGTCGAGGGTTTCCCAACAGAGAACTCTTTCGCGCTCCCCCTGACTCAGTGCCTTACCGATCTCCGCGGGCTTGGCGTCCGCGCAGAACTCGACCAGCGCCCGCTCGACCGTAGTGGTGCGAATGCCGCCTACCTCGGTGATCTGTGAAGCCGGGAAGCTTCGCGACTGATGGCTCACAACTCGAAAACCGAACTCGCTGCTCTCTTTGACCGGGACCCCACGAGTGCGGGAACCACCGCCCTTCCGGCTCACGTGTACGGGGAGCTTGTCCCGCACCAGCCCGTGGAGCGCCAGCGAGCTCCGATGGGACAAGACGCAACCGGACCCGCCCGAGTGCACCGCCGCCCGCTGTCGCCCGCGTGACCCAAGCTGGGTTCCGGGCAACGTGTAGACGTCTCTGAGAACCGGAATCAGCAGACCTGAGCGGCGGCGCCGGTAGACCATCTGCCTGGAAAACCCGAGCGCCCTCAGTTCCGGCCCGGTGACGACGCCGCCGCCGGTCAGCACCGAATCCCTCAGAGACCGGTTCAATGCGGCAGCCCTGCTCGCCTCCACGCCCATGCGGCAAGCGTGGAGAGAAAACGCTCAAGTGTGTTGCGATGACCCGAACAATTCCCCGACGGGAAGGTCACCGAAGCGCACGGGACTTGCGCGCAACCGTAGCCACTCCCTGCTGACACTCGCCAGTCGCCGTATCCGATAACTGGCAAGTGACACCGCGGACGCTGGGTCGGCGGTTCGCGGGAGGCGCGAGAGTCGGATGTTCGGGGAGGTCGCGGGAACGGTTATTCGGGGAGGGTGACCCGGCCGGACATCACCACCTGTACCTTGCCGCTGACCCGAGGCCGACCGGAGTCCATGCGGGCTTCGATCAGGCTCGGGCGGCCCATCTCGACGCCCTGATGGATCTCGATCCGGTCCACATCCAGAATGTCCTGCAGGTAGGCCACCAGTGGGCCGGCAGCCGATCCGGTTGCGGGGTCCTCGAAATCACCGAGGTCGAGAGCGAAGCAACGGGAACGCACCGTCCGGCTCGGGACGTCGAACACGAACGGATAGAGATTCAGGGTCAGACCGAGCTCGAGGGTGTTCAGGCCGTCCGCGTCGCCACGGCAGGCCGCCAGCGCGTCGAGGTCCCGCATCGGGACGAGCAGAGCCGGCAGCCCGGTCGAGACCAGCTGGGATGAGTAGCGGCTGTCGATCAGGTCCGGATCGATGCCGAGGGCCGGGGCCACCCGCTCCGGCGGGAACACCTCGCCGAATTCGGCCGGCTCCTGGACGACCGATGCAAGCCAGGCTTCGTCCTGCCGGAAAACGTCCACCCGTTGAAGGCCGACCCGGGTTTCCTGGGTAAGCGATGCCTCGTCCAGCCCGTCGCCAAGCGCCACCGCCACGGCAGTTCCCAGCGAGGGATGCCCGGCGAAGGGAATTTCCTCCGCGATGGTCCAGATCCGGTTCCTGTAGTCGGCACCGGCCGCAGCCGCTTCGGCCGAGGCGGACTGGACGAAGGTGGTTTCCGACAATCCGGTCTCGCGGGCGAAGGCGAGCATCGTCTCGTCCGTCAACCCGTCCGCCTCGAGTACGACCGCCAGACCGTTGCCGGACAGCGGCGCCTCGGCAAACACGTCAAGCCAGAAAAACGGATGCCCGGGCACGTTCAGTTCCCCTCGGGCCCCGCGTCGAGCCGGCGGAAGAGCCCTCCGTGGTAGATCAGAGGCTCACCGGGTTCGTCATCGGCTTCGACGTCGAGCACCTCCCCGGTGACGATCACATGGTCCCCGCCCGGGATGACCTCGGCAAGCTCGCAGACCACCCTGGCCAGACTGCCTTCGATGATCGGCACTCCGAGACGGTCGCGCCAGGCCACGGAACTCCACTTCTCTTCCTGGGCGGACTTCGTGGCGAACAGTTCTGCTGCTGTCCGCTGGGATTCACCCAGCACCGAGATTCCGAACCTTCCCGCTTCGCGAACCGCCTCGAGCGAACGCGACTCGAGGTCGAGGCAGACCAGCATCATCATCGGTTCGAGGGAAAGGGAACAGACTGCGGAGGCCGTCGCTCCGGCCGGTCCCGAAGCCTGAAAGGCCGAGACGACGGTGACTCCGGTCGGCAACAAACCGACCGTCTGTCGGAACTCGTTTCGGTCCGGGGCAGCCATCGTTTCGCCGCAGACAATATGATGCGCTCGCTGTGCGTGCCATCGTCTTCACATCACTTGCCGTCGCCGCCGCCTTCAGCCTGTCCGCATGCGGATTCGGAGAGGAAGGCATCACGGTTTCAAAGGATTCCCCTGACTATGAGGGAGCCCAGCTCTTCGCTGCGAACTGTGCCGGCTGCCACACCCTGACCCCGGCCGGAGCGCTGGGCACAGGCAACCGCGGTACCCGAGTCCAGGGCCCGAACCTGGACCAGCGCACCGAGACCTACGAGTCGGCCCTCCACGCAATCCAGAACGGTGGTTTCTCCGGCGCGATCATGCCGCAGAACATCGTGGTCGGAGAGGAAGCCGAGAAGGTGGCCACGTTCGTCGCCGACTATGCCGGTTCCGACGCCGGTGAAGCCGGAGCCGACGCTTACTCGCAGGAAACGGACGCTTCCGTCCCCGAGGACGCGAAGCCCACGACCGGCACCCACGGCGAGTAACCGGCGGCGGGGGCCGTGCTAGACCTCAAACTGATCCGCTCCGAGCCCGAGCGGGTCAAGGCTGCGCTGGCGCGCCGCGGCGCGGCGGAACAGGTCGACCGGATCCTCGCTCTCGACGAGCGTCGACGGCAGCTGCTGCCGGAGATCGAAGGCGCCCGCAGCCAACGCAAGCAGGAGTCGGAGAAGATCGGTGCCCTGAAGAAGGCCGGCGAGGACGCGACCGCGCAGATGGAAGCCGTGAGGCAGCTCAAGCTCGATCTTGAACAGATGGAAGGCGAGCTCGAGTCGGTCGAGTCCGAACTGGGAGAGGTGTCGGCAACCCTTCCCAACCTGCCCGACCCGACCAGCCCCGACGGATACACCGACGAGGACGCGGAGCTCGTCCGCGAAGTCGGTGAGATCCCCGAGTTCGGGTTCGAAACCAGGGATCACGTCGAACTGGCCGGGGATTCGATCGAACTCGAAGCGGCCGCGAAGGTGTCTGGCGCCCGGTTCGCCTACCTGAAGGGCGACCTGGTGATGCTCGAATTCGCCCTGGTGCGCTGGGCGCTGGAGACTCTGCGGGGCGAGGGGCACGAGCCGGTCGTGCCGCCGATCCTGGTTCGCGAAGAAGCCCTCTTCGGCACCGGCTTCCTGCCCGGTGACCGTGACCAGATCTACGAACTGGAAAAAGACGAGCTCTACCTGGCGGGCACTTCGGAAGTTCCCCTTGCGGGCCTCCATGCCGGCCAGATACTGGAAGCGGATGAGCTCCCGCTCCGATACGCGGGCTTCTCCAGCTGCTTTCGACGGGAGGCGGGAGCGGCCGGGCGAGACACCCACGGAATCTTCCGTGTGCACCAGTTCGACAAGGTCGAGATGTTCTCGTTCGTCAGGCCCGAAGACGCTTCCGCCGAGCACGAACGAATCCTCGGCATCGAGGAGGGGATCCTGAGCGCGCTCGGCCTTCCCTACCGGGTGGTGAACGTCGCCGCGGGCGATCTGGGCGGCTCGGCCGCCAAGAAGTACGACTGCGAGGCTTGGATACCGAGCCAGGAGCGGTACCGCGAACTCACTTCGTGTTCGAACACCACCGACTTCCAGGCCCGGCGCATCGGATGCCGCTACCGTCCCGAGCCCGGCGCTCCTACGGAGTTCGTCAACACCCTGAACGGCACCGCGATCGCCGTCGGCCGGACGATCATCGCATTGCTGGAGAATCACCAGCAGGCCGACGGCTCGGTCCGGGTTCCGGAAATCCTGGTCGCCTACGGGGCCCCGGCGACCATCGGCCCCACGTGAGCGACCACCGGGTCCTGATCTGCGACGACCACTGGATCGTCAGGCAGGCGATCCGGCAGCGCATCAGTGAGCTTCCCGGCTTCGAAGTGGTCGACGAGGTTGCGCAGGGCAAGGAAGTGAAGCCGGCGGTGCGGGAACACCGGCCGGATCTGGTCATCCTGGACATCGAAATGCCCGACGTCAACGGGATCCAATCCATGGAACGGATCCTGTCCCGGTTCCCGGAGACCAGGGTTCTCGTCTTCACCGCTCACGACGACCCCAATCTGGTCCGCCTTGCAGCCCGGGAAGGCGCCGATGGCTTCCTGGTGAAGTCGGCCGCTCTCGACCAGATACGCGATGCCTGCGAGACCGTGATGTCGGGAAAGAAGTGGTTCCCGGGATACAGCCGCAAACAGCTCGAAGAGGACGACGAACTGAAGCGGTTCCTTTCCATTTCCGAGCGGGAGCGGGAGATCCTTGCCCTGCTGGCGACCGGCATGAGGGCCCAGGGGGTGGCCGAGGAAATCGGGATCCGGCCGGCCACGGTCTACACGCACGTTCGCAACGTGGTCGGCAAGCTCGGAGTCGAGACCCGGACCCAGGCGGTCGCGATCGCGACCCGATATTCCTTTCTGGATCCGGACCCCGAACTCCGGCTCACTTCCCGCTGAGGCTCACTTCTCCTTGAATTCGAGGGCGCAGCCGTTGATGCAGTAACGCTGCCCGGTGGGGCCGGGCCCGTCCGGGAACACATGTCCCAGGTGGGCGTCGCAGTTCAGGCAGACGACCTCGGTGCGGACCATTCCGTGGCTTATGTCCTGCCTCAACTCGATGTGTTCGAGATTCGCCGGCTCGGTGAAACTCGGCCAGCCGGTGCCTGAATCAAATTTTGCGTCCGAGGAGAACAGCTCCTTGCCGCAACATACGCAGCCGTAGGACCCGCTACCCTTGTGGTCGAGGTAGGGACCCGTGAAAGGACGCTCAGTCGCGGCCTTTCGAGTTACCTCGTAAGCCTCGGGAGACAACTCCTCCCGCCATTCTGAATCCGTTTTCTTCACGCGTGCCGAATTCGACATTGCCCAGTCTCGCTTTCTTTTTGCCTGCTTTAAGGGTAGCCAAGCGGTCAACCCCCCTCGCCTGTCTTGCCCTGCTTCTGGCCGCGGTGCTGCCGGTGATTTCGGCCGGCCCGCTCGGTCCGGGCGACGCCGCGGCTGCCGGGCTGATCGCTCCGGCCAAGTACTGCTCCGACAATGCCGCAAACGGCGGCCGGGCCGAGATGGCCAAGGCCCGCAGGTCGATGATCTGCATGGTCAACTACGCCCGACGCAGGAAAGGCATGAGGCCCTACCATCGTCAGCCGAAGCTGAACTGGTCGAGCGGACGCAAGGCCAGGGACATCCTCCGCTGCGGGTTTTCACACGGTGCCTGCGGTCGCGCTTTCGACTACTGGATCCGTCGCTCCGGCTACCTCGGTGGAGGCGGCTGGGCAACCGGTGAGAACATCGCCTGGGGCAGCGGCTCGCTCGGCAGCGTCCGCTCGATATTCGTCGCCTGGATGAAGTCAAAGGGCCACCGGGAAGCGATCCTCGACAGATCCTTCACCGATGTCGGGGTCGGCGTGACCAGGGGCCGATTCTCCGGCATAGCGGGCGCCCGGATCTGGGTGCTGCACTTCGGCTACAACTGATTCCGGCCGGATCGCGTCCGACCGGTTCACACCGCAGGTTGCAGCCAGGTAGCGAACCGGCGGGCAACCTCCCGGCCCGTTGGTCGCGAGGGCTAGCATGGGGGCCACCGAGGAGAACCGGAAACGACCGGAGGAGAAGCCAGATGTCAGACCAGTCAGAGCTCGATGTCCTGCTCAAGACGGAGCAGACCTTTCCGCCCCCCGAGGAGTTTGCTGCCGCGAGCGAATTCAGCGATCCCGAAATCTACGCCCGGGCCGACGCAGATCCGGAAGGCTGGTGGGCCGGCTGGGCCGAGAAGCTGGACTGGATCGAACCCTGGGAGACCGTGCTCGACTGGTCGAATCCGCCCCATGCCACCTGGTTCGCGGGCGGCAAGCTGAACGTCAGCGCCAACTGCCTGGACCGCCACGTCGAAGCAGGGCGGGCAGACGAGGTCGCCTACCACTGGGAAGCCGAGGACGCGGGTCCGGACGACGAGCCCGTGACGGGAACCGGCAGCCACGCCGGGGGTCGCATCTCGGTCACCTACGGCTGGCTCCACGATCAGACCCAGCGTCTGGCGAATGTCCTCAGGGACCGAGGGGTGAAGAAGGGAGATGTGGTCGGGATCTTCATGCCGATGGTTCCCGAAGCCGCCGTCGCGATGCTGGCCTGCACCAGGATCGGGGCGGTACACAACGTCGTCTTCGGCGGATTCTCGGCCGAGTCGCTCAGGGAGCGGATGGAGTTCTCCGACGCCAAGGCCCTGATCACCGCCGACGCCACCCTGCGCCGCGGCAATCCCGTGCCGATGAAGTCGGCGATCGACGACGCCCTGGACGAGCTCCCGTCCATGGAACTGGTGGTCGTGTTCGATCGTTGCGGAACCGACGCCCCGCTGAAGGAAGGACGGGACATCGACTGGGCCAGCGCGCTGGAAGCGGCCGACCCGGTTTGTGAACCGGAGCCGATGGACGCCGAGGACCCGCTTTTCCTGCTCTACACCTCAGGGTCGACCGCCAAGCCCAAGGGAATCGTGCACACGACCGGCGGCTACCTGACCCAGGCCACCGCCACCCATCGCATGATCTTCGACCTGAAGGACGACGATGTGTACTGGTGCGCGGCCGACATCGGATGGGTGACCGGGCATTCCTACATCGTCTACGCACCGCTGGCCAACGGCGCCACCTCGATCATGTTCGAAGGCGCTCCGGATTTCCCGACCAAGGATCGCTGGTGGGAGATCGTCGAGCGGTATCGGGCCACGATCCTCTACACGGCCCCGACCGTGATCCGGTCGTTCATGAAATGGGGCGACGAGCTTCCGGCCGCACATGACCTGAGCTCGCTCAGGCTGCTGGGAACGGTCGGAGAGCCGATCAATCCAAAGGCCTGGCTCTGGTACCACGAACACATCGGCGCTGAACGCTGTCCGATAGTCGACACCTGGTGGCAGACCGAAACCGGCGCCGCGATGATCTCCCCGCTGCCGGCCATAACGACGACCAAGCCCGGTTCAGCCACCCGGCCGCTACCGGGCTTCAGGGCAGCGATCTATGACAACAACGGAAACGAGATCGAGGAGGGTGGCGGAACCCTGGTCCTCACCCGGCCCTGGCCGGCGATGGCCCGGACGCTGTTCAAGGAGCCGGAGCGTTACATCAACGCCTACTGGGACCGATACGGCAGAGAGACCTATCTGGTCGGGGACGCCGCCCGGCGTGACGAGGACGGCTACTTCTGGATCGTCGGACGCATCGATGACGTGATCAACGTTTCGGGGCACCGGCTTTCCACGATGGAAATCGAATCCTCACTGGTCTCCCACCCCCATGTCGCCGAAGCCGCGGTGATCGGGGTGCCGGACGACTTCACCGGACAGGCCATCATCGCCTTCGCGATACCCAATGACGAAGCGCCCCCCGGCCACGAGTTCACCGACGAGCTGCGCGAGCACGTGGCCGTCCGCATCGGGAAGCTCGCGCGCCCGAAGGCGATCTACTTCGCCGACGATCTCCCCAAGACCCGCTCCGGCAAGATCATGCGCCGTCTGCTCCGCGACATCGCCGACGGCAAGGAGCTGGGCGACGTCAGCACTCTCCGTGATCCCGGCGTGGTCGAGGAACTCCAGGCGCAGGTCGCCGAAGCCTGACAGCCGCGCCCGGTGCCGCACGGCAGTCATTGCCGCACGACACCGGGCCGGCCGCTATTTCATCCGCAGGGTCAGCTTCCTGGCTTTGGTCACCGCGTCTGCGCTGGTCGGCTTGAAGCGGAACCTGAGGATGACCTTGAGACGACCCCTGCCCGCCAGCTTCTGACGTGCTGGGGCCTTCAGCCTGACCGGGATCCGGACCGTCTTCGCCTTGCCGGGCTTGCGGGTCTGGCCCTGAACCGAGTTGTTTCCCCTGAGCCGGATGACTCCGGGCCCGGACACCTTGACCGGCACCACGGCAGTCCCCTTCTTCGGCTTCAGCTTCGGCTTGCCGAGCATCATGCGGGCCCCGTTGCCGGAAGGTCCGGTCGGGCCCGTCGGTCCGGTCGGACTGGTCGGCCCGGTGGGCCCGGTCGGACTGGTCGGCCCGGTGGGTCCGGTCGGGCCGACCGGTCCCTCGTGCTGCCAGGAGCCCGAATCGCAGTGACCTTCGACCGGACGGGCGATGCCCCGGGCGTCGACCATCAGGCCCGCGTCAGCGGCGTCGAGGCATCCGGGGGCTTCAACCCTGTCCCGGGCCGGGCTTGAATCCTCCAGCGGGTAGAGCATGAAGTCGACCGGGCCCGCAGCCGGGCCGACCTGACCCTCGGAGGCGGGCGCCGCCAGGCCGAGCGACGCCAGGCCGGTCTCATCACCGCTCCCGCCCAGCGGGCAGGAGCTCCCGATCTCCAGGTTCCCGCCCCGCGAGACAGTGCCGTCGCCGGAGCAGCCGTTCGCAGCCGAGTCGATCAGATTGCCGCGCAGGCCTATGGAGCCGTCGTTTGTCTCGGAGAAGGTCGCACCCAGGTTCGCCGTGTTGCCGATGAACGTGGAGAACGCAACCTCCGCGTCGGCATCGTTCGCCCGGATCGCGCCACCTTCGCCGGCGGCGTTGTCGACGAAGGTCGAGTTCGTGACCAGCGCCGATCCGGAGTTCGGCCCGACCGAGATCGCACCACCATGTTGGAGGCTGAAACTTGCCACGGAGTTGCCCTTCAGTACCGAGCTGTCCACCCTGACGTCGCTGTCATAGGAATAGATCCCGCCACCGTGCGATTGACCGTTGGCGAAAGTGGAAGAGACCGAGTTCCCGCTGACCACGGAGTGTTCGACCGTGAGCCTGCCACTGCTGGTGCCGAAGTGAACTCCTCCGCCCTGGGCGCTGCTGGCGTTGGAGCTCGCGTCGTTGTCAACTACCGCGCTGTCGACGATCCGGACCGAACCTTCAGCGGCCGAGATGCCCCCGCCGTAGGCGATCGAGCTGACCACCGTCCTTGCGAGGTTGTCCTCGATCAGGCTCGAGGAGATCTCCAGCGTGCCCTGGGCGTTGTGGCGGAAGTAGATGCCGCCGCCATGGCGGCTGGTGTCGTTACCGGCAATTGTCGAGTCGTCGATCGTGTACGGACCGGCTCCAACGCCGACCTCGATCGCGATGCCGCCGCCGGCCGCGTTGCCGCCGCTGCTCGAGTTCGACCGGATCTCGCTGAGATCGATGTCGAGGCTCCCACCCGAGGTGCTGATGCCGCCGCCCTTGCCACCCGCGGCGTTGCCTTCGACAATGCTGCGGGTAACGGTCAGTCCGCCCTGAGCGAAGACGCCTCCGCCCGTACCGCCTGTCGAGTTGCCGGAAACCTGGCTGTCCGTCAGGGAGATCGAGGCGCCGGAACCGTAGCCGGCGATGCCGCCGCCGTTGGCGGTCGGTGACTCGTTTTCACTGACCAGACAGTCGATCAGGCTCAGGGAGCCGTAGGTGAAGACGCCGCCGCCGCGGCCGGCCGAGTCACCCAGATGGGTCTGGCCGTTGTAGATCCTCAGGTTGCGAAGCGTGAGGGATCCGCTCCCCAGTTTGGTGAGCACCCGGTCGAAGTCGCCACCGTTGATCGCTGCCCGGTTGCCGCTGCCGCCGCTGATCTCGAGGGGACCGCCGCTCGAAGCGACGTCGATGTCGCCGGTGCCGTTCGCGTCTTCGTTGTCGGCGCCGGTCAGGGGATAGACCGACCCGGATTCGAGCACGACCGTGTCGAGCGCCGGCGAGGTTTCTCCTGCCGCGCAGCTGTCAACCGCGGCATTGGTGTTCGCCGCGGAGACCGCCTCGCGCAACGAGCACTGGCCGTTGTCGACCGCCGCTGCGTTCTCGTCGGTCGTGGTCGTGACGGTGATCGTCGCAGCCCCGGCGCGAGAGAAGCCGAGAATCGCGAGTCCTGCCAGGATCGAGAGCAGCAGGAGTGGGAAAAGTCTGATGTTTCGTGTCGTGGTCATGGACCGATACTCGGATCCAGGCCTGCTCGCTACATCAGGGAAGGACCCTGATAAACCCTGATTGGGCCGATTTACGGGTCACCTGCCGATCCTGTGACTATTCTGGGCCCGTGTCCGAATCGTCCGAAATTCACGGCCCGCCGGAGCTCTCGGAGCGCCTCGACCGGATTCCGAAGAACGAGCCCGTCCCGGTGGCCGGTTACCTGCTGCTTTTCGTCGGCGTCGTCATGGTCGGGTACGGGATCACCGCTCTCTGGTTCGGAATGCGCGACGTCATGGACGTCGGAGGCTATTGCGCCGAGGGTGGGCCCTACGTGATCCAGCAACACTGTCCCGACGGCGCAGAAGTGCTGATGCTCACCGGCATCCCGATCGGGATCATCGGGCTCTTCGTGGCGATGGCCGGGGCCGCCAAGTCGGCCAGCGGCGCCATGGGCCTCTTGCTGCTCGGCTGGCCGGCGATCTTCGTTTCCCTCGGCTACAACTTCATCTACTACGCGATCAACCCGCCGGAGGGGATGGGCGGCACCGCCGGATGGTGGGTCTGCGGCATCATCTTCGCCCTGATGGGCCTTCCCGCCCTTGCCGCGGTTCCGATGCTGGTCAAGGCGATCCAGCCCGGTCGTCGCTATGCGGTTCTGACCGTGTTCACCCTCGCCGCCCTGGTCGGCGTGATCGTCGGCATCCAGATAGCCAACTCCGTCGACTGAACGGATTCCGGTCGGCGGCAATCACCGTACGTTTAGGTCTGTTCAGAGCAGACGACGAATCATGACCGCCAGGTGAAGGGCCAGCGCGGTGTCACCGTCCTTGAGGTCGACGTCAAGGACCTCCTCGATACGCGAGAGGCGATGGTAGAGCGACTGTCGTTCGATCTCGAGTTCGGTTGCCGCTTCCGTCTTCCTGCCACCGCTGTGGAGATAGACCTCCAGGGTGTCGAGCAGGTCCTTGCCCCTCTCCCCGGGTAGATCGAGCAACGGTCCCAGGCGTTCGTCGCTGAACTGAAGGAGTTCCGGGCTGCCACGCATCGAAAGCAGTAACTGGCCGATCTCGGTTCGGCTCGCGTCATGCCAGGAACGGACGGGGCCGGCGGCGCCTGCTTCTGCCGCGAATCTCGCCCTGACCAGGGCCGGCGCCAGCTCCTCCCAGGTGCCGGCCGCCCCGCCGATCGCCAGGGCGACCGACTCCGGATCGATCTCGTGCCGGTTCAGCACCCCGGCGAATCGCCGGGCCAGCCGCTCCCTCGACGCCACGTCGTCGGGTTCCGAACCGAGAGTTCCCCGATCGAGAACCCCGAGTACGCAGTTACCCCGGGAACCAAGGAGAGCCGGGCGGTCAGGCTCGGCCATTGCCGCCCGGATCGCCGGCAGCAGCGGGGCCCACGCCTCCTCGTACCCGACCCCGGGTTCGACGGCCTCCGGGCGCCAGACGGCGGCGATCGGCACCAGCTGGCCGTGACGACGGGGAAACCCGAGAGTCGACGCCCGTCGCGCTGCGGCGAGCGGTTCCATCAGGCCGGCGGCAAGTTCGAAGAGCAGGTTGCCGCGCGACCTGGCCCGCAGCTCCGCTTCCTCGCCGCCCCGCATCAGTCCGAGCCCGACCGCCACCGCGGCCCGCTCCAGGGCGATCGGCGTGAACCGATCGAACTCGGAGTCGGTCTGTATCGCGATGACCCTGCCCCAGTTCCTCCCCCTGACCATGACTGGTGCGGCGAGAGCACCCTCGGCTTCAGCGTGGTCCCGCTCCGACCACTTCAGACCGGACCAGCTGTCAACCACCTCATCCTCCTGACGGGTTGCCGAGCCCACGGCCACCAGCTCGCCGCGCGCGTCCTCCAGGACCACCGGGTTCCCGATCCGCCTGGAAACTTCCGCCAGGACCGACTCGGCCGCCTCGCCTTCGAGGACCAGTCGGTCGAGTATCCGGTGCAGCTCTTCCCCGCGCCGCGCGAGAGCGTGCCCGGAATCAAGCAGGTTGCCGTTGACCACCTCCGAAACCTCGACGAAGCGGATCCCGCGGCGGAAGGCGACCATCGGGATCTGTCGGCGGTCGGCCTCGTCGACCAGGGCCTTGGGCAATTCGCGGTTCCAGGCGAAACCCAACTCGACCGCGATCCCAACCGCGCCTTCGGCTTCCAGGTCCCTGACGAAACGCCGCTGGGCGGAAGCGTCCTCTCCGATCGAGACTCCGGTGGTGAGGATCATCTCGCCACCGCGAAGCAGATCCGAGACATCCGGCACGTCGAGCGGGTGAACCCACCGAACTTCGGCATCGAGGCCCTCGCCACCGGCGACGAGTTCGGGCAGCCCGGCCTTGACTATCGGGAGCTCGATGAATTCGGCGACGGTCAGCGACTGCGAAGCCATGCGCTGAATCGTCTCAGAAGGGAGCCGCTCAGTTGCGCTTCTTGCGCTTGCGAAGCTCGCCCTGCGGATCGTCGCCGAAGGTGCCGATGTTGCTCGGATCATCGGGCGGGAGCTCCTCAGCGGTCCCCTCGATCACTCCCTCGTCCGGCGACGGGTCGCCCGGCTTGGGCCAGGGAACGGCTTCTCCGGCCCCCCAGGCAGGCGGTCGGCCGCCGGGCACCCAACCGGCCAGGAGCAGCCCGACGTAGATGAACCAGATCAGGGTGAAGAGCGTGAAGAACGCGAAGACCACACCGAGAGCGATACCGAGCGAACCCCAGAAGCGGGAAAGCAGGCCGGTACGCATCGACCAGAGGGAGACGTAGATCACCGCGACCGTGAAACCGAGCAGGCCGGCCAGCCCGACACCGGTTTCCAGCGGCGCCAGCGAAGTGGCCGCACGGACGTCACGGGCCTCGTCGTCTTCGCATTCCTGCTCGAAGTCGGAGCGTTGCTGCTCCGAGACGGAGCCACCGCTGCCGCCGGTCGTTCCCGAGTCACCGGTGGTGCCGGTCTGGCCCGCCGATTCGTCTCCGCTGGCACTGTCGGACTCGTCGGCGACCTTGTCGCTCACACACTTTGTGATCGCCGCCTGATCAGCTTCCTTCTCGAAATCGGATGCCGCCTCAATGATCGAACCGGCGCTGATGATGCTGCCGAGACCGATCAGGACCGGAGCGATGACCATCACCCCGACCAGGGCACCACGCACCTGCGGGGCCCGGGCCGCTGCGGCCCGGAAGAGGAACACCAGCGGCACCGCCAGCAGGGACCAGCCGACGAACTGGCCGATGCTGGCCATGATCAGGCTCGAGTGGTCACCGTCGATTTCCCGCAGCCGGTCGGCGAAACCCGACGCAGCTCTCACCGCAGCCGATGACTCGCCGTAGGTCGCGAGGATGATCGCCACACCCATCACCGAGGCGATGCCGGCGATCAGGGTCCAGCGCTTCTCGCGCTCGAGTATCTCGTTCTTCGTGATCATGCTTGAGCCCGGAGGCCGGGCAAGCCTATACGCCGCTCAGTCCCCGGAGCTTTCTTCTTCCTCGTCTTCGCGCACCGGGTAGTACTCGTAGTCGACCGGCTCGGCGATTCGCGAGATCCGCTCTCCGACCGAAAGGACGAGATCGAAAAGGGGCGAAACCGCGACTATCGCGGATTCGAACTTCCTGGCGGTGGGGTCGGAGGAGTCCATCGGTCAATACGCTACAGCGACCTTGCCCGTGAACCTCCCCCACGTCCCCCTCGAAGCCGGCGCCGGGCCCGAGAACCCGCCCTGCCCGGCCTGCGGCGAGCCGCTCTTTCCCTGGGTCGGCATGCCGGTGGCCTCGGGAATCGCCCACCGCTGCGAGGCCTGTGGGTTGGGGGTTCTCAGCCACGGCGAGAAGTTCTCCTTTCCCGGACCGGTGGGGAGCGCGCCTTCCGAATCCCCGGACTTGGACGGCCCGGCTTTCGATCCGGGCAGTCCGGAAGACGCGATCAGGGAGCTCGAGCTGGATCGTGAGGAGAGTGGCTCCTACCTGTTCGACAACCGGGCATCGCTCGCCTGCTGGGTGACCGGTGGCGCGTGGGTCGGACTGGGTACGGATCGAAGGTTCCGGTTCACGCCGCAGGCGATCACCGACCTGATCGCCGGCCGGGATCAGGTGGTGACCAAAGTCAGGTGGCGACCGCTGCGCGGCATTGCGATCACCTGGCAGTCAGGGCTGAACATGTTCACCTTCGGCCAGAACGTGGTGCTCGGTTCGTTGGGCAAGGCCTTCCAGGTGCCCGCGGATCGTTCCTGGAAGCGGGGGCTGGACTGGTTCATATCGGTCGCCGTCGCGATCCCGGCGATCGTCGTCGCCCTGCCGATGGAACTGATCGGAATTCTCTTTCGCCGAGGTGCCTCGGCCAGGGCCGAGGTCCAGGTCCTCTAGAGCGGCCTCAGCCGAGCAGGGTTGTCACGGCCCCGGCGCCGTCACGATTCGAGTGAACCGATTCCGCGCCCGGGACCCGCTCGAAGATCGCCTCGGCCGCCCGCTTCAGCAGCGCCGGGGTCGAAGGAAGGGTGACCACGGTGACGTCTGCCTCGAGCGAGGCGAGGCGGAGCGGATCCAGCGGCCAGGCCGGTACCGCCGGCACTTCGATCAGAAAGGACCTTGCCGCCGCCGGTCCCCGGTCCGCGACATCGCCGAATCTTTCTGCACCCGCTCCCAGGGTGTGGAGTGCGCCGCTCAGGAAGAGTTCGTAGGCGGCGCCCTCTCCCCCTTCGGCTGCCGCGGAACGGATCGCCTCGACGTCGGCCGACATCCCCTCGGTTGCCTCTTTCAGGGCGGCGAACACCGGCGGCTCGATCAGGAAGGCACGATCAATCAGGTCCGGGTCGGCCAGAGCCATCTCGAGGGCGACCACTGCGCCCAGACCGATCCCGACCGCGGTCACACGGTCCAGATCCAGTTCGCGGACGAGCGCGCCGATCTCGATCGCCTGCTCGGCGATCGAGGTGCGCCTGTATTCATCGACGGGGACCGACTGGCCCCAGCCGCGGCGATCGGGTGTGATCAGGCGCCAGCTTCCTGCCAGGGCACCAACTGGCTCATCGAAGACCGACGAGTCGGTGCCGGTGCCGTGGATCAGCAGGACCGGCGGACCTTCTCCGCGGTCGATGAAATGAAGATCGCTCAGCGGAGACCCTGGCGCGCTTCCCGGACCAGAGTCACGGCCTCGGGAAAGACCACGCGAATCGCGTCCCGAACCTGCATCGCCTGCTGGTCGGAGCTGCCGGTCAGGTCGAGGCGGCCGATCGAGGCCACGGTCATGTCGACGGCAAGCTTGATCGCGTTGTCGGCCCAGGCCACTTCCTGGGAGGACTGCATCTGCTCCGCCATCTCCTGCATGCGCGCACGCAGTTCGTCGGGATCGCCAAACATGTTGAACGGGGAACCTTCCATGTGACCAATCTAGCGACCCGACGACACCGGCCGGGTCGCTGTCGCAGAATCGTTGCACCCGTCGAGCCACGTGTGAGCGGATCGCCCGTAGCTTCGCGACATGCCTTCAGGCCTCGGCACAGATACCCGCGGAACGGCAACGGTCGAAC
The DNA here is from genome assembly GCA_020438395.1 of Solirubrobacterales bacterium. Taxonomy (GTDB): domain Bacteria; phylum Actinomycetota; class Thermoleophilia; order Solirubrobacterales; family 70-9; genus 67-14. Next base: position 4,670 of record JAGQUR010000051.1, on the reverse strand, counting down.
AGACGGGAGTGATCCTTTTGGTCTCGCTTGTCCTCGCAGCGCTCGTTGCGGTACTGATCGGCGCGGGCGATCCGGCCGGCCGCGGGCTCGGAACCCGGATCGCGAACCGGATCGCCTGCGGTCCCCGGCAACCCGGCGTCTGCCGTCAGCACCCTGCCGTGTCGGCCTACGGCTGGAGTCTGGCCCGGGTGGTCCGTTGGCTGGCACCGGCACCTGCGGCCCGGAGCGGCCCGGCGGGAAACCTGCTGGTTCCGGTCGACTTCCGCTACTGCCAGCATCCCGGTTGCGCGGTGCCGGCCGGGGACGGAAAGCTGACCACCTCGAACCGTCGGCTCACCGTGTTCACCGAGGTACGCAGACTTCCGCCGCAGGCCGCCGCGACCTGGGAGATCGCGTACTGGCTCTACCGGCCCTCACTCGGCTGGGAGCGGATCACCCGTCGCGCCGGGTCGCCGGAGGTCGAGGCCGCGTCCGGCACCCGGCTGCTCCTGGAGGACAGCCCGAGGCTGGTTCCGCTGGAGATCCTTCCCGGCAGGAACCACTACGAACTTCCACCCGGAGACGAGCCGCCCTGGCGGTGGGAAGTCGATTCGGCGTTCGAGGGATGGTCGGCCTGAACCCGAACCCTTCCCGCGGTTCACCAGACGACTTCGTGCTCTTCCATCACCCCGGTCGCCGAATCCAGATCGATTCCGTCGAGCCTGCCGCTGAACGTCCCGAACCGGTGAACGTACTCCGAGCGGATAAGGCCGAAACGGTCGTGCCGTCTGCGCTCGGCACCGCCGAACTCGAAATTCAGTCCGGGTTCCCCGGTCTCGCCGTCGAAGAAGACCGCCTTGAGGCCCTTGAACCGGACCGGTCCCGGCTCATGGGGAACGCCATCCACCCAGATCGCCCGTTCGCTGTTGACTTCGGAATCGTTGATGCCTTCGACCAGGTTCCACCCCAGGGCCCGTCCGTCGGTGGAGGTACCGACCCCGGCCGACCAGAACCAGGCGGTGTGCCTGGCGTGGTACCCCGCCGACTGATCATCGACCCCGAAGCCGCTGACTTCGAAGCGGCGACCGTCGGCCTCGATCTCACCGGTGACCGGCACCCCGGCCCGCTTGCGCGTCCAGCCCCACCCCCGCCCGCTGGGAGATACGACCTCGATCGGCTCGCATTCCCCGAAATGGAGCGATGCCCTGACCCGATCGGTTCGGATTTCGATCCGCGAGCCGTCCAGGACCACTTCCGGCCCTCCCGGGCGCAGCCTCGTGTGTTCGTGCACCCGACCTGCACCGTCGTCGGCGGTCCGGTCCCAGACCGACCAGAACGTGTGACTGAACGGCCCGATCCTGACCACGCCGGCGCACAGCATCACTTCCTCCCCGTAGAAGCCGACGTATCTCCAGCGCTTTCTCATCAGGCCCTTGTGAAGCAGCGGCTGGCGCGCCGGCGGGATCGGCAGATCCGGCCTGTCTTCTGCGCTTCCGCGCCAGGGCAGCGGCCGATCGGAGGAGTCCCCCGGTGGGGCGACGGGCGACGCGGAAGGGATCGTGCCAGCCATTCCCGGCTACACTACTCCGCCGTGTCTGAAACCGCCGATACAAACGTGACCGCCCCCGAGGCCACCTACGACCCCGCCGATGACGCGATGTGCTCGCGCGCCCGCGAGCGCTTCACCGCGGATCGCAACCGTCGCCTGCCCCGTCGCAGGAACAAGACGGCGACGCTGCCGAACATGATCATCATCGGCGGCCTCAAGTGTGGCACCACATCGATCCACCATTACCTCGGACTTCATCCCGACATCCACATGTCCAAGCCGAAGGAGCTCAACTTCTTCGCCGCCGAACAGAACTGGGATCTCGGGTTCGACTGGTACGAGAACCGGTTCGACAGCTCGGTCAAGATCAACGGCGAGTCTTCCCCCCACTACACGAACGGTCCCCGTTTCAACGGCGTTGCCGAACGGATCCACAAGCACATCCCGGACGTCAAGCTGATCTACATGGTGCGGGACCCGATCAAGCGGATCCTCTCCCACTGGGTGCACGCGACGGGCGCCGGCTACGAGACCCGCGATTTCGTTCCGACCCTGGAATTGCCGGACACTTCCTACATCCAGCGTTCGCAGTACTGGATGCAGCTCCAGCCCTATCTCGAGTATTTCGGCAAGGACCAGATCGAGATCATCACCCAGGAGGACCTCGGCAAGAAGCGGGACGAGACGATGCGTCAGGCCTTCAGCTTCCTCGGTGTGGACGAGAACTTCACCTCCGAGCAGTGGGACCGGCAGTGGGAGAAATCCTCGGCCAAGCATGACGACAAGTACCAGTTCATGGAGAAGCTGATCAAGCTTCCGGGTTTCCGCTCATTCGACCGTAATTTCGACCGTCTGCCGGAATCGATGCGCTGGATGGTCGAGAAGGTCGTCCACGACCCGGACAAGCCCCCGGCCCCGAAGCCGGAGATCCCGGACGAGTTGATGGAAACCCTGAAGGGCCGGTTCCGCGATGACGTGGCCGGCCTCAGGGAATGGGCCGGCCGGGACTTCGACGGCTGGCACGAGTACTGAGCGCCAGGGCCGGGTAGGGGTCTTTGATGCGCCGCCTCTTCCCCGACCCGGGACCCACCGACCTCGACGCGGAGCTCGACTCCTATCTTCCGATAGAGAATCCTCCCGATCATCGTCCCAGGGTGGCCGTGAACATGGTCACAACCCTCGACGGGAGGGCAGCCCAGGGAGGGAACACCAAACAACTTGGATCGAAGACGGACACCGAGCACCTGCTCGCCCTGAGAACCAGATTCGACGCGGTGATGATCGGCGGAGGCACGATGCGGGCCGAGCGCTACGGTCGCATAATCTCGCGCCCCGAAAACCGGAAGCGCCGGGAGGAAGAAGGACTTTCGGCTGACGCTCTGGCGGTGATCGTGAGCGGCGATCTGGACCTCCCCTTCGATGCGCCTCTCTTCACCGACGGAAGCGGCCGGGTGCTCATCTTCACCCGCAAGGACGAGGCGCCACAGACCGAGACCCCGGTCGATCTGATCACGGTCGAGGGACTGATCGATACATCGGACGTTCTCACCCATCTCCGGGTCGAGGAGAACGTGCGGGCAGTGCTCTGCGAAGGTGGCCCACGGCTCTTCGGTCAGCTGGTGGCTGGCGACCTGATCGACGATTTCTTCCTCACCACCACCCCGGTGATGACCGGCGGGGATGCCCCACACATCCTGGAGGGAAACCTTCCCGACCGGGTCGATTTCAGGCTCGAAAGCCTGCTCGAGGCCGACGGTGACCTCTTCGCCCGGTACGGCCGGCCTTGAGGTTGCGGCTTTCTACGAGACTTCGCCCGTCTGGTCCGCTGCAACACTTCGGCGGGTAGTAGCGTCCCCGGCATGGATTTCGAAGCCGGTTCCGAAGTTGAAGGGCTCCTCGAGCGCGTCCGTTCGTTCATGGACGAACACATCTATCCGAGGGAAGCCGAGCTTCACCAGGCGCTCGATGACGAAGTAAAGGCCGGCGTCGCCTATCCGGTCGAACTGGAGCAGATCCGGGAGAAGGCAAAGGCGGAAGGTCTCTGGAACCTCTTCCTGCCCGACGAGGAACACGGGGCGGGACTGAACAACTGGCAGTACGCCTTCCTTTGCGAGGAGATGGGCCGGAGTCCGCTCTGTGCCCCGATGGCTTTCAACAGTTCCGCGCCCGACACCGGGAACATGGAGATCCTGCTCGAGCACGGCACCGACGAGCAGAAGCAGAAGTGGCTCCAGCCCCTGCTCGACGGAGACATTCGAAGCTGCTTCTCGATGACCGAGCCGGACACTGCCGGTTCCGATCCGACCGGCCTCGCCGCCAGGGCGGACCTGGTCGACGGCGAATGGGTGATCAACGGCCACAAGTGGTTCACTTCTGGCGCGGTCGGGGCCGAGTTCGCGATCGCGATGGTCAACACGGAGGACTCCGACAACCCGTACGCCAACGCATCGATGATCATCGTCCCCGTCGATGCGCCGGGATTCGATCTGGTCAGGCCGGTTGCGGTGATGGGGCACGACAAGGGCCCGGGCCACTGCGAGATCCGATACGAGGATTGCCGGGTCCCCGAGGAGAACCTGCTCGGCGCCCGCGGCGGCGGCTTTCTGATCGCCCAGGACCGGCTTGGGCCGGGACGCATCCACCACTGCATGAGGGCAATCGGAACGGCCGAGCGGGCGCTGGAAATGATGTGCCTGAGGGCCGCCGACCGCGAAGCCTTCGGAGGGCCGCTCGCCGAGAAGCAGTTCGTGCAGGACTTCATCGCCAAATCCCGGATGGAGATCGACCAGGCCCGGCTGCTCTCCCTCAACGCCGCCTGGAAGATGGACACTGTCGGCAAGCGGGCGGCCCGCCAGGAGATCTCGATGATCAAGGTGGTCGCCGCCAACATGGTGATGGACGTGCTCGACCGGGCGATCCAGGTCCACGGAGCGCTCGGCATGACAGAAGACACCCCGCTGGCCGCGATGTGGCGCTACAGCCGCACCCTCCGACTGGCCGACGGCCCGGACGAAGTCCACAAGATGGTCATCGCTCGCCGCGAAGTCGGCCGGTTCCTGAAGAAGAGGGCAGCCCTCGAGGGTTCCACTGCCTGACGGGGCCCAACAGGTGAATCAATTTGCCCGCCACAAGGACGGGCAAA
>JAGQUR010000185.1 GCA_020438395.1 Solirubrobacterales bacterium | reverse complement strand
TCAACTCCTTCGGCCAGGAGATGCTGGATGCGATGGCCGCGGCCCGTCCGCAGCACAAGTCCTACAGCGGCAGCCAGTCCGCGTTGCTCGGCTACATCCAGGGCCAGCCGATCACCCCGACCCCGGTCGCGCTGGAGCCGCCCGACTACTACAAGCTCTCTGGCAACTGGCTGCGGACGGTACCGATCCTCAAGCCGTTTGCCGACTACGACGGCTACAAGATCTACGTCTGGGGATCCGACCACGACGAGGCCCAGGACACTGATCCTTTCTACGCCAAGCTGATCGAAGAAGGCGCCGACTCCTACAACACGCCCGACCCGCTGAACCTGGCCAGGTACCTGTGCGAGAACGGCATCGCCAGCGCCGACGGAGAACCGCGCTGCCCGGAGCAGGTCTGCCCGGAGGGCCAGACCGGCATCGCCCCGGACAACTGCGTCGACCTGCCTGCGATCAAAGTGAAGGGTCTGCGCCTGAGCCCGGCGAAGGGCAAGCTCAAGGCCGGCAAGAAGAAGGTCCTCACCCTCTCGATCACCGGCACCAACGGCTACAAGGGCCGCGCGACTATCCGGCTCAAGTCATCGAACCGGAACGTGAAGTTGAAGAAATCGATCACGGTGAACCTGCTCTCGGGCAAGACCCTGAAGAAGAAGATCACCATCAGGGCGACCAGGAAGGCCAGGGGCAAGGCGAAGATTACGGCCAGCTCGGGCAAGTTCCGGTCGCGCTCGACCCTCAGTATCAAGAGCGTTTGCTCGAAGAAGAAATCCGGCGGCGGTCAGGTCTGCGGCAAGACCAACCACCTGTAAGAACCTGCGGTCAGTCGCCGCGGAGGCGTTCCTCTGCCGCGGGAACGATCTCGGCGACGGCCGCATCTCCGTCCAGGAGCTTGTCGAAGGCCGGCATGAGCAGACCGCGGCCGTAGAAAAGGCCCTTCCATTCGGCCGGAGCGATCGCGCGCGGACGGCGCTTCTCGAGAGCATCGATCACAACCTTGCCGGCCTTGGCCGGAGGCACCCTGCGGGTCATCCAGCCCGGCGTCACGTCTTTGCGAAGCCGGTCGACCAATGGATCTTCGAAGGCGCCGGCGACCAGCTCCGTGTCGATCCAGCCGTAGTAGGCGACAGTGGCGCTCGCCCCGAGCGGTGTCAGCTCGGCACGGAGACCACGCCCGAGCGCCTCGACCCCGGCCTTGGCGGTCGCATAGGCCGAGTTCAGGAATCCGTTCATGAAGGCGTATGACGAAGAAATCAGCACGAACTGTCCGCCGTTCTTCACCACGTCCTCCATGCCGGCCCGGACGGTACGGAAGACCCCGAACATGTCGACCTCGTAGATCCGCCGCCACTCGTCCGGATCCTGGACGCTGACTGTGCCGGCGACTTTCGCTGCGATTCCGGCGTTGGCAACGACCACGTCGATCCGGCCGAAGTGCTCGCGGGTGCCCGCGAAAGCCTTTTCCAGGTCATCGCTGCTGGTCGCGTCGGCACCGAAGCCGACCGCCCTCACCCCGATTCGGGCCGCTGCCTGCTCGGCTTCGGCGGGGTCCAGATCGAGTACCGCCACGGAAGCACCACGACCGTGGGCCTGACGGGCGATCTCGAATCCGATCCCCCTGGCCGCACCGGTGACCAGGACCACCTTGCCGCCGAGGTTGTAGGGATCCCCGGAACGGACCGGCGGGAAGACCGGCGCGGCCGACTCCCCGATGTCCCGTCTTTCAAACTCGCGGATGTAGTCGCCGACCACCGGGTTGCGTTCGAGTTGCCGGTCGGCCATCGGGCCGACCTGACCGCGCAGGTAGAGCGGCGGCCGCCAGGCGGGCGGCTCGACGATCCGCGGCTCGCGCCGGCCGATGCCGTCGACCAGCGCTTCCGCGACCTGGCTCACGGGCATCTTGCCGGTCAGGAACGAGGGCGCGATCTCGGCCCGGAAGCTGTCGGCCAGCTCGTTGTCGAAGATCTCGCTGATCAGGTCGGTCTCGACGAAACCAAAATAGGCGACCCCGGCGGAAGCACCGTGGGGTTCGAGCTCGGCCCGGAGCGTCCGGCCGAGAGCTTCGACTCCGGCCTTTGACGCGGCGTAGGAAGTGTTGATCACTCCGTTGACATGGGCGTAGACCGAGGCGATGAGAACCATGTGGCCCTGGTTCGCGATCACCTGGTCGATCGCAGCCCTCGCCGTGTTGTAGACGCCGACCGCGTTGACCTCGACGACCTTTTCCCAGATCGCGGGGTCGAGGGCCCTGACCGTTGTCTTCGGCGGGGTGATGCCGGCGTTGGCGATCACCACGTCAACTCTCCCGAGCCGTTCCACGGTCTGGGCGACCGCGTCTTCCATCTGGCCGAGATCGGTCACGTCGGCCGCGATTCCGATCGAGTCACCACCCAGCGCGACCGCAGATTCCTCAACGACTTCGCGCTCGAGATCAATCAACGCGACCGAGGCGCCCCGCTCGCGGGCAAGCCTCGCGGTTTCGAACCCGATTCCCCTCGCTCCACCGGTGATCAGAACTACCTTGTCCCTCAACTCAAGCAAGTCCATTGACTCACCCTAGATGGTCGCAGCCCGATCAACCCTCCGGGGGCAGCGGCCTTTCATAAACTCCCCTGCTCATGTCGTCATTTCGCCCAGTCGATCCGAAACAGTCCTTCCCCGAAATGGAGGAGAGGATCAACGCGGTCTGGAAGCAGAACCGGGTCTTCGAACGGCAGCTCGAACAGCGGGAGGGAGCCGAAGTCTGGAGCTTCTATGAAGGGCCGCCGACCGCCAACGGCAGGCCGGGCTCGCACCATGTGCTCAGCCGCGTCTTCAAGGACATCTACCCGCGCTACCGGGCGATGCGCGGCTACCGGGTACCCCGCAAGGCGGGCTGGGACTGTCACGGCCTGCCGGTCGAGCTTGAAGTGGAAAAGCAGCTCGGCATCTCCTCGAAGCAGGAGATCGAGGAGTTCGGAATCGAGGAGTTCAACCGCCTCTGCCGCGAGTCGGTCTTCACCTACGTCGAGGAATGGAACCGGCTGACCGACCGGATCGGCTTCTGGATCGATCTCGACGACCCGTACGTGACGATGGACTCCGAATACATCGAGTCGGTCTGGTGGTCGCTCAAGGAGCTCTACGAATCCGACCGTCTCTATGAGGGCCACCGGGTCTCGCCCTACTGCCCGCGCTGCGGCACCGCACTTTCCTCCCATGAGGTAGCCCAGGGATACAAGGACGTGACCGACCCCTCCGTCTACGTCCGCTTTCCCCTGACCGACCGCGACGCATCACTCTTGATCTGGACCACGACTCCCTGGACGCTCCCCGGCAACTACGCCGTGGCGGTTGATCCCGGGGTGACCTACGCCGAGGTTGAAATTGACGGTGAGACCCTGATCCTGGCCGACAAGCTGATCGAGAAGGTGCTCGGCGAGGGAGTCACGGCCGAGCGGACCTTCAAGGGCGAGGAGCTGCTCGGGCTGGGCTACGAAGCGCCCTTCCCCGGCATGGCCGAGAACTCCGGCGTTTTCAGGGTGATCAGCGGCGATTTCGTCACCACCGATGACGGCACCGGGATGGTCCACATCGCGCCGGCCTTCGGCGAGGACGACTACCGGGCCGCAATTGCCAACGGTCTCTACGACCCGTCCAGCCGCGGGCCGGAAGGCACCCTCTTCAACCCGGTCGGACTCGACGGGAAGTTCGACTCCAGGGTGACCGGCTTCGAGGGTGAGTTCGTCAAGGACCCGGAGATCACCGCCGGGCTGATCGACCATCTCCGGAAGGCAGGCCGCCTGTTCCGGGCCAGCGACTACGAACACTCCTACCCGCATTGCTGGCGTTGTGGCACCCCGCTGCTCTACTACGCGAAGGCCAGCTGGTACATCAAGACCTCCGAGGCACGGGACACGATGCTGGCCGGCAACGAGAAGATCGGCTGGCATCCCGAGCACATCAAGGAGGGTCGCTTCGGACGCTGGCTCGAGAACAACGTCGACTGGGCACTCTCCCGCGACCGTTACTGGGGCACTCCCCTGCCGATCTGGGAATGCTCCGCCGACGATTGCGAGGAGACCTTCTGTGCCGGTTCGATCGCGGAACTGGAAGAGAAGGCGGGCGCCGTGCCGGAAGACCTCCACCGTCCCTACATCGACGAGGTGACCTGGGATTGCGAATGCGGCGGCGAGATGAAGCGGGTGATCAGCGTGATCGACACCTGGTACGACTCGGGCGCGATGCCCTTCGCCCAGTTCCACTACCCCTTCGAGGGCAAAGAGGAATTCGAGCAGCGCTTCCCGGCCGATTACATCTG
>JAGQUR010000184.1 GCA_020438395.1 Solirubrobacterales bacterium | reverse complement strand
CGGTGATCAACTCGATCCGCCACGAGTACCACGACACCGGCAACCTTCCCTACGGGATCCTCAGCCGTGCCCAGCTGCTCGCACGGGCCCAGGCCGAAGAGGCCCGGGCGGCGCAGCGACCGATGGCCGAGCCCTACCGCTCGCTGGTCAGCGGCGACTCGTGGCCCGAGCCGGACACCCGGCCCGAGGACACCGAAGACGAAGCGGAGACAAAGGTGATCCCGCTGCGCCGCCGCAAGCGCCAATGAGCGTCCGCATCGAGCTGCTGCCGGATCCGTCACGACAGGGTCTCGAAACAAGCGGTGGCATTACCTGCGAGCAGGAGGCCCTGATCAAGGTCGATCGCGAGACCTTCGAGGAGATCTGGACTCCCTCCACGCTCGAGTTGCTCGCCCGTTCGTACTGGGACTTCATCCGCCGACGCACCGTCGGGCTGATCAGGATCCGCTACGCGCCGGACTCCCAGACCGTCACCCTTCTCGGGCGGATACCCCTGCTCCGGTTCCGTTCGCCGGAGTTCTCGACCGGAAGCGAGAAAGCCTCGATCAGGTGGCCGATCGACCGGGGACTGCTGGTGGCCCGTGACGGGCGCGGCAAGGGCTTTCTCCAGATCGAAGCGAGACGCCGCGACGGCGGAGACCCTGACTTTCCCTCCCTTGCTGTCACTTCAACGGTGTCGAACTTTTATCCCTGGATCCGCGGTACCGGCAGGTTCGCCCGGCTTGGCACCTGGATCTACTCCCAGACCCAGCTCCGGATCCACATCGCCGTGACCAGGGGCTTTCTCGGTTCGCTCACCTCGATCCCGGACGAAGTGATCCGCCGTGGCGTGACCCCTGGCGCCGTCTAGGACGCCGACCGCATCCCGGCGACGGCGTCCCGCATCGCTCTTGAAAGCGGGGCCGGTTCCAGACCGAGACGTTCCATGCCTGCGGGGTCGGTGACAACCGTCTCGGTGGAGAGACCCTCGATCAGTGGCCGGGCCACCCCGACGTCTACCGGGGTGACCAGTCCGAGCCACAGCGAGGACAGTTTCGGGGTGAGCAGCGGCACCGCGACACGGAGCGGCGGGCGCTTGCCCATGGCCCTTGCCATCTCGTCCATCATCCCGCCGTAGGTCGTCACGTCTGGCCCGCCGATCTGGATCTCGCCACCTCTGGCCAGCCCGCGTGACGCGACCAGCGCATTGACCACGTCGGCGGCGCCGATCGGCTGGGTCCGGGTGTCGGTCCAGCGCGGCGTGACCATGGCCGGGAGCCGCTTGACCAGCCAGTAAATGGTCCTGAAGGATTCGCTGCCGGCCCCGATCACGACGGCCGCCCGCAGATAGACGAGATCGATCCCGGTCGATGCCAGGGCTTCGGCCGTCCGATGCCGGGACTGAAGGTGCGGTGAGTTCCCTTCGCCGAGACCTCCGAGGTAGACGATCCTTTCGACCCCGGCCGCAGCCGCGGCCACCGCGAAGTTTCTGGCCGCCTCGAGATCGGTCTCGGCAAAGTCGCCGCTCGCCCCGCGGCCCATCGAATGAACGAGGTAATAGGCGACACGCACTCCGGAAAGTGGCTCCTCCAGGGATCCGGGATCCAGCACATCCCCTGCCACCACTTCGCAGCCCCGTCGCCCGAGGTCGGCCGCCTTACCGGGATCGCGGGCCAGACACCGGACCTGACCGTCCTCTTCCGCCAGCCTTTCGGCAAGCAGACGGCCGATGTACCCGGTGGAGCCGGCTACCAGTGTCGTTCCGGCCATGGCCTGACCTCCGCCCAACTACTCGGACCAGAACTGGTCGCTTTCGGCGGGCTTGGCGTCGACCATCCACCATTCGGCGATCTGCTCGCCGTCAAGGCGCAGCAGGTGGCCGGCGAAGTTGTGGAGGCTGCGCCCACCGCGCTCGGCGTGAACCTCGACCATCAGAAGCACCTTGTCGGATTCGATCTCGACCGGCGGCTGGGTGAGCTCGACCCGGAACTCGGCACCGGGGAGGTCCATCTGCTCGATCCTTGCCAGATAACCATCACGGCCTTCCACCCGGTCCATCTGGCCGGTCGAATCGGTGATCCAGGCGATCAGGTCGGGCGCGAGCAGTTCGCGCATCGTCTCGAAGTCGGCTTCGGAGAACGCGGCGATAAATCGCTCGGCGACCATGGCTCAACCGTAGAGGCCGCCGGTAACTTCGCGCAACTTGGCGCGGTCGTGGCGGGCACCGACCTTGCGGACGGTCCCTGAACGCGAGCGCATGACGAGCGACTCCGTTGTGGCCCAGCCCTTGTGGCGGCGGACACCGTCGAGCAGGTCACCGTCGGTGACACCGGTCGCCGCGAAGAAGACATCGTCTCCCGAGACGAGATCATTCGAAGTCAGGACCCGGTCGAGGTCGTAGCCGGCGTCGATCGCAGCCTGACGCTCCTCGTCGTTGCGGGGCCAGAGCTTGCCGATGATCTCTCCGCCCAGGCACTTGATCGCCGAGGCCGCCAGAACGCCTTCCGGCGTGCCGCCGATGCCCCAGAGCAGGTCGATTCCGGTGTCCTCGGACACCGCCAGCAGGGCCGCCTGAACGTCCCCGTCGGTGATGAAGCGGATCGTTGCGCCCGCCTCGCGTATCTCCTTGACCGTCTCCTCGTGGCGGGGACGGTCGAGAATGGTCAGGGTCACTTCTTCCGGCCCGCCACCCTTGCGCTCGCCGATTTTCCGGATCACGTCACCGATCGGCTCGTCGAAAGACAGCAGGTCGGCGAACTCCGAGGAGGTAGCCAGCTTTTCCATGTACACGCAGGGGCCCGGGTCAAACATCGTGCCGCGCTCCGAGAGTGCGATCACGGCCAAGGCGCCGCCGAAACCGCGCGCGGTCAGCGTGGTGCCCTCGAGCGGGTCGACCGCGATGTCCACCACGGGAGGGCTGCCGTCGCCGATCTGCTCGCCGTTGTAGAGCATCGGGGCTTCGTCCTTCTCGCCCTCGCCGATCACCACGATCCCGTCCATCGGAACCGTGTCGAGCAGGATGCGCATGGCGTCGACGGCGGCGCCGTCGGCGGCAATCTTGTCACCCCGGCCGATCCACCTTGCGGCGGCCAGCGCCGCCGATTCGGTCACGCGAACCAGCTCCAGGGCCAGGTTGCGGTCGGGCTTTGATCCGGATCGAACGTCGTGCGAGATAACACCCATGCGGGGCAGGCTATATAGGCTGCCGCCATGAGCGCACGCTGGGGCTTGACCCTCCCCCTGCCCGGGGTCTCACTGGCCGACACCAAGGACTTCGTGCAGCT